>NZ_JBTYYZ010000001.1:0-421348 GCF_054881455.1 Companilactobacillus sp. FL22-3 | reverse complement strand
ACAAGTTTAACATATAATGTCAAGAGCTTATTGAAAATAATTATTGCAAACTTTCAATCGTTTTTTCAATTGAATGCTTGCCGTTGTTGACTCGTCGTGACAACAGATAATATCTTACCGTTAATGGCAAACCAATGCAAGTACTTTTTCATACTTTTTTTGAAAACAATTAATTTTCTTTGATTTTCTCGATATCTAAGACCTTATCGATCCAATCGCTACTATAGAAATCCTCTTCATGGGTAACTAGAATCATTGAACCATCGTAGTTTCTCAGACCCTTTCTCAAAGCCGCCTTTGATTCATCATCCAGATGATTAGTTGGCTCATCCATAAAGAGAAAGTTGGTGTTATCAAACATCAAGTCCGCAATCTTCACCTTAGTTTGTTCACCACCAGACAAAGACCGCATTTCTGACATGATCTGCTGATTAGTCAATCCTGTTCGAGCTAATACTCGTCTAACTTCTTTACCATCCCGATCGGGGTGCTCATCACTAATATACTTAAATGGAGACTCCAGATTATTCTTCCACACTAAGTCTTGCTTGAAATAGCCTACTTTGACCGTCTCTGAAAAGTCAAAATTACCTTCAATTGGTGGAATAATACCTAATAAAGTCTTGATCAAGGTTGACTTACCGATACCGTTGAATCCCTTAATGACCATTTTTTCACCACTAACAATCGAGAAATTCAAGGCCTTATCAAACAAAGCTTGGCCATCATAACCGACTTTTAAGTCATTTACTTCCAAAAGCATCCTCGAACTTGGCACTTCATTGTATGGAAAGCCAAAGCTCGCGGCAGTCTTATTCCCTGGAGGTGTCAAGACATCCATATGAGCTAACTGCTTTTCTCTACTCTTAGCACTCTTAGACCGAGAACCGGCTTTGAACTTTCTAATATAAGCCTTTGTCTTTGAGATCTGTTCTTGTTGCTTGACGTAAGCCTTCATATAAGTTTCCTGATTAGCGGCTTTTTGCTTGAGAGCTTGTTTCAGTGATCCTGTATATTTGGTGATCTTACCGAACTCAAAGTCAGCTACACAGTTGATGATACGGTCTAAGAAACCATAATCGTGAGAAATAACGATAAAGGCTCCGGCAAAGTTATTCAAATAATCAGCTAACCAGTCAATATGATTCGTATCCAAATAATTGGTGGGCTCATCTAAGAGGATCATATCTGGTTGTTCCAACAAAATCTTGGCTAAGATGATCTTTGAACGCTGCCCACCACTAAGTTTAGAAACATCGTGATCATAACCGATCGCATCTAGTCCTAAACCAGTAGCTACTTGTTGAATCTTCGTGTCCAATTCGTAGAAATCGTTGGCGTCTAAGATCTCCTGAAGTTTCCCCGCCTTTTCTAAGTCTTCGTCAGTCGGATCATTCATATAGATATCGTTGAGCTTGTCACTTGTTTCATATAACTTTGAAAAAGCGGTCTTCAAATATTCATAGATGGTTAAACCTGGGGCTAATTTTGCTTGTTGATCCAAGTAACCAATCGTCAGATGTTTCTTCCAAGAGATTTTACCCTCATCAGGTTCAATTTGTCCCGTCAAGATTTTGATAAAAGTCGACTTCCCGACTCCATTTTGACCGATGATCCCTAGGTGATCTTCCTTATTAACTTGTAAATTGGCTGAATCATACAATTTTTTATCTACAAATTGTTGCGTTAAGTCATGTACTTCTAAAACACTCATATTTATCTCCTTAAAAAAAGGCTGAAACTATTGTCTCAGCCTTTAGTTGAACTATTATTCTTATTCAGACGTTTCGTTACTGGTAAAAATTGTATAGTTTTGATTTTGGTTCTGACTGTCAAATGAGAAGCCACGTTCTTCATTCAATGTATTTAACTTAGTTTCTTCATTATTCAATTGTTCTTCTGGTAATCCTAGTTGCTTTCTTAACTTATTAGATGCCCGACGTAATTCTTTGGTAGGAATCACTTCATAAGAAGAACCATCGATCATGGAACCATATCCTTGAACATGATCTGAACCGATACTCTTAGCGGCACCACGATAATTCAAGAACATTGATTGCATATCGTTGAAACTCAAATTAGTTGTCATCGAACTCGAAATACTATCCAATACCTTTTGATAACGTGTAAATGTCTTGGCACTAGCAGCACTCTTAATAATGGCTGTAATAACCTGACGTTGTCGCAATTGTCGACCGTAATCACCTTGAGGGTCTTCATAACGCATTCTTGAATAATCAAGAGCTTGCTTACCATTTAAATGCATTTTACCCTTCTTGAAATGTGATTCCTTTTGACCAGTATCTCCGTATGAGAAACTAAATGGTACATCAACATCGACACCACCAACCGCATTAACGATTTGAGTCAATGAATTAAAGTCAACTTTAACATAATAATCGATCGGTATGTTCAAGAACTTCTCAGTGGTTGCCACAGCAGCTTCCTCATTACCGATATCATAAGCTGAGTTGATCTTTTGAATCTTCTTCGTATTATTAGTACTGCTCTTCCAAATTTGTGCCATCGAATCTCTAGGCACGGACATCATCGTTGTCTTATTCGTCTTAGGATTAACCGTTACAACGATCATTGTGTCGGAATTTCCATGATAATCTTTTTCATTATCACGAACACCATTATCGGTTGTATCAACACCCAGTAACAAAATTGAAACTGGCTTTTTATTGTTGATCTTCGTAGAGACACTTTTTCCGTCCAAAGCCTTATAAGTTTTGCCCAATGAATTTTGCGTTTGAGCATAAAGTCTAAAGCCATAGGCGCCCGTTACAAAAATCATAACTAGAAATACTAATCCTAAGATTTTTAAAAATGGGCGTTTGACATTGCCGCCATTATCAGAAGCTAAGGCACTATTACGTGTCCTCTTGCGTCCTTCACGCGACATATTATTTTTATTATTATCCATAAATAAACTCCGATTTATTTGCTATCTACAATTCAACCAAACTCTCTCTACATTATAGTAGATAGAATGCAATTATACAGCTTAATCTGTCTGATGAAAAATTTTTCGTCGATCAGCCGTATTATTAAAGTATAATTTTTTGTTGCCGTCTGTCAATTTGATTAAAAAACATTTATTAAAATATAAAGTTAGATATATTGAAAAATCTATCTCATTATTTGGAAGTTTTTGCTGACATTTTCCTGTATAATCATCTCCCGTAGGAGGATTTTATAATGTCAGATGCAAATAATGCAAAGACGTTTAGATGGTGGAACATTGCTCTCTTGGGCTTTACCACTGTTTGGGGTCTTAATAATGTTATCAATAACTTTGCCAACCAAGGTCTAGCAGTTGTAACATCTTGGATTTTGATCATGGTTCTATACTTCGTACCATACACTTTAATGGTCGGACAACTAGGATCAGCCTTTCAAGAAGCTGGCGGGGGAGTTAGTTCCTGGGTCAAAGCTTTATCTAACAACAAGTTGGCTTACTTTGCTGCTTGGACTTACTGGGTCGTGCATGTTCCTTATTTAGCTCAAAAGCCACAAATCATCATGGTCAGTTTGAGTTGGCTATTCAAGGGTAACGGATCTTTCATCAAGACTAGTTCACCATTAGTAGTTCAAGGTGCTAGTTTGATCATATTCTTAGCCTTTGTCTGGTTAGCCACTAAAGGAACTACAACCTTGAATAATCTTGGTAGTATTGCCGGGATCGCGATGTTCACGATGTCGATATTATTCATTATCTTAGGTATCAGTGCTCCTTTTATCACTCATGTCCAAATCGCTACACCAAACATGACTGATATTCATACATATATACCAAAATTTGATTTTCAATACTTTACAACAATTTCAATGTTAGTCTTCGCCGTTGGTGGTTCAGAAAAGATCTCGCCATACGTTAATAAAACTAAGAATGCTTCCAAGGAATTCCCACTAGGTATGATCATCTTAGCCGTCATGGTGGCCGTTTCTGCCGTGCTTGGTTCCTTTGCAATCGGTATGATCGTCAACTCGAACCATATTCCTGCCGACTTGATGGCCAATGGTGCTTACCAAGCTTTCCAATTCTTAGGTAACAGTTTCCATGTTGGTAATCTCTTCGTCTGGGCGTTCGCTATTACCAATACGATTGCCTCTGCTGCTGCATTAGCTATTTCGATCGATGCCCCATTGAGAATGCTTTTAGGTGATGCTGATAAGAAGTTCATCCCTAAGAGTCTCTTGAAGAAAAACAAACGTGGTGTAGCTATCAATGGTTACAAGATGACAGCTATCCTCGTTTCAATTTTGATCATTGTACCAGCTTTAGGTATCAATGGTATGAATGATTTGTACAATTGGCTATTGAATCTTAACTCAATCGTTATGCCAATGCGTTACCTCTGGGTCTTCTTAGCTTATATGATGCTTTCAAGACAATTAGATAAGTACAAGTCAGACTACATGTTCGTTAAGAACAAATATGTCGGCTTCGGTTTTGGTCTCTGGGCCTTTTTCCTAACTGCTTTTGCATGTATTCTAGGTATGGTGCCAAAGATGAACATGGCTCAAGATCCATCATCATGGTGGTTCCAATTAGCGCTTAATATCATTACCCCAATTGCTTTGATCTTACTTGGTTTGATCTTACCAGCAATTGCTAAACGTAATCAAAATGATACTGACGAAATTAGTCAATAATCTTTAAAAAAAGCCTCTGATTTTATAATCAGAAGCTTTTTTTGTCGTTATTAACATTTTTAATTGCTGCTGCTTGAACTAGTTGTGGAACTTGAAGTCGTGGAGTTACCATTGCTGTCGATCTTGACGTCTGGAACACTACCACCATAACTTCTAATTTCATTCATAATATCAACTAGCTTCTGCTTTTGATCTTCCTTATCAGAATCATCATTCTTGTAAGCATCTTTAACCTTTTCTAGCTGTGACTCGTACTGAGGCATCAATTTATCAACCATTGCCTGACGTTTTTGCGAACGTTGAGCTTCGATAGCTTCTTTTTCGGCTTCGTACTTGGCAATTTCCTTGTTATCCTTAGCTGCTTGGAACATTGCTTGACTCATATTTAAGGCTTTCTGAAGATCTAAGATCTGCTTATTGAAACTATTCTTAGCACTTTGACGTTTAACGTTAGCATTGAGATAACGAATCTTTTGTAATTCACTTAATTTCTTATTGTATTCGGATTCTTTCGTGATTGGAGACTCGTTATACTTGTCAATTGCCTTTCTAACTTTACCTTCACGCTTGAATTCTTCTTTCTTAGTTAAGTGATAGATGATCCGATAATCGAGATTATACAAGCGATTAGTATTCTTTTGTTCTTGGTCAGTATTGTACTTAGAAAAATCATTATCAATAATATCTTGAATGCTTGGTTTATCATTGCTCTTATTGACATATAAGTTACTGCCACTAACCTTGATCGTATTGGGCTTACTAAAGTTTTGGTCTTTTTGTTTCGTGTAATCGACTAGATATTGTCCTTCTGCCTTAAAGGCTTGCATTGTTAAATCATTTTCGCCTTGGGTCAAAGTTGAAGGGATGTCGTGACCAGTCCAATTGGCAATCGTAAAGTTAGGCGTCATACCAACAAAATATGAATCCTTCGTATCATCAGTCGTACCAGTTTTACCGGCCGTATATTTATAGTTATCTAAAGCCGCCGCCTTACCTAGACCATCAGTAATCACTGATTGCATGGTATTCAACATCATATAACTAGCATTCTTCGTGTAAACTTTAGTCCCCATATGAGTGTTTTGATAAATATAACGGTCGTTTTCGCTATCATAAATACTCGACAAATTACTTGGGTGAATAAACTTTCCGCCTCGAGCAAAAGAACTATAAGCCGAGGCCATTTCCGTAGTCGTTGTTCCGTAAGTAAAGGAACCAATAGCTAGACGTGGATCAGTCTTTTGAGCTGGTGAAAGTCGGGCAAATTCCATCTTAACTAAATCATCATAGTAAGTGTGTTTAGTATCTGACGCTGCTAACTTGTAAGCAATCGTATTGATTGAGTTCTCCAAAGCGTGTCGTAAAGTATTGCTGCCAGTATAACCACTGTACCAGTTATGAACCGTTGGGGTTCCGACTGCTGAATCAGTTACAGTACTTTGAGGTAGATATCCTCTTTCAAAAGCTGGTGCATAGGCAATTAAAGGCTTAGCCGTCGATCCAGGTTGACGGTATCCAGAAATTGCACGATTAACTTGGTCGCCTGTAGTAGTCCGTCCACCAACTATCGCTATAACGTCACCAGTCTTATTATCGATCACGGTACTGGAAACCTGCGGCGTTAACTTACCATGAGCGTCTCGTCCTGTATATGACTTATAAGTATTGTTGACCAATTCCTCAATTTTATTTTGGACGGTTTCATCGATGGTCGTATGAATCCGATAACCGCCATCCATCAACTGACCTCTTGCCCGTTCGAAGGCTTGTTGATATTGAGTGTTATAAGCGTTACGGTCTGCTTCATCCTTAAAGTCATAACGCATAGTGAAGCCAGCAGACTTCATCAATTCTTCAGTCGCATTATAAACTGCATAACTGAGTGCATAGTTATTGGAAACGTCATTATCATACTTCTTTTGATTGATTTTCAAGCCTAAAGGTTTAGTTCGGGCCGTCTGATAAACCTTTTTAGAAATCAAACCTTGCTGATAGAAAATATATAAAATCATGTTTCGGCGTTTTACAGCCCGTTGCGGGTTCGCTACCGGATCATAGTAAACTGGGTTGTTCGGTATCCCAACTAGCACAGCCAATTTATCAATTGATAAATCACTCTGCTTCTGGGAAAAATAATAATCTGAAGCCGCACTGAAACCATAAGAACCATGGCCCATGTAAACATCATTGATATAGAACTCCAGGATTTGATTCTTAGTAAACTTTTTCTCGAGTTGCTGAGCAATAACCATTTCCTTTAACTTACGAGTTAAATTCTGCGATTGATCTTGCAAAATAACATTCTTAACCAGCTGTTGGGTCAAAGTAGAACCACCCTCGGTTCGATGATGCAATAATGTGGAAACTGTCGAGCGCATAACTCCGTATAGATCGACTCCATGATGAGTATAAAAGCGTTGATCTTCAACAGCCACAAGGCCTTTCCGAATTTTAGGGTTAATTTCATTTATCGGTGTATAATTGGAACTCGATTGAGACAGCTTCTTCAACACTTTACCGTTACGGTCATATATAACGGTAGAATTCTTAGGATAAAAATCTGATTTCTTCAAACCTTGGCTATAAGAGTAGCCGTCAGCTATCGTATTCCGAATATCATAACCGTACTTCCACCAAAAACCACCGATACTTAATACAATCAAAACTACGATCGTTAATAATATCCACGGCCATTTTTTTCTTTTTTTAATTGCTCTGTGTTCCATATTTTTCTTACGCATAATTAGCCCCTAATTGACATAGAATGTTATTCCAGAAGATACTTGTGACATCAAATTAGACAAGTCTGATGAACTAATTTGCATACCATTGTTATAACTTGTTCCACCTGCATAAATGAAACCAATCGTTGAACTATCGCCAAAGTAGATCGAGGTACTCAAGTTCGCGTTGTTCTTGAACCAAAAGACTGGTGTAGCGGAATTGAAATCAGCTGTACTGTTCTCTGGATCAGAGACATTCATCGAATCTAAACTACTGTCACTGGCATTAGATACATACTCACCGAAATTGCTGTTGCTGCTATCCGTAATAATTGCATCTGAACCGCCAGCATTGACCAATTTTTTAACAGTATATTTGCCAGAACTGACTTGCGAACTTGTGACATTAAAAGTACCGTCTTCAGCCACGTATTTGCCGCTCACCCGTGTCATCAAGGCTAGAGTATTCTTGCTGGAGTTGTAGTACAAAACATATTTTCCAGTGATTCCTGCCTGTGTTAAGACATCAGAGGCTCCAGTTGTTGAATTTAAGCTGGAAACGATATCGACATTAGCGGGAGTATACTTTTCTGTTAATGGGGCATTTCGTAAGGCAGCTAACTCTTGCTTAATCGCCGTAACTTTCGAACTGTCGCCCTTGTGACTGGAGAAATAATCATCCATCTTCGTGACAGCCTCACTCCAACGATTCTTAATGGTTTTATTCTTGATCAGCTTGTAGTAAGTATTGACCATGGAAATTTTCTTAAAGCTTAAGCTACTGTTCTTTTCGTTAAAAGCTTGCCACGTTTTATCTAAATATTTATCCGCGTCTTGCGTCTGCTCGAACCAAATTTGAATCATATCCAAATCATTACGTAATTTTTGATAGACATCTTGATTCTTCTCTTTTAAAAGTGTTTTATCTAAGTCATTGATTTTTTGACTAGTAACGTCATCTCGATAATTGCTCTTGCCATCGTATAGCTTGCCAACAGCCTTAGAACGGTCCTTACGTGCTTGAATATAACCTTCCAATTCTTGATACTTTTGAACATTACTCTTAGTAATTACGTAACCATTGCTGACATCGATCAATTTGCCGATAAAGTCCAATGATTTGTAATTCAAGTCTGTCTTCAAAACTTCTAACTCTTTATCTTGATACTGACTAGATATTTTTGAAGTTACTACAGCATTGACCACGCCACGAGACAACATGATAAAAAAGATGACGGCAGTTATGATTGCAACTACGCCAGCACCATGCATCAAGTAGCGTTCTGATTTCGTCTTACTTTTTAAATCTTTCTTATCTTTCATGATTTTCCCCAAATATCTAGTTCATCTTGTTATTATAATAGTAAATTATCCTGCAAATAAAGGGTGGAAATTTTGAAAAAATTAAACAAAAAATATACTAAATGGATCATTATTCTGCTCTTATTGATAATGATCGTCTCCGCATATGCCCTTAATCTAGGTAAAATCAAAGATAAGACCGTTGATGGTATTGCCTCTATCACGATACCCTTTTCTTTGATCGTCAATCCAAATAATATCGATGAAGATATCGCACCTAAAGCTGTCAATATTGACGACGGCGATATGACCAAAGCTAAACAACAGGCTGTCAATCTCGTTTCGACTATCAATGATGACTATGATAATACGAAAGAGTTGTCATTTTTATCCAATGATCAAGAGAAAAGTTTACTTAAACAGGTCAATGCTAAGCCACACCGCTATATCGCCAAGATGACCTTACTGAATTTCGGTAAAGATATTACGGGAAAATATATCACGATCAGCTGCAACCGTTATGACGACACCAAAAATATCGTCAGTTATCGTTACCGGCTCTACTATAAAGACGATGCAATCACCTCAGCCAAATATCTCAACACCAAGTCGAATAAGTATCCACCTCAATTTGTCTTAGAAAATGTGGAACTAGGAAATACCGGTAATGATCAAGCGAAGGCCTTTTTACAACGTCTAAAAACAGCTATCATCAATTCTAACTTAACAGCTACCAGTGCTAATGAACCTGGCAATTTCAACCAAATTTCACTTAACTTGGGACTGAATCCTAATAGGAGCAACAATGGTTTGTACGAATTGGCTAAAAATTCTAATGCTCGAATCAGTAATTCCAGTATCGTGGGCTATCAAATCTCTGATGTACCACGCTATACCAGAGTCTATATTAAACAGTTGAATAAAAATAATACTTACTACTACACCATGACTTTTGATCGCAACCGTAGCCGCTTTATCAATTTTCAAAATGGCATCATTTCTAACGAAAAAAGCAATTAAAAAAGCACTATAATTTGGTTCCGGAAGGAAAATGGTTTTCTAGTTAAAATCTGCAGCTGAAAGTGTAAAAAAAGAATCATGTCAAAAAATATAGGGAAATTTTTTACATCTTTTATTTTGTTGCCACTTGCTCTTTTATTAGTTCCATCGTTAATTATTTGGGAACCAAAAAATTATCAAAAAATAACGTGCGATGTAATTGTTTTGATTCTATTTATTATTTTAAATAAGAGTTGGTTGCACGTTAATGTTAATTTCTTTTCATATAAAAGACCGGTGAGTCAATTTCTTAATGCTATTCCGGCAATTGTTTTAATTTTGTTAACAAAGAATCCTTTTACGCTTCATATTAAAGGTCCAATTCTTATAGGTTTCATGACTATCTTAATGATTGCAATTTGTGAGGAGTATATATATAGAGGAATTCTAATACCGTTGAGTTTGAAACTAACAAGGAACAAGCTATTTTTATCAGTTTTAATTAGTAGCATTGGTTTTGCTTTTGCTCATATAGTAAATTTTGAACATGGAGCATTCCTTTTGATTTTAACTCAAATCATTTTGGCCTTCGCAACTGGGATTCTCTATGGAACCTTATATTTAAAAACAAAAAATCTATCACTTGTAGTTATACTTCATTTAATTAGTGATTTGCCTATGTTGGCTTCCGGCAGGTCTTCCACAGAATTTACCAACTCTCAGATGACTATACTTTTAATGTTGGTAGTAATAATAAGTTTAATTGCTTGCCTTGTTTCAGTAATACAACTTCATAAATTCAGTAAATCAATGGCATAGTAATGCGTTTATATTTTCAATTATCCAATTTTTAGGGGGGTACAGTATAATGAGCAAAATCGATATAATAGCAGCTATTTTATTTTTGGTTATCGGCATCTGGCAAATATGTATAACAATTCTTTACTTTAAAAATTTAAAGAAAAACGCAAATAAGGACACATCTCCATTTGCTCCTCTGGCAATGTGGTCTTCAATTGTAGTAGGAGTGACTCTAACAGTCTTGGGACTTACTGCCTTTCTTTAAGCTCCTTTAATTTAGAAATAGTAATATAAAGGGGTTCTATACTTTCTGGTATTGATGAATAATCAATACCAGTTTTTTTGTCTCTAGAAAATAAAAAAGAACATCACTGTCCTCACGTTAAGATTTAAGCAACGAAACTTAATCAAACATGGAGAAAACAATAATGTCCCAAAACAATTCTATACTATGTACACTTAATCAATAACACGAGTAATGTTTCAGTTAAAGACGCTACGATTAAAGAGCTTGACCATTTTCTTAAGCGGATAAGACTCATTTGTGCAAAAAAAAGCATCCCACAAGAGGATGCTTTTTTATGCTTCCCAAACGTCATCGACTTCGATTGTTTGTTCTCTATCGGGGCCTACTGAAACAGTTGCATAAGAAACTCCTAATTGATCCTTGATGAAATCAAGATAATCTTTAGCTTCTTGTGGTAAGTCATTGATACTCTTACTTTGAGTAATATCAACTGTCCAACCTGGGAATGTCTTATAAACAGGCTTGCACTTGTCCAAAACATTCAAGTTAGCAGGATATTCATCAATTATCTTGCCATTCAAGTCATAACCAGTACAGATTTTAATTTCTTTAAGTCCAGTTAAAACGTCCAAACAGTTCAGTGAAAGATGCGTTACACCAGAAACGTTACATGAATGCTTCAAAACGACTAGATCCAACCAGCCCACACGACGAGGACGGTGAGTAACTGTACCATATTCGTGGCCTGCTTCACGTAAGAAATCTCCAGTTTCATTTGATAATTCTGTTGGGAATGGACCAGCACCGACACGTGATGTATAAGCTTTAACAACGCCAATCACATTGTCGATCAAAGGAGCACCAACTCCGGCACCAGTTGTGACACCACCAGCAGGATTCGATGAAGTTACATAAGGGTAAGTTCCGTGATCAATATCAAGCATGATTCCTTGAGCACCTTCGAATAGAACATTTTGACCGTTCTTTAATTCTCTATTCAAGTAAGCTGAAGTATCGATCACACGATCCTTTAATTCTTGTCCAAATTGATAGTACTTTTCAAAAATATCATCGAATTTCATTGGTTCAACACCATAGATCTTCGTGAATAGTTCATTCTTTTGTTTAAGGTTATCTGTTAACAGTTCTTTGAATAATTCTTTATCAAGAATATCGGCCATTCTAATACCCACACGTGAAGCTTTGTCAGTATAAGCAGGTCCAATACCTCTATTAGTTGTTCCGACCTTAGAATCGCCCTTAGCAGCTTCTTGGAGCTTATCTAATTCGATATGGTAAGGCAAAATCAACTGTGCACGGTTAGAAATTTTCAAATTAGTAGTATCTACACCTTGTTCATGCAAACGATGCAATTCTTCAAGCAATGATTCAAGATTTAAAACCACGCCGTTTCCAATAACACTAGTTTTATCCGAATACAAAATACCTGATGGAACAGATCTCAACTTGTAAACATTGTTATCGATATTTAAAGTGTGTCCAGCATTATCTCCACCTTGGTAACGTGCAATAATATTTGCTTCACCACTAAAATAATCGGTAATCTTACCTTTACCTTCGTCGCCCCATTGAGTACCTACTACAACAACTGTTGTCATATCTCTTCTACACCTACACTATTTAATTTTCTGGAATATTTGCGATCGATGAAAACTTATTATAAGATTTCACGAACAATAACTTAGCTGTTCCACGAGGACCTGAACGGTTCTTGCTGATAATTACTTCAACTTCACCAACATCTTGATCCTCTGGTTCCTCTTGATCACCATTATTGTCATCGCCGTCTTCGTCACGATAATAATCATCACGATAAAGGAAAGCAACGATATCAGCATCCTGTTCAATTGAACCAGATTCACGGATATCTGACAACATTGGTCTTTTATCTTGCCGCGCTTCAACACCACGAGAAAGCTGTGATAAAGCGATTATTGGAACATGCAATTCTTTTGCCAATTTCTTCAAACTACGAGAAATGGCTGAAACTTCTTGTTGTCTATTTTCTTGACCAGTACCTTCGATCAGTTGCAAATAATCGATGATAATTAAGTCTAAATGACCACTCTCTTTAAGCAATCTTCGACATTTTGAACGAATGGCTGCCATTTTGGTACCAGGAGTATCGTCAATATAGACATTCGTCCGTGACAAACTCCCCATCGCCACAACCAAGCTATTCCATTGGTTTTCATCCAACTTACCTGTTCTTAAGGAATTGGCATCAATACTACCTTCTGAACAAAGCATACGATTGACTAACGACTCCGCACCCATTTCCAAAGAGAAGATTGCTACGGTCGCATTAGACTTAGTGGCTGCATTTTGTGCCAGATTCAATGCAAAAGCAGTTTTACCAACACCTGGTCGAGCTGCTAAAATAATCAATTCATCTTTATGTAACCCAGTGGTCATATCATCAAGATCTTTGTAACCAGTTGAAAGCCCCGTCACATCACTGCCTTGATCATATAACTTATCGATCTCTTCAAAGGATGACTTTACAACATCAGAGATTTTACGGAAGCCTTGGTGATTTCTGTTTTCAGAAACATCCATAATCTCTTTTTCAGATTGATCGATGATACTGTCAACATCGTCATCTTCTTCAAAACTCCGTTGAACGATACCCGTAGCAGCATTGATCAAACGGCGTAAAATCGATTTGTCCTTGACGATTTTGGCATAGTAAGTCGTATTGGCAGCAGTCGGTACAGCACTGGCTAATTCAGCCAAGTAACTGACTCCACCAATGTCTTCAATTTGATTCAAACGATCTAATTCATTTTGAACCGTCACGACATCAACCGGTTCTTCACGATCGTTTAAATTCATCATCGCTTGAAAGATCAACTGATTAGCATGTTGATAAAAATCCTCTGCTTCAACATATTCCATTGCCTCGATCAAGGCATCTTGACTTAGAAAAACCGCTCCTAATACGGCTTGCTCAGCATCCTTATCATTGGGCGGTATTCTTGAAGTTATATCGTTATTCATTTATATCCTACTTCTTTTCAGCAACATGAACGCGAATGGTAGCTTCAACGCCATCGAATAACTTAACGGGGACGTTAATATATCCGAGTGACTTTACGCCATCATTCAAGGTCATCTTATGTTTATCAACTTTAAATCCATATTGATTATTCATTTCTTCAGCAATCTTTTTGGTCGTTACTGAGCCAAATAAGCGACCATCTGCTCCTGCTTTAGCTGAAATTTCAACGACTGTTTTATCGTCTTCGATTTTTGTCTTCAAAACTTTAGCTTCTGCCTTTTCAGCTTCGTAATCCTTGGCTTCACGATTTTGCTTAGCCTTTAATTCAGCCATATTAGCCTTAGTAGCCTCAATTGCCTTATTATTTTTGATTAAAAAGTTTTGAGCGTACCCATCAGCAACGTTCTTGAGTTCACCCTTCTTCCCTTTACCTCTAACATCTTCTAGGAAAATAACTTTCATTTTATATGATCCTCCTCTTAGCTCTTCTTATTAGAGTCCGTTAAAACTTCAACCAATTGATTTTTAACTTCCTCGACCGTTGAATCAGAAATTTGCGTTGCGGCATCAGACAAATGTCCACCACCGCCAAGCTTCTCCATAATTACTTGTACATTAATGTTTCCTAAACTACGAGCCGAAATTCCTACTCGACCGTCCGGACGTTTACTAATGACAAACGATGCTTCAACATTATCTAATGATAACAATGTATCCGCTGCTTGGGCAACAATAACTGGATCATAGGACTTATCCTCTTCACCAAAACAAACTGCCATATTGCCGCCGACCATCGTAATTGTTTCAATCAAATGACTCTTTTGAATAAATGAATCAATATTCTCTTTCAAGACATTTTGAATGATCGTTTCATCAGCACCCACTGAACGTAAATAACTAGCTGCATCGAAAGTTCTTGTACCAGTCCGCAAAGAAAATGACTTCGTGTCGACAGTAATTCCTGCCAAAAGGGCTGTAGCTTCGATCTTCTCGATGGCTTTTTTATTTTTAGGCTGATATTCCAGCATCTCGGTGATCAATTCACTAGTTGATGAAGCATAAGGTTCAATATAGATCAGCATAGGATTCTCTGGGAATTCCTCACCACGTCTGTGGTGATCGATAACGACGACTTTATTGTTATCGCCTTTGAACAGACCAGGATTGATCGAAATACTTTGTTTGGAATGATCGACCATGACGATCAATGTCTTTGGCGTCTTGATGGCTTCTGATTCCTCTGGTGAAATAATATCTTTTTTGATATCTGGATCTTCGTTGATCATCGCTAACAAGCGACTGACATCTGAATGCAACGTCTTAGGATTGATAACGACCTTACATGGCGTATTGTTCATCATAGAGATCCGTCTGATTCCAAGTGACGAACCTAGGACATCCATATCAGGATGGGAGTGTCCCATAACGATCACTTGATCACTGTCTTTAAGTAATTCTTGGAGTGCTTCACTGATCATTCTAGCACGAACACGAGTTCTCTTTTCCATTGGATCAGTGTTGCCGCCGTAAAAGCGAGCCTTTTCGCCAATTTCTTTTACAACAACTTGGTCCCCACCACGTCCTAGTGCTAGATTAAGATTTTTTTGTGCTTCGTCATTTAATTTATGTAAATCATCAATACCATATGAGAAGCCCATACTCAATGTTAAGGGAACGTTTTGTTGAGAAGTATATTCACGAATGACATCCAGAATTTTAAAACCATTCTTTTCCATATCGAAAATACGGCCAGTATAAGCCATGATGAAGAAATGATCGTCATCGATCCGTTTCAAAAACATTTGTTCCTCTGAGGACCAGTTTGACAATTCATTCGTAATATAATTATCCAAATTTGAAATATCACGATCGCTCATCGATTGAGTGATCTCTGCATAATTATCTAAGTACACTTGTCCAATCACTGAACGATTATCTTCATAACGTCGTTCGATTTTTGAATAGTGCGTGATATCCATCAAATAAATAACTTTCAATTCAGATTGGACTTGGACCAAATAATATTTATCATCTATTTGGATCGTTTTACTTCCGATAGGTTCTTCGCTATCAATCATACTCGATAGTTCCGAAGATATATCTCCAATTGCCATGCTATTGGCTGGATTAAAACCAGTTTCTTCGACGAAATATGGATTAACCCACTGAATCTGTTTATCAGCATCATAGAGTAAAATTCCCAACGGATACTCTACAAAACTGTTATCCGTTCCCCGGTCGATTCGATATTGTAAATTATTCGTATACTTACCTGCTTTTTCACCTAATAACAGGAATAAATAAACGAACAAGATTAATGAAATAATTACTAATATAGCTTGAATGTAACCGGCTACAGAACCGTGAATCAAGCCAACTATTAATATCGAGAATAGCATAACGATCAGAGAGACTCCCGTAAGTTGAGTCGAATGATCGACTCTGGACAGGAAGAACTTCAGATTAGCTTTTATCTTTTTCATAATAGTCCCCTCTTAGATATACCCTTTAATTTTATCACAGCCGTGATGTTCTTTCCGCAAAATATTAATGGAAAAATCTCGGTTCAATTTATGCGTTTTCAATCCTAATTAGGCTGATAAAACTTCACTTTTAAAACTGAAAGATTGGGACGTAACTAACTAATCATTTGTCAGATGATTTTGATACAGAATGAATCTAAATTAACGAAAATACCCTCTGATTCTAAATACGGAATCAGAGGGTATTCAACATAATACTTAAAAGCAGACGGAATTGTCTAGCTCTCTTTAAAATTTAGTCTTCAGCAACGAATGGAAGTAGAGCCATGATTCTTGCTCTCTTGATAGCTACAGTAAGCTTACGTTGGTTCTTAGCACTTGTACCTGTAACACGTCTTGGCAAAATCTTACCACGTTCTGAGATAAATCTCTTAAGTAATTCTGTATCTTTGTAATCGATGTATTCGATATGATTAGCAGCGATGAAGTCAACTTTACGTCTTCTACGTCCGCCTCTTCTTTGTTGGGCCATTATATATTGCTCCCTTCTATATTAAAATGGTAAATCGTCATCAGAAATGTCAATAGGTTTACTGTTGTCAGCAAAAGGATCGCCATTACTGCTATTGTTATTGTTAGATTGATTATTGTTATTATTATTGTTGTTACTGTTATAATTGCTACCACTATTAGGGTTGCTATTATTACTATTATTTCCGAATGGAGACTGATTTGATTGGTTAGAATTATTATAGCTAGGTGCTTGATTATTAGAATTTGAATAATTGCTATTACCAGAATCTCGTCTTTCACTTTCAGCACGTGATTCAAGCAAGGAGAAGTTTTCTACAACGACATCCGTTCTGAAAACTCTTTGACCTTGTTGATTATCATACGAACTTGTTTGAATACGTCCATCGATACCTACCAATGAACCCTTCTTAGTGAAGTTAACAAAATTCTCGGCAGCTTTTCTCCAAATAGTACAACCAATAAAATCGGCGTCACGTTCACCTTGTGAATTAGTAAATTGTCTGTTTACAGCAACTGTAAAACTGGCAACTGCAGCTCCACTTGAAGTGTATCTCAATTCAGGATCACGTGTCAGGCGTCCAACTAAAACTACTCGATTAATCATTTTATCTGCCTCCTTTAATGTTTCACGTGAAACAAATTAGTCTTCGCGTCTAACGATCATGTGACGAAGAATGTTATCTTCAATCTTTGAAAGACGGTCGAATTCGTTAATTGCTTCATCGTTGTCAGCATCTACGTTTACAATGTGGTAGATACCTTCTTTATAATTAGCAATTTCATATGCTAAACGTTTCTTTTCCCAGTCTTTTGAGTCGATTACTTTGGCGCCGTTGTCAGTAAGGATCTTATCGAAACGATCGATCAATACCTTCTTTGCGTCTTCTTCCATATCAGGTTTAATGATATATGTGATTTCGTAATGTGCTTCAGCCATGACTGTACACCTCCTTATGGTCTAATGGTTCTTTCATTAGGAAAGAACAAGGAGCATAAATTAACTACATTTTATACTCACGAAGTATAAGTTTATCATAAGTCCCGTTCAATTACTAGAATTTTTTACAATAAAAAAATCGCTTCTGCCTGACACGCAACCCTTCTTGGGCCACATATCCAAACTACGCAGAAACGATTATTTTTTACTCGTCATCTGATGTTGAATCATCATCATTTGTATCAGTAGAATCATCTGTCGATTCATCACTGACATCATTTGTTGGAACATCACTGTCATTGTCGTCGGAAGCTGCATCGTCTGCATCATCTTCGTGAGCAATTTTAGCCATAGTTGAAACGATCGAATCATCATCGACCTTAATCAATCTAACACCTAATGTTGCTCGGCCAGTTTGTGAAACGCTTTGGACATCAAAACGAATCATTACACCTTTGTCAGTGATCAGCATGATATCTTCATCACCGTTAACAACTGTTAAACCAGCAATTGGTCCATTCTTTTCAGTGACATTGGCAGTCTTGATACCTTTACCACCACGACCTTTAACTGGATATTCAGATGTCGCAGTCCGTTTTCCATAACCGTTCTCAGAGATCGTCAAAACTTCTTGATCTGCTGCAGCGATTGAAGAGCCAACTACGTAATCATCTTCACGTAACTTGATACCACGTACACCAGAAGCGGTTCTTCCCATTGGACGAACGTCACTTTCCTTAAAGGTTACGGCATATCCCTTGTGGGTTCCGATGATAATGACCTTGCTGCCATCAGTTAAGAAGGCGTTATTCAATTCATCTTCATCCCGCAAAGTAATGGCTCTCAAGCCAGAGTGTCTAATATTGGCGAAGTCATTGACTGGAGTCCGTTTAACCGTTCCATATTTCGTCACAAAGAACAAATATGAGTTATCAGGATCAACGTCTTTGTCAACATTGATCACAGTCTCGATCTTCTCACCTTTTTCGATGTTCAAAAGATTGATAACTGGGATTCCCTTGGCTGTTCGTCCATATTCAGGGACTTCATAGCCTTTGATCCGGTAAACTTTACCCGCATTAGTAAAGAACAAGAGACGATCATGAGTCGATGTATAGATCATCTGTTCGATGAAGTCATCATCATGAATGCCCATCCCTTGAATACCACGGCCACCACGATTTTGAACTCTAAATTCGTCGGCGGAGAGACGCTTGATATAGCCATTGTGGGTCAAAACGATCAAGACATTTTCTTCTTCGATCAAGTCTTCATCTTCGATATTGGCAACTTCACTAGCACGAATTTCAGTTCTTCGAGAATCGCCGAATTTATCTTGAATTTCAAGCAATTCGTCGTAAATGATCTTATCGACACGTTCAGGTTTAGCCAAAATATCTTCATAATCAGCAATTTTTACTAACAATTCTTGATATTCTGATTCAACTTTTTCACGTTCCAAACCAGTCAAACGAACTAAACGCATATCCAAGATAGCTTGTGATTGTTTGTCGGATAATTTAAATTTATCCATCAAAGTTTGTTTAGCGATTGCCGAAGTTTGTGAACCACGGATGATACTGATAATTTCATCAATATGGTCCAAAGCAATTCTCAATCCTTCCAGGATATGAGCACGAGCTTTGGCACGTTTCAATTCAAATTCAGTTCTTCTACGGATAACAACTTCTTGATGTTTCAAGTATTCGATCAAAATACCTTTGAGTGAGAATACTCTTGGCGTCTTCCCTACGATAGCAACCATGTTGATACCATAAGAAATCTGTAGTTGTGTTAACTTGTACAAATTATTCAAGACGACGGAAGCACTCATATCACGACGAATATCGATTACGATCCGCATACCTTCACGGTCTGATTCATCGTTAAGATCAGTAATTCCTTCAAGCTTTTTATCCCGAGCTAGTTCTGCAATTCTCTCAACTAACTTGGCTTTGTTGACCATATATGGCAACTCAGTCACGATAATTTGCTCAGCCCCACTCTTCTTCGTCACGACATCAACTTTTGCCCGAAGAATAATCGTTCCTTTACCAGTTTCATAAGCCTTTCTGATTCCAGAACGACCCATGATGATACCACCAGTTGGGAAATCAGGACCGGGAATAACTTTCATCAAGTCAGCTACTGTTGCCTCTTTATTACGCATCAAGATATGCAAAGCATCGATAACTTCTTTTAAGTTATGTGAAGGAATATTAGTAGTCATACCAACCGCAATACCAGTTGCACCGTTCACTAACAAGTTAGGGAAACGAGCTGGCAATACCATTGGCTCTTTTTCTTCACCATCGTAGTTAGGAACTAGATCAACAGTATCTTTGTTGATATCACGCAACATTTCAACTGCCATTTTACTCATACGAGCTTCGGTATAACGCATAGCAGCAGGTGGATCACCATCAATTGATCCAAAGTTTCCGTGTCCATCAACTAATGGATAACGGTAACTAAAATCTTGCGCCATTCTAACCATTGATTCATAAATTGCTGAATCCCCATGGGGGTGATATTTACCCATAATATCACCAACGAAACGGGCACTCTTCTTGTATGGTTTGTCAGGTGTAACACCTAACTCATTCATACCGTAAAGGATACGACGATGAACGGGTTTTAGGCCATCACGGACATCTGGTAACGCACGTGACACGATAACACTAGCAGCGTAATCAACGAAGGAATTCTTCATGACTTCTGTCAGGTTAACATTTTCTATTCTATGATCTGCCATTAAATTGTCATCCTCCCTAATAGTCTACTTCTGCATAACGTGCATTTTCTTCAATGAATTCTCGTCTAGGTTCAACTTTATCACCCATCAACATTGAGAAAATCTTGTTAGCCTCAATTGCATCATCAAGATTAACTCGATCTAATCTTCTCTTTTCAGGGTCCATTGTTGTCTCCCACAATTGATCTGCATCCATTTCACCAAGACCCTTGTAACGTTGGATCTTTGGTTCTGGTTTTGGTGGCAATTGTTCAACGAAGTCATCCTTTTCTTTATCGGTATCAAAGTATCTCATCATCTTACCTTGACGAACTTGATACAAAGGTGGCTTAGCGATATAGACATAGCCTGCATCAACGACCGGACGCATATATCTGTAAAGTAGCGTTAACAATAAAGTTCTGATATGGGCACCATCGACATCGGCATCGGTCATGATAATAACCTTGTGATAACGGGCTTTAGAAATATCAAAGTCTTCACCAAAGCCAGTTCCCATAGCAGTGAATAAAGTTCTAATTTCTTCATTTGCCAAGATCTTGTCCATTGAAGCTTTTTCAACGTTTAGGATCTTACCACGGATAGGCAAAATAGCCTGAGTTAAACGAGAACGACCAGTCTTAGCAGAACCACCGGCAGAATCACCCTCGACGATAAATAATTCAGAAATTTCAGGATCTTTGCTGGAGTTATCAGCTAACTTACCAGGCAAATTACTGATTTCCAAACCGTTTTGTTTTCTAGTTACTTCACGAGCTCTCTTAGCAGCTAAACGAGCTTTCGTAGCTAATGAACCTTTTTCAACGATCTTTTTAGCGACGTTAGGATTTTCCATCAAGAACTTCATAAAGTGTTCACTGAAGAGTCGATCAGTAATCGTTCTAGCATCACTATTACCAAGCTTAGTCTTGGTTTGACCTTCGAATTGTGGATCTGGATGCTTGACTGAAACGACTGCTGTCATCCCTTCACGGACATCCTCACCAGACAATTTTTCATTATCTTTTAGTAGTTTATTTTTATGAGCGTAATCATTGATCACACGTGTCAAAGCTGTCTTAAAACCAACTTCGTGTGTTCCACCTTCGTATGTATGGATATTATTAGCGAAAGTCATCAAATTCGTATGGTATTCGTCGGTATATTGCAAAGCAACTTCAACGGTAATTCCATCTTGAACGCCTTCGACATAAATTGGATCTTCGAAGAGGACTTCTTTTTCTTTATCCATGAACTCAACGTAGCTCTTGATTCCACCTTCATAGTGGAAGACGAGTTTTTCAGCTGTCTCAGCTCTCTTATCAGTAAAGGTTAGTTTCAAACCTTTGTTCAAGAAAGCCAATTCACGAATTCTAGTTGTCAAAACCTTGTCATCATAAACGGTTGTTTCAGTAAAGATGTCTGGATCTGGCACAAAGTGAACACGGGTTCCATGTTCAAATTCATCCGCATCGCCTAGCACGTGCATAGCATGGTTGACTTTACCACGTTTAAAATCAATGCCGTAACGTTTGCCGGCACGAACAACTTCAACATCCAATTCGCTACTCAAAGCGTTAACTACCGAGGCACCAACACCATGCAGACCACCGGAAACTTTGTATCCGCCACCGCCGAATTTACCACCAGCGTGCAAAATTGTATAAACCGTTTCAAGCGCAGGTTTACCAGTTTTCTTTTGAATATCAACTGGAATACCACGTCCATCATCGGTAACAGTAATGGAGTTATCTGGTTCAACAGTAACTTCGATTTTTGTAGCGAAACCAGCTAAAGCTTCATCAATACCATTATCAATAATTTCCCAAACTAGATGGTGTAAACCTTGTTTACTAGTTGAGCCGATATACATACCGGGACGTTTACGAACAGCCTCTAGTCCTTCAAGAACTTGAATTTGACTCGCGTCATATTCTTCGACTTTTTCTTCTTTCTTTTCCAGTTCAGCTTTTCTGTCTTCAGCCATTAAATCTCCTCCTGTTGAACTTTGCCATTTTTAATATTGAGAATATTAGGATCTTTTACCAATTCTGGATCAACATCATCAATCGAGGTTGTAGTTATGAAAGTTTGAATGCCCTCTTTGATCGAGGATAATAAATGCGTCTGACGCTTATGATCTAATTCTGATAAAACGTCATCTAGCAATAAGATGGGGTAATCCCCCACTTGATCCTTGATCAACTCAACTTCCGCCAACTTCAAACTCAAGGCCACTGAACGTTGCTGGCCTTGTGATCCAAAATCTTGAACATTCTTACCATTGACCATGAATTTAATGTCATCACGATGAGGTCCATAAAGCGTCACGCCCCGTTGGATCTCTTTTTGATAATTTTGCTTGAAATTTTCTTTGAAAATATCATAAATATTTTCAAGGCTTTTTCCTTCAGTTTTGAAAAAAGTATTGTAAACAATTTCTAGTTTTTCATGGTCTTCTGTAATATTGGCATGAATTTTTTCAATGTGGTCTTGCAATTTTTGTAAAAATTGTAAGCGTGAAAAAACTACTTCAGCACAAAAGGCCGCAAATTGGTCCGACAAAACGTCTAAATAGACCAAATCGTTGGCCTGATGATGTTGAAGTTTTTTTAAATAGGCATTTCGCTGTTTTAAAACTGAGCGAAATTGACTCATCGTCTTCAAATACTGCGACGACATTTGGCCAAATTCCATATCGATGAACTTGCGTCGAATGCCTGGATTGCCTTTAACAATTGATAAATCTTCTGGCGAAAAAAGAACAACATTTAAATTACCAATGTAACTGGATAATTTACGTTGTTCTAAATTATTCAATTTGGCTTTTTTACCAGATTTGCTAATGACTAAATCCAATTTTAGACGACTCGAATTATCTTTGATCACGGTACCGGAGATTCTGGCGAAATCACTACCCCATTTGATTAAATCCTTGTCATTCGATGTTCGATGGCTTCTCGTTAAAGCTAAGAAATACATAGCCTCTAATAAATTGGTCTTGCCTTGAGCATTTTCACCCAAAAATACGTTTATCGCTGGTGAGAAATTGACCTCTAAAGATTCATAGTTACGGTAATTCTGAAGTTTTAATTCTTTAACAAACATTTATTCAATTTCAAAAGTTTGTTCACCGACAACTACGACATCCCCAGAACGCAACTTTTTACCACGACGATCCTCGGGACTGCCATTAAGCAGCACTGAATTTTCACGTAAGAACCACTTGGCTTGACCGCCTGTTTCAATCACTCCAGTTTCCTTTAGCAATTGACCTAAAGTAATAAATTCAGTTTCTAGCTTAAATTTTTCAGACATTGTTAACACCCTATTTATTAGATTTATCCATTAATGACATACTAATATTATAGTTGTTTTAACATTAAAAGACAACTTAGAACTAAATATCAGCCGTTTAGAGCAATTTTTTAAATAATAAGTATCCACCCACTAAAATACCGTTAAAAAAGTTTCTACGCTAAATTACGGCTTTTAAACTGATATTGGCAAAAAAAATAGATTGAACCGAAAAGTTCAACCTATTCTGGAAATTTTTTCATTAAAATGTTCTAACCGGTGTGATGAGTTGGACAAAATTGTCACGATCTTCAACTGGTCTGAGCGTAAATGGATGCAATGGTGAAGTAAAACTCATTTCGATCGTCGTATTGCTGCCGAATGATCTTAAAGCATCTTTGAGATAATCCGGGTTGAAGGAAATTTCTAAGTCATCGCCTTCAAGATTATCAAAATCTAATACTTCCTCCACAGTTCCGACTTCTGGAGAATTGCCATATAAAGTAGCTTTTTTATCCACAGCCTTGATTTCCAATTTGATGAAATTGTTGCGACTTTCATGAGAAAGCAAGGAAGCACGTTCTACTGATGCCAAAAGATTAGATGAATCAAAGGTCAATTTTGTATTCGAATCGTCAGGGATCAAACGGTCTGTTTCTGGATAACGGCCGTCAAGCAAACGAGAATAAAAACGAATGTTGTCAAAACTGAATAGTACTTGGTTTTCAGAAATCGACATTGAAATTTCTTTAACCGTATCGCTGATTGTACGAACTAATTCAGTCAAACTCTTTCCGGGAATGATCAAGTTGTAATCTTCATCACTCGTAATATTGATCTTTCTTTGTGAAAGACGGTGACTATCAGTTGCCACAGCAGTTAGCCCTTCGTTACTGATCAAGAAGTTGACACCAGTTAGTACCGGACGACTTTCTTGAGTAGAGACGGCAATAACAGTTTGATTGACCACCTCTTTGAATACATCTGTGGGAAGACTTAATTGATTATCAGTCTCAACATCTGGTAAATGTGGGTAGTTTATTGCATCTAAACCATTGATAGTAAATTCTGAAACACCTGACTTGATTAAAGTCTGGTTATTGCTGAGAACTTCAAGTTCAAAATTGTCGCCAGGAAGTTTTTTAATGATTTCGTTAAAGAACCGTGCTGGTAAAACAATTGAACCGGTACTTTCGATCTTTAGGTCATTGTCAGAATCGTTTTTATCAATAAAGGCGGTAATTGAAATATCAGAATTACTACCTGTAATTGTCAAACCTGATTCTGAAAGATCTAATTTCATTCCGGTCAAAATAGGAATAGTTGTTTTGGTCGAAATTGCTCTTTGAACATTGCTTGTTTGGTTAATAAATTTAGTTCGATCAATAGAAAATTTCATAGGTAACTCCCTTTTTTAATTAATTAATATAAAGATAGAAGTAGTAGTAGGTACTGTTAAAACTGTGGAAAACTATTCCAAGTAAAGTCAGGACTTAAAAAATGCATGTTATTAACAGCTGTGGATAACTTTGGGAAAAGTCAAAATTTATCAACATGTTAATTTCTCAAGTCATCTTTCAGTTCGTTGACGGAACGTTTCAAATCGTCATCTTTAATGAGCAATTCAGATATTTTGTCGCAAGAATGCATCACCGTCGTATGATCTTTGCCGCCGAACTCCATCCCTATTTGTGGCAAGGACTTGTCAGTTAACTCCCGTGATAAGTACATGGCGATTTGCCTTGGTACCACGATGGTTTTGACACGTTTCTTCCCTTTTAGGTCTTGGATAGTGACATGATAATACTTAGCGACTTTGTTTTGGATCTTGGCGATGGAAATACCATTTTTATCATTGGAAAGTTTATAGATTTTTAACGCATCAGCGGCTACAGACTTAGTGATATCAGTATTTTTAGTCGTCGAATAAGCTTGAACGCGGATCAAAGCCCCTTCAAGTTCTCGAACATTAGTATCGATTTGGGCCGCAATATAAGACAGAGTGTCATCAGGAATTTCAAGGTGTTCAGCCTTAGCTTTATTGCGTAAGATGGCTATTCTAGTTTCCAAATCTGGTGCAGTAATATCTGCTGAAAGTCCTTGCGTAAAGCGAGAGACTAAGCGTTGCTGCAACTTGGGAATTTCGTTTGGCAACCGATCTGAAGTCATGACGATCTGTTTACCATTCTCATAAAGTTCATTAAATGTATGGAAGAACTCTTCTTGAGTTCCCTCTTTTTCGGCAAAAAATTGAATATCATCTATTAATAGTAGATCAACGTTTCGGTATTCTTGACGGAAGTCGTCTTGAGTACGCATTTGAATAGAATTGATAAAATCATTTGCGAAGGTTTCACTAGTGACATATTTTACTTTTGCCATCGGATCGAGCTTGATCATTTGATGACCGATTGCTTGCATCAAGTGAGTCTTACCTAAACCAACGCCACCGTAGATAAAGAGCGGATTGTATACTCCACCGGGATCTTCGGCTGCTGCTAAAGCTGCGGCGTGTGCCATTTGATTGCCGCTACCAACGATAAATGAAGAAAAAGTATATTTTGGATTTAAATGTGAATTATGAAAGACGTGTTTTGGTTGCGCCGTTTCATTAGTAGTTTCAACTTGAGGGGCAACAGTTTGCTCCTCTTTTTTTGCGCTGTCTTCATCATTTTCGATGATTGGATTCAATTCAGTTCCATTTAGTTCATATGAATAGATAGCAATTTTTTCAGTATAATTTCTTTCCCAGTAATCTTTGTGCAATTTCGTGGGAACAGAAATATAGATGTTATTGCCTTCAATGTATAAGGGATTGGCACTTTCAACCCAAGTTGAATAACTGACGGAGGTTAATTGAGAACGTAACTTATTAGTAAAGTAGTCCCAAAATTCAGTAAGTTTTGGATCCGTTGAATTATTTATATTTTGCAATTATTTCCCCCCAATCTATGGTTGTGGATAATTTTTTCCCTAAAATGACAGAGTATAGTCTATCATTATATAAAATAGTTTTCCACAGAACACACGTTTAAATTTAGAAGAAATAACAACAGGTATTTTAGATATTCACATCTTTGTGGAAAATAACCACCTCTTTTAATTATCAACATAGTTATCCACAATTATCGAGAGTTAAAAGTGCCTATTTACAGGTGTTACAAAGAAAAAACAAGAAATTAACAAACTCTGTGGAAAACTAAAACACAGCAAAATAATTTGTTGGAAAACTTTGTTTATAGTCTTGTGGAAAAAAATGTTTGTTAAAACCGTCCACAAATTATCCACAATGGAAATTGCGAAAAAAGTCAATAAAAAACTTCCCTTTATAGGAAATTAGTTATTTAAAAAATTGTCGGAACATGATATTATAGTTAAGCAATTGTCTGAAGAAGTGAATATTAATATAAAGATTCAGGAGGTTTACTGATGACTACAAAGAGAACATTTCAACCAAAGAAGCGTCACCGTGAACGCGTCCATGGTTTCATGAAACGAATGAGTACAAGTAATGGTCGCAAGGTTCTAGCAAGACGTCGCAAAAAGGGTCGTAAAGTATTATCAGCTTAGTTTTGAAGGATCACTGAATAATTGGTGGTCTTTTTTTATTACAAAACGAGAGTAGACTGGTGACATATGAGAAAAAGTTATCGCATAAAAAAAGAAAATGAATTTCAAAATGTCTATTCCAATGGAAAATCCGTTGCAAATAAAAATTTTGTCCTATATACGCTTCCTAAAGAAGGACAAAAACATTTTCGAGTCGGGATTTCAGTCGGGAAGAAAGTTTCACATACAGCAGTCGGACGTAATCGTATCAAACGTTATGTTCGGCAATCGCTCTTAGAGTTGAAGCCAGAAATTCCAACAGAATTGGATTTTTTGATTATTGCCAGAAAACCGGCAGTAGATTTAGATATGTTTGAATCTAAGAAAAATATTGTACATTTATTGAAATTAGGTAAAGTATTAAGTTAGGGTACAAAATATTAATTAACTAATAGGTGTAAAAGTGAATAAAAAAAGCTTAAAGAAATACGTAGGTATCGCACTGTTACTTAGTGTTGTCTTGGTTCTAGCTGGATGTTCCAACCTTAACGAACCGATCACAAGTAACAGTACAGGATTTTGGGATCACTATATTCTATATAGTTTTTCGCAATTCATCCTTTGGTTAGCTTCATTAGTTGGCAATAGTTATGGTTGGGCTATCATCATCTTCACACTGATCATTAGAGTCATTTTGTTGCCACTAAATTGGTATCAAATTAGAAGTATGAATAAACAGATGAAGATCCAGCCGCAAATGCAAGCTCTTCAAAAGAAATATTCGGCTAAAGATGTTGATACACAACAGAAATTACGTGAAGAAACGCAAAAGCTCTATAGTGAAGCAGGAGTCAATCCAGTAGCTGGTTGTTTGCCACTGGTTGTTCAATTGCCAGTTATGTTTGCTTTGTATCAGGCAATTTATAAGACCACACAATTGCGTGATGGTACATTCTTGTGGATGCAATTAGGTAAGGCTGATCCATACTACATTATGGCGATCTTAGCTGCTGTATTTACTTTCTTAAGTACATACATTTCCAGCTATTCGCAACCAACACAAAATGCGACAACTAAGATTATGACTTGGGTAATGCCAATCTTTATCTTCGTGCCAGCATTGACTTTCCCATCAGCTATTACAATTTACTGGGTAATTACAAATGCGTTCCAAGTACTTCAGACATTGGCTTTCCAAAACCCATTCAAGTATCGTCGTGAAAGACTTGAAGCCCAAGAGGCAGAGAAAGAAAAACAACGTCGTCTTAGAAAAGCTAAGAAACGTGTATATAAGAACCGTAAATAATTGACAATTTCTAAAAATGCCGTTAAGATGTTTTAGAAATTATTCATATATTTTATATAGAAAAGTAGTCAAGGTGCTTTTCCGTCATTTGCCGACGGATTATGCACTTTTTTTATGCTCAAAAAATAAGAAAGGATGCTTATTATGCCAAGTTCAGTGACTGAATATGATACTATCGCTGCTATCTCAACTCCTCCTGGGGAAGGAGCTATTTCGATCGTTCGTCTCTCTGGAGATCAAGCGCTAACGGTTGCGATGAAAATTTTTAAGGGTCGTGATTTGACAAAAGTTGCTAGTCACACGATCAATTATGGCCACATCATAGATCCCAGCACCAAGACCTTAGTTGATGAAGTAATGGTCTCAGTAATGCGGGCTCCAAAGACTTTTACCCGCGAAGATGTTGTTGAAATAAATACCCACGGGGGTATAGTTGCAACCAATAAAGTACTGCAATTGCTGCTTGGATACGGCGCAAGAATGGCCGAACCAGGTGAGTTCACTAAGAGAGCTTTTTTAAATGGTCGAATTGACTTAACGCAAGCAGAATCAGTGATGGATCTTATCAGAGCGAAGACTGATAAAGCCATGCAAGTGGCCGTTAATCAATTGGATGGTAATTTACATCATTTGATTGCTAATTTGCGTCAAGAGATCTTAGATTCGTTAGCCCAAGTGGAAGTTAACATTGATTATCCTGAGTATGATACGGACCAAATGACGACTAATTTATTGTTAGAAAAAGCTAAGATGGTTAGTTCTAAAATCGATAGTTTATTGAAAACAGCCGAAAGTGGCGAAATTTTGCAGCATGGTCTAGCAACGGCAATTGTCGGTAAGCCTAACGTAGGAAAATCAAGTTTATTGAATCGACTGTTAGACGAAGATAAGGCTATCGTGACTGATGTTGCAGGAACAACTCGGGATGTGGTTGAACAATATGTCAACATCGATGGCGTACCTTTGAAGTTGATCGATACGGCTGGTATTCGTGAGACCGATGATAAAGTTGAGAAAATCGGGGTTGAACGTTCAAAAAAGGCGTTGAATGGTGCCGATTTAGTAATTTTAGTTTTGGATTCTAGCCGTCAACTTGAAAGTGAAGACCTTGAACTATTAGATGCTACAGCGGATAAACGTCGAATCGTGATTTTCAATAAGAATGATTTGATGCCAGTTATTACGCCTAATTCAGTTGTACAACTGAAAGCTGACGATATTATTTTGCAAACTTCTGCAATAAATAACGCTGGGATCGAAACTATCAAACAGACGATCGGTAAGATCTTTAATGCTGGAATTGAAGATAACAGCAGCAATGTCATTATTACTTCTGCTCGTCAGGCGGGATTGCTCAGAAAGGCCAAAAATAGCTTGAATGACGTTATTTCTGGAATTGAAGCAGGAATGCCTATCGACCTAGTACAAATCGATATGACGGCTTGCTGGGACACTCTGGGAGAGATTACCGGTGAAAGTTATCCGGATGAACTGATTACACAATTATTCTCGCAATTTTGTTTAGGAAAATAGATTAGGTGAAAAAAATGGAAATTAAGGAATTTGATTCAGAAACTTATGACGTTATCGTCGTAGGTGCTGGCCATGCTGGTTCAGAAGCCGCTTTGGCCGCAGCCCGTATGGGTGAAAAGACTTTGCTTGTAACGATCAACTTGGATATGGTGGCTTTCATGCCATGTAATCCATCAGTTGGTGGTCCTGCTAAAGGTATCGTTGTTCGAGAGATCGATGCTTTAGGTGGCGAAATGGGCCGTAATATTGATAAGACTTATATTCAAATGAGAATGTTGAATACTGGTAAAGGTCCAGCTGTTCGGGCTTTGAGAGCTCAAGCTGATAAAAATATGTATCACCGCATGATGAAAGACGTTTTGGAAAATGAGCCTAATTTGACGCTTCGTCAAGGGATGGCAGAAAAATTGATCGTTGAAGATGGCGTCTGCAAAGGTATCGTTACAGCGACTGGAGCTAGATATCACGCTAAGTCAGTTGTTCTAACAGCTGGTACTTCTTCACGAGGTAAGATCATTATTGGTGAGTTGATGTATTCATCTGGTCCCAACAACAGTATTCCTTCAATCAAACTGTCCGAAGACTTGGAAAAGCACGGTTTTAAATTAACTCGCTTTAAGACTGGTACACCACCACGTGTGAATAAGAATACGATCAATTTTGATGAAACAATCGAACAACCTGGTGATAAAGAACCAAATCATTTCTCATTTGAGACCCCCGATTCAAGTTATCTTCAAAAGCAAATTTCTTGTTGGATGACATATACGAATGCCGATACTCACAAGATTATTCGTGAGAACCTTGACCGTGCACCAATGTTTTCTGGTGTGATCAAGGGTGTGGGACCAAGATATTGTCCTTCAATCGAAGATAAGATCGTTCGCTTCGCAGATAAGCCAAGACATCAGATCTTCCTCGAACCAGAAGGTCGTGACACTCAAGAGTATTATGTTGGTGACTTTTCAACTTCGATGCCAGAAGAGGTACAGTTGAAGATGTTGCACTCAGTGGCTGGTTTGGAAAATGCCAAATTGATGCGTCCTGGTTATGCCATTGAGTACGATGTAATCGAACCATGGCAATTGAAATTGAATTTGGAAACTAAAGTCGTTAAGAATCTCTTCACAGCCGGTCAGATGAATGGTACATCTGGTTATGAAGAAGCTGCTGGTCAAGGAATCATGGCGGGTATCAATGCAGCGCTACGTGCTCAAGGCAAAGATCCTTTCATTTTGCGTCGTGACGAAGCATATATCGGTGTTTTGATCGATGATTTAGTAACTAAAGGAACGAATGAACCATACCGTCTCTTGACAAGTCGAGCTGAATATCGTTTGATTTTGCGTCATGATAATGCTGATTTACGCTTGACTGATTACGGTTATCAGTTAGGATTGATCAACGACAAGCGTTATAACGCCTTTGAAATTAAACGCAGCACGATTGAAAAGGAACTTGACCGTCTTTCAAGAAAGATGATTACTCCTAAGATGGCCTTGCCATTCCTCAAGGAACATGACTTGAAGCCATTGAAAGATGGTATTTTGGCAGATCATTTCTTGAGAAGACCAGAAGTTCACTATCAAGATATTATCGACATGGTTGGGGAAGCTGATTATCCAGTTGATAATCGAGTCGCTGAACAAGTGGAAATTGCTACCAAGTATGATGGTTATATCAAGAAGGAACAGATGCGGATCGACCGTCTTAAGAAGATGGAATCCAAGAAGATCCCTGATCGAATCGACTATACTAAGATTGACAGTTTAGCTACCGAAGCAGTTCAAAAGTTAAGCAAGATCAATCCGCAGACAATTGCTCAAGCAAGCCGTATCAGTGGAGTTAATCCAGCTGACATCGGTATTTTGAGCGTTTATATTGAACAAGGTAAAATCGCTAAAGTACCTGCTAAATAATATTTTTAGAACTCAAATGACCTTACATTTGAGTTCTTTTTTTGACATTTTAATTATCGAATGATAAACAAAAGAACTATCGTCATGTTTTATCGTTATAGCGTTACAGACGATAAACCTTATTTTTCTAAGAAGTTAAGGACAATGTTATAATCAGTGCAACGGATGAAGGGAGCAATTATGACAATTAGACACAAGAATTATATTCCAGATAATATTGAGATTACTGGAGCCAATGCTAATAACTTGAAAGATCTTAACGTCAAAATCCCATTAAATTCTTTTGTAGCTATTACCGGTGTTTCCGGTTCAGGAAAGTCTTCCTTAGCAATGGATACGATTTATTCTGAAGGTGCCCGTAAATATCTCAATGCATTATCGACTTATACGAGACGACGGATCACTCAAGTTGGCCGTTCCGATGTGAAGGATATCAAGAATTTACCATCAACAATTGCATTACGGCAAAGACCAGTCGTTCCCAGTGTTCGTTCAACTGTTGGTACAATGACTGAAAGTTTGAATATTTTACGATTGATGTTTTCTCGTTTAGCCTCAGTCCTTTGTCCGAATGGACATCGACTTGATCCGACGCTGAAAATTTCCCAATTAATGGATCTGCCAACTTCTGATGAGGCTATGGGACAGCTAACTTGTCCGGTTTGTGGCGTCAAATTCAGGATTTTTGGGGCGGAGGATTTTGCCTTTAACTCTGACGGTGCTTGCCCAACTTGCCAAGGAACCGGTTTTCTCAAAGAAATTGAGTTAGATAAAATCATTCCTGACCGATCTTTAACAATTGATCAAGGAGCTGTTTTATCATGGAATTTACCTGGTCGAACCTTACAAAAAGAGGTCATTAAAGAACTAGGTGTTAGAACCGATGTGCCATTTCAAGATTTAACTAAGAAAGAGCAAGATATTGTTATCAATGGACCAGAACAACGCAAAGAGATTTTGGTACCAACGAAGACCGGTCGCTCTTTTAGATTAAATGCGCTCTATGAAAATGCCATCGCGGCTGTGAAGAATAGTCTTAAAAGCACTAAAAATGAGAATACTTTGACTAGATTGGAAAGATTTTATTCCGAAAAGATTTGTCCAGATTGCCATGGTAGCCGGTTTAATCCCAAATTGTTTACGAATCAGTTAGTCGGGAAAAATATTGCCGAAGTATCGAATTTTACGATTTCTCAATTACAAGATTTTTGCAAAGAAATTATGAAATGGCTCCCTCATGATATGCAAGCTTTAGGCAAAAATTTAACCAATGAATTATTGGAATTGTTAGCACCAATCGTTGATTTAGGTTTGAATTATTTAGCTATTTCACGAGCAGGTAATTCTTTATCAACTGGAGAATTGCAACGAATTCAATTAGCTAGAACGATTCGCAATCAGATGACTGGTGTCTTGTATGTGCTTGATGAACCAAGCGTGGGTTTACATCCTGCCAATGTCACTGGTCTGATCAAAATTTTGCGAGAATTGGTCCAATTAGGTAACTCGTTGATCGTGGTCGACCATGATACTAGTATTATTGCTGCCGCCGACTATGTAATTGAAATTGGTCCTGATTCAGGAAAAGATGGCGGTAGAGTCATCAGTCAAGGAACGGTCAAGGAGATTGAAGCAAATCAGCAATCGGTAATTCAGCCATATTTGACTGGGACGGCTCAAATAATCAAACATCCTGTCCAAAAACCATTTCAAAAGGGTACTCTCCAAGTCGAAATTGGAGACCGTTATAATATTCATGGGATGACAGCTAAGTTTAGTAAAGAGTCACTCAATGTCGTTTCGGGGATGTCTGGGTCTGGGAAAACCACTTTGATATTTGAAAGTTTGGTACCAGCGCTAAACAATCAGTTGACCGGTGATAAGTTACCAAGTTATGTCAAAAGCGTCGACCCAGCTGGAATCAAAAATATCGTCAAGGTCGATTCTGTACCGATTGGCAAGAATGTTCGTTCAACAGTCGGTACTTATACCAAGACTTTGGATCAATTAAGAAAGATTTTTGCCCAGACACCAGCAGCAAAAGCTAAAAAGTACACGGCTACTTACTTCTCATACAATAATAAACAAGGTGCTTGTCCTAATTGCGGTGGCACTGGTGTTATCACTTTGGATATTCAATATTTGCCCGACATGGTTCAAACATGTCCCGTCTGTCATGGCAATCGCTATAAACAAGATATTTTGAATATTACTTGGCATGGGAAAAATATTGCTGAAATTCTTGATATGTCGGTGCGCGAAGCTAGAGACTTTTTTGAAGATGTACCTAGCATTAAAAATACCTTAGATGTCTTGATCAATATTGGCTTAAGTTATCTCAAATTAGGCGAAAGCACTCCAACTTTATCTGGTGGGGAAGCACAACGTCTGAAATTAGTTACCTACATGAAGCGCAGTCAGAAGAATCAATTGTTCATTTTTGATGAGCCCAGCGTCGGATTACATCCGAAAGATGTTGGCGTATTACTAGGTGTCTTTAACAAACTTTTGAAAAAACATGCGACCATCATTGTGATTGAGCATGACTTAGATATTATTGCCAATGCCGACTATATTACTGATTTAGGTCCTGAGGGTGGAGTTAACGGTGGTAAAATCGTCGCTACTGGTTCACCCAAAGAGGTGGCTAATAATCCTGCTAGTTTGACTGGTAAATATCTAAAAGCACATTTACAACTATTTAATGAAGATTAATTTTGAGGTGAAAAAAATGGAAAAAATTGGTGTGATCGGTTTAGGAAATATTGCTCAAAAGGCATATTTACCCGTTATGGCAACGTTGCAAGATCAATTTGAATGGCATCTGACAACTCGTAACGAGGCTAAAGGTAAAATGCTCGAACAAAAATATGGATTCAAGCATTTTCATCAAACCTTAGATCAGCTGATTGCACAAAAGCCACTGGCGGTTTTTGTACATACTCCGACCGAAACACACTATCAAATCATCAAACGATTGCTTAGTTCAGGAATAAATGTGTACGTTGATAAGCCAATTTCAGAAGATCTACATGAAGTGGAAGCTCTGTACCAGTTAGCAGCTAAAAAACAACTCCTCTTAACTTGTGGGTTCAATCGTCGTTTTGCGCCTTTTAATCAGGAATTGAAAAAAATCACTGATAAAAGAACAATCGTCTCAGAAAAAATTCGAGAACAAGCAGTCCAATCGACGAAATTTGCTATTTTTGACTTGATGATTCACTCTATCGACACGGCGGTATATTTATTGGACGAAAAGATTCAGCACGTTAGTAATTTCTTAGTGACTAAAGATGGTAATTTGGAACAGGGCTATATCACTTTGCAAACGGCTAAGAGTCAGGCTCAAATAATCACTAATATGGCGGGTGGTAGCAATCTTGAACTATCGACGGTTCAGGGAGTTAATACCCGTCAAGTAGTTACTAACCTTAATTTATTACAGACTTATCAAACAGGGATGATTACACAAACAGCACGTCCTGATTGGGAAAATACTTTAGTAACTCGGGGATTTGATCCGATTATTCGGGCCTTTTTAACTGCTGTGACCACAGGAGCTGACAATCCAGTTAGTCCAGAATCAGCAATTTTGAGTCATAAACTATGCACAGAGTTGAGTGATTCAATTCAAAATGATTAACCCAGTCCTCCTACCATATCTTGGGGCGAACAAGTGTCTTTATACAAGATGTTCCATGTGAAACATCTTTTGCTAATACTTACAGCGACAAGGGCTTTGACACTTGAACATGTGAAAACGAATACGGAAATTAAAAAATATTGACTTATAAGTACCTCCATGCGATACTACGTGACGGTGCCAAACCGAGGTAAGGGTAAATGGTTGGCGTGTATGCGTTTGGAAAATCATTGCACCTTACCACGAGGATCTGCAGATGTGCAGGTCCTTTTTTTGTTCCCAAATTAAAGCCTAAGTTGATTTATTGTTGAGAAATTTCGCAAGTAACTAGATGTCTCTTAACAATCAGTTTATAATTTTTCAATATACAACTGAGAGGTGATACAAATTAAGAGATTGGCAATGTTTGGCTATGGCCTATACTTAAGTGCTGTTATCGGTGTTATAGCAGCAGCCTTTTTGATTTTAGAGGGCTTACTTTCGGATCTAATTTGGACAGATAGCAACCACATTTTCCAGACGATATTAATAATCATTGGCAGTGGATTTTTGTACTTTTTACTCAGCCATTGGCCAAATCTTCCTAAAACGGCTCATGATTCTTTAATAGAATTGAAACAGAGACGTACGATTGATTATCAGGATGTCTTTTTAAATTTATTAGTCACCTTGGTAGTCTTAGTATTTGGTGCTGGTGTCGGTCCAGAGGCGGCTTTATTGAGTGCCATAATCTCACTGTCGATTTGGCAAGCGGATAATTTACGTTATCTTTATTTTCAATATGATGAGTTGAAGGATTTGCCAAAGACAGATGTATTTAAACGACTCTTTAATCCTTTTAAGTATCGACAAAGCTATGATGAAAAATTAGCTCCGAAACAGCCGAAGTTGATCAAGCAAAAAAAGCTACTCTACGTTGTTTTTGCCATCAATGGAGTTTTAGCTTTTGGCTTATTGCTGCGGCAAACGGATCAGCCTTCCTTTATTACTAAGCTAGGTCAATCGCACTGGCAAATTGAACAATTATGGATCGTGCCGGTTTTGATGATTGTGATTGCAATTTTTGGCAAGCTGATCAAAGTGATATATCAAATATTGGTCAAGCAATTGCAGCGGTTAGAGATTTCTCTGACAGTCAAGATTTTTATCGGGATGCTCGGTATCATTCTTGTTTCATATCTTGCTCCTGACTTATTGTTCTCGGGCCAACACAGTCTGCATCTCTTGACAGGAGCTTGGTCAAAGGAAACGCCAGAATTTTTGTTAACAATGGCTTTATTGAAACTGATTTTTTTAGCCTGGTGCTTGAACTTAAACTGGCGTGGGGGAGACATCTTTCCGATTACTTTTGCAGCAATGACGTTGGGATTTGCGGTCGCTAAAATCGTACCCCAGTTTGATATGTTGTTGGTAACAGCAGTAGTGGCAACAACGTTGATGAGTGTTCTCTTATCGCCACTAGTCAGTGGAATCTTCTTGTTATTTTTCTTTCCCATTACTCTTAGTCCCATCATTATTGGTGTGGCCTTAATAATGTACTTTTTATCAAAATTAAAAAAATATCAAATAACCCGCTAAATTCTTCAACTAGGATTTAGCGGGTTATTTGGTATTTGAGTTCACTGATCAGTTCTTTCGATAGCCATAAGCAAAGTAAACTACTACGCCAATGGCGAACCAAGCGAGGAAAGTGATCCAAGAATTGATGCTGACTTGGGTCATTAAGATCAGACATAAAATGACGGAAATGACTGGTAAAACTGGATAAAAGGGAACTTTAAATTCACTTTTCGGAACGTCTAAACGATGACGTAGTTTGATGATACCAGCGGCAACGAAAGTGAAGGAGACTAAGGTACCGATGTTAACCAAACTAGTCAGTTCTTTTAACGAAACGAAGCCACCTAGTAAAACTGCTAAAAGAGTGATCATATTCAAGGAAATGATGGGCATTTTAGCTTTTTGATCAATTTTTCCAAAAGCTTCGGGAATCATTTTGTCCCGACCTAAGGCGTAGATCAGTCTTGAGCCACCGTAGACTGTGTTGAGCATCATGGTAAACATTCCTGCCAAGGCACCAATATTGATTAGGAAGGCAATTTTGCCTAATTTAACGTAATTTAAAGCAAAGACTACGGGGTCAGCTACGTTTAAATGCTTGTAATTGACCATTCCGGTCAAAACTGCTGAAAGGATCACGTATAAAATGGCACAGATCGCCAGGGAGATCATAATACTGATAGGAATGTTCTTCTGGGGATTTTTGACTTCAGGGGCTGAAGAGGGAATGACGTCAAAACCTAGATAAGCAAAGAAAACTAAAGCAGCTCCTTTGACGACACCAAATCTACCCATAGGAAAGTAGGGATGGTAGTTTGCAGGCTTGATGTAAAAAATACCCACGACAATAAAAGTTAACACGACGGCAATTTTCACGAAAACCATCACCGTATTCATTTTGGTAGAAGCTTGAATGCCTCGACGCAATAAAAGATAAATCAACACTAAAACGATAATAGCAGGAAGATTGATAAATGAACCGTTACTGGGTTCAAATGGGCCGATAATGGCCTTAGGAAGCACCAAGCCGAAGCTTTTCATCAGACTCACAAAGTAGGCCGAGAAACCAGAAGAGACGGCAGAAACGCCCAGAACGTATTCTAGACATAATGCCCAGCCAATCAACCAGCCAGGGAACTGGCCAAAAATAATGCTGCCATAAGAATAAGTACTACCAGCTACGGGAAAGGTTGATGACAATTCGGCGAAGCACATGGCAGTTAAGATACAGACAATAGCCGCTAGAATAAAGGAAATAGTAATCCCTGGTCCAGCAGTTCCATAAGAGACGATACCAGGTAAGATAAAGATACCCGTTCCGATAATGGCGCCGATTCCCATCGAAATGAGATTTCCACGGGTCAGAACTTTTTCAAAATGAGAATCGCCGGCCATAAATTCTTTATAGTCGGACTTTTTAAACAATTTTTCTTTCATAATTAAATTAACCACCTAAATACAACCTACTTAGATTACATGTCTTTAAAAGTTGTTGTCAACCAAAAATATTAACTAAGAAAAAGGCAGTCAATTTTGAAAAAATGATTCCAAAAATACCCCTGATTCCAAACTCGAATCAGGGGTATCTAATATTTGATCATGATAATTAGGAGACGAATGAGTCATTCAATCTCCCAAGAATTAAGTGCAATTATTTTAATTTTGAAGCAGCTGCATCATCTAAGATGATAGTTACGTCAGGATGGTTTTGCAAAGCACTGGCTGGACAATCTTCAGTCACAGGTCCGTCAACTGTAGCAGCAATGGCGTCAGCTTTATTTTCACCGTAAGCTAACAAGATAATCTTCTTAGCTTTCATGATTGAACCAATACCCATTGAGTAAGCAAAACGTGGAACGTCTTTTTCGTCTTCGAAGAAACGAGTATTTGCTTCGATAGTAGATTCTGTCAAACCAACTTTTCTAGTCTTACCATCAAATGGTGAGCCAGGTTCGTTGAAACCAATGTGACCATTTCTACCGATACCAAGAATTTGCAAGTCGATAGGATTTTCCTCAATGATCTTATCGTAAGCAGCTGTAGCAGCTTGAGCATCAGGATTTGAGCCATCAGGAACATATGAATTCTTGAAAGGCTTCTTGCTGAAGAGGTGTTCATTCATGAAGTAGTGGTAACTTTGTTCGTTGTCTGGTTGTAAGCCAACGTATTCATCCAAGTTAACTGATGTCATATTGGAGAAATCGAGGTCACTAGCAGTCATTTCGTTATAAAGAGTAATAGGGCTGCTTCCAGTTGCTAATCCTAAAACTTTGGCACCATTTTCGATGTCATTTTTAACAAGCTTAAAAGCTTCTTTACCGCCCATTTGGGTATCTTTAACTTTAATTATGTTCATTATATAAATCTCCCATCTCTATATTTCTGGTCTAGTCCAATCTAATGCATTTTAAGGAAATTGTCAATATAATACTGAGATTAAATAAAAATAGTTTAAAAATTGCCAGAATCAATGCAAAATCTTCACAAGTTAGGTATATTTTTAACTAAGAGTAAAAACTTAAAGAGGCAGAATAAATTTGGAAAAAATATTATCTACATCTGAAGGAAGCGTCAATACAAATATGATCGGACCATATGACAGCGACAGTATCATTGTGCTTGTCCCTGGTATCAATGGATCGATTGATTATTTTAATGAAATCATTCCCTTTTTAAAGAAAAAATATCAAACAATCGTCGCCTTGGATCTTTTGGGACAGGGCAAATCTTCCAATGCCAAAAACGACCATTATACGATCGATACCCAAGCTTGGAACTTGTTGGAGGCAATGGCACGTGCTAAAGTAGCTAACAAGTTAGTGATCTTTGGTTACGGAGTCGGTGGTCTGATTGCCGTAAATATGGCTGAAATGCGTGGCTTTACAGTCAATAAGTTGATTTTATTGAACACGCCCGCAACAGATAAATATGCTGACATGGATGCTCATTCGGCAGTAGCTAACATTCCACTCTTTGGTAAATTGGCTAAGTCCCCCGTTAAAGCAGGACTATACTTTGCCAAAGACTTTGATCGTTCAGCCTTGAAAGATCCTAAGATCGTGGACAAAGCAGCCAATGCCGTTGATCATAAAGTAGCTAAGAAATTGCAGAAGATGGCTTTGGATTATTTAGGTGAAAAGCCATTGAACAAACGCCTTAGAAGTTTCAACATTCCAACGCTTGCTTTGTTTGGCGAAGATGATCAGATTTTGACGGAAAAGGGTATCAAAGATGCCAAAGCAACAATTGGTCGAGTGCCTGATTTACAAATGGAAGATATTAAGGGCGCCGGTCATTTGGCAATGATTGAGAAACCAGCTGAAGTGGCTGAGAAAATAATTCATTTTGACGAAACTACAGAGAAGAAAACCGAAGCAATCAATTAAAATATGACAGCCGTCAGGCTGCCATATTTTTGTCTTGAATGATTTTTACAGGTTGAATTAAAAACTTGTTTTTTTGAGAACTAGCGATAGGGATGTATTTATCGCCATCTTTGTAGACGAATTGAATCACATCGTAATTATTGTGAAGCTTTTTAGCCTGATCGGAGATGATCTTTTGAATCGAGTAGATATAGAGTTTTTGGTCATCATTGGCTTGATTATTTTGGACAGCTTCATAAGTGGTTTTGAGATACTTCTGCGTCTGAGTATCGGTTAATTTGACTATGATGACGGTGTGAGGATATTTACTAGTTTTATCGTTGATATTATGTTCTTCTTTGATGGTTACGATGGAACCATTTTGATTAAATTTTTGGTCAAGATTCTTTTTGATATTCTTGTATTCAACTTTAGGATGGCTAGTTGCTTGATTATTCTGGACTACTTTACTAGGTGTTCTAAGAGTAAAAAATGATAATAGCCCAGCAAAAATAACTACGATGATAAGTGCAATACTTAGATAGACTTTATTGATCGAATTACGCTGTTTTTTGTGCATTAGTAAGAACTCCTAACCAGCCAAATATGCCTTGATTATAACATGGTGAAATGTGATACAGCTTAGACTACAGGATAAATAGGTAGTCGATTCGTCTCTACGTATAAATTACGATATAAAAATTAAAATAAATTCAATATGCAGATTGATTGACTAAAACTGTCATTCTCGGAATACTTTCATTATAACCAAATAACTAGAAGAAAGTGGGAAATGCTATGTCTTCACATCAAGCGTTATTGATTATCGACTATACGAATGATTTTGTGGCCGACCAGGGAGCCTTAACTTGCGGGAAGCCAGGTCAAGCTATCGAAAAAAGTATTTTAGATTTAGCTGCCAAAATGTATCAAGATGGAGATCGAGTTTGGTTTCCGACTGACGTCCACAAGGCGAATGATCCATATCATCCCGAGACGAAATTATTTCCGATCCATAACGTGCGGGGAACTTGGGGAAGAGAACTGTTTGGAGGTCTGAAGGATTGGTACGACGGTCATAATGATGGTGAGCAAGTCAAACTATTCGATAAGACTAGATACAGTGCTTTTGCTGGAACTGATCTCGATTTACGCTTACGGGAACGAAAAGTTGATACTTTGCATTTAGTTGGTGTCTGTACGGATATTTGTGTACTTCATACGGCTGTCGATGCGTACAATCTAAATTATCAATTAGTTATCCATGAATCGGGCGTAGCGTCATTTAATCAGGCAGGGCATGAATGGGCATTGGATCATTTCAAAAATTGTTTAGGAGCCAAAATAGTCGACTAGGAGATGTTTTTCATGGAAGATGAAAATGATTGGATCATGAGACAGATCAATTCCTTTGCCAGAGGACTAGGGGCCACTTTATCTAAAGGCAAAGCTGAGGAAATTGAAGTTGTCTTTCCCCAAAAAGAAGCAGAAAAATTACCTCATCAGACTGAGATTGAAAAGTTGTTAGATGAAAAACAGTACGCTAAAGCGGCTCACCGAATATTGCAATTACAATATGGATTATCCGAGACAAACTTTGTAAAATTAGGTACGTGGTTCTATTCAAAATTGAGTGGAAAAGAGCTGCGGGGTAATAGTCAAATAACGGCTGAGAGTTTGACTGTTGGTTTAAAAAAGATTGAGAAATTCGATGAAAATATCTACTAAGAATAATTCTATTAACAAAAGCTTTATTGATTTTTAAAACACCACCATAAATGTTAGATTGTCTAACATTCATGGTGGTGTTTTCTTTATAAGAATCAATATAAACCCGTGAGGAATGATCCAGAAGTAGAGGAGTGTTTTACTTTAGCGGTGAATTTTTGGGCGAGTATTACAAATCTCTTTTTCCGTTAAATATTGATCGAAGTGACTTCCTAAGAACAAAGGAACTTTTTCTTCAACAACGTCGCTAAATTCCAAACCGAACCAAAGGGCAGGAGAAATAGTGAGGTTTTGTAGCAAGAGACGTCCACCAATCAAGAAACGGTCGAGTCCCCGCATGTATTCTTGGGCGCCTAAATCCTGGAACTGTTGATTTTGAATGACGAACTTGAAAGAGCCTACGTGTCGATCTTTGACCATTGAGTAAGTAGGTGTTTGGTCATCAATAATATGTTGATCTAATAAGCTAGTGATGATCTGTCTAATGTAAATATTCACATGTTGTGATTTTTTGAAACCGAGATTCAAGGTAACGTCAACGACGTTTCTTGTTCCCATCATATCAACGCTGTAGTTGCATTCGTAAGGGGCACTAGTTTGATTGACAGTGATGAACCAGTAAACTTTAGCCCGTTTCGGATCTTGATCCAAAATCGAATAAATGATCGATCTTTTCAAGGTATGATTAGGGCCCATCTTCAACATGTAGACTAAATTGGTCGAGTAAGTGGGGATATTTTCATCTTGACTGAGTTTTTCTAGTTGAGGGATGAAATCAGTCAAATGAACATTTTCACTCTCAGCCATATAAGCATCACGGCGCTTGTTTCCAAAGTACCAGACGACCATAATCAATAGAATTGCGGCTGTGATGATGATCGTTACGTAACCGCCATGAACAAATTTTATGATGCTGGAGACGAAGAAGAGGCCTTCCAAAGCAAAAAAGAGGACCAAGAAAAAGTTGGCAAACAAACGATGCTTCTTCATGATCAAGAACTGATGCAGAAGAATGGTTGTCATTAGCATTGTCATCGTGATGGCCAAACCATAGGCTGCCTCCATGTGTTCGGATGTACCAAAGCCCCAGACGATACTGACCGTGATCAGACAAAGAATCCAATTCACTGCCTCAATATAAAGTTGACTCTGTAGTTTGCCGGGGAATTTAACTTTAAGCATTGGCAAGATCTTTAGACCGATTGCTTCTTGAACTAAAGTAAACGAGCCAGTTATTAGAGCTTGTGAGGCAATAATTGCTGCTAAAGTTGCGATGATAATGGCAAAAATTTTAAACTGCTCTGGTAACATTTGATAAAACGGATTGATACCCGTAACGTTATAACGACTGTCTTGATAATTAGAAATCACCCAGGCGGCCTGACCGAGATAATTAAGCATCAGCATTAAGTAGACGAAAGGCCAGGTAGCATAAATATTATGCTTTCCAACTTGTCCCATATCTGAATATAAAGCTTCAGCACCAGTAGTGGCTAGAAAAACACTGCCAAGGATGAAGATTCCAACCTTATTAACTGGACTGAATAAGACTTGGATAGCGTAAATTGGCGATAAGGCCTTGAGAACACTGAGATCGTTAGTCATATTAAGTAACCCAGCAATCCCAATAAAACTGAACCAGATGAACATGATTGGACCAAAGGAACGTCCAATTCGCTCTGTTCCAAACTTTTGAATAATAAAGATCGTTAACAAAATTATCGTGACAATGATCAAGACGATGTGTTGACTGTTAGAAAAAGTAAGATGACCAAAACTTTGGCCTTTGATACCTTCAATAGCAGAAGTTACCGTAACAGCAGGGGTCAAAGTTCCGTCGGCTAAAATGGCAGACCCACCGATTAAAGCGGGGATGATCAACCATTTTCCTTGTGAACGGACTAGAGCATAGAGGGCAAAGATACCACCCTCTTTTTTGTTATCAGCTTTCATAGCAATCAAAACATATTTGATCGTAGTGATAAGCATTAGAGTCCAGAAAATTAAAGAAACGCTGCCGATGATATACTCAGGTTTTGCGTCGGCCATCGTTCCAGCATCGTTTAAGATGGCGTTCATAACGTATAAAGGTGATGTACCGATATCACCATAGACGATACCCAGTGTTATCAGCATACCTAGAGCCGATAATGATGAATTTCTCTTTTTCATGCTTATCTCCTTTTTACCAATTCCTGGTGCTGTTTACACAGTTCTAATTATAGTTTTTTTGTTAAAATTTAAAAATTTATATGATTGGCATCCAAAACACATATTGGTATACATGAAAATGATTTAGTTATACAATACTGAAATTAAATAAAAAGACTATAAAAGAAAAGAATGTGATTGGTATGAATGTGGTATTTATGCTTCTTTCAGCAATATTGGTCTGGTTAATGGTTCCAGGAATTGCCGTGTTTTACAGCGGTTTTGTACCCCAAAGAGATGTCACGAGAATTTTATTTGATAGTTTTTTAATGTTCGGTCTGGCCGGTCTTTTATGGATCGTGATCGGTTTTCCAGTTTCATTTGAAGGTAACAGTTTAGGATTGATCGGCAATTTTAACCATTTATTTTTGTCAGGGATAGACTTATCGTCTGTCTATGGCACGACAAAATTGCCGACTTCTGTATATTTAATATTTCAGATGATGTTTGCTATCTTGACCCCAGCTCTTTTTTTAGGGGCAGTCGCTAGTCGAGTTAAAATCAAGTTTATCTTGTTGTTTGTTACCTTGTGGTCTTTGTTCATTTATTATCCACTAGCTCATATCGTTTGGTCTGCCAATGGTTTTTTAGCTCAATTGGGTGTCTTAGACTTCGCTGGTGGAACTGTTATTCATATTAATGCTGGCATCACAGCGATGATCTTGGCGATTACTTTGCGAGAACCTTACAAGTATCACAATGAACAGGTGCAAGGTAATCCTTTATGGATTTTAATGGGAACGGCTCTTTTGTGGGTCGGTTGGTATGGTTTCAATGCTGGTAGTGCTTTGAATATTGGCTTTCCAGCAATCAATGCTTTCTTCACCACCACGGTAGCAGCTTGCACAGCTTTGATGACTTGGATGGCTTTGGAACAAATTTTTAAAGGTCATGTCACACTCAGCGGTATTTGTACAGGTAGTATTTGTGGATTAGTAGGAATCACGCCTGGTACTGGATATGTAACGGTCTTCGGTTCAATTATCATTGGAATTATTTCAGCAGCCGGTAGTTTTTATTTCATGAATTATTTGAAATATCGGCTACATCTCAACGATTATTTAGATATTTTTGGTTGTCATGGTATCAGCGGAATTATCGGTTCGCTAGCAGTAGGATTATTTGCCACCAAGTCGGTTAATAACGCCGTTACAACTAATGGTTTATTTTATGGTGGTGGTTTAAAACAATTGGGAATGCAAACTTTCGGCGTTATATTTACTATTATCTATGTCTCAGTAATTAGCGTTGTCATCGTGCAAGTTTTGAAACGACTATTTAGAGAAGATGTCGGACTGCCCAATCTTAAAATAGCTTAAAAAAAGCTCTTTAATTTAAACTAGAGATTTTTTTGTTCACGTGTTGGGTGGCGAGTATTACGTTCACGTTTCTTTTCATCGCTAGCCTTGAGTGATTGGATTTCATTTTCGATCTCGCTGAGGACTTCAATTTGCATCTTCTGAATATCTAAGATGTGAGGCCATTTGACTTCATTCAGCTGATCCAATTTTTCGTGTAAGATCCGGATCTCCATTTCTGATTTCATATTGGTCTTGTAATCATTTTCTGAATCAAAACGGTCACGCTCGGCCTGTCGGTTCTGACTCATCATAATGATAGGAGCCTGTATTGCGGCCACACAGCTCAAGAATAAGTTCAGTAGTATAAATGGATACGGATCAAAATTAACGCCTAAGAAGTGTACGACATTGATCGTCATCCAAACTATTAGGATAATTAGAAAGGCGATAATAAATCCCCAACTACCACCAAATTTGGCTACTGCATCAGCTAGTCTTTGTCCAGTTGACCTTTTACCATAGACGGTATCATTGAGATTGGTGATGACATAAGTATCTTTGGCCATTTCTTTTTTGAGTTTGTCGCTCGTTGCTTGATCAGTTTTACGTTCTTGATCGATAACTGCCTGCATTTGATCGATTCTTAACTTCTGTAAATCCTTTAAGCAAATAAACGAGGACTGTTTCGCAAAACTATTAGTTTTGAGAATTTGTTCTCGCAATTGTCCACTGAGGTCTCTTAAGAAAAGCCCCTCCATGATCGTAAAATGTTTTCCGCAAATAATACAAATTTGATTCTTTTGGATTGCCATAATGCACCCCCTTGAATAAATACAGACTCAGTATAAAGGGGGGAAAAAATTAAAGCAAAAAAACCAACTTAAAGAATTTTCGATAATAGCAAGTGAGGTATGACTTTTTTAAATCTACCTCACCAACATGACTTAGATTTAAAATTTCCATAAAAAAAGTTCCAGTAGCTCAACCATTTTACAGGTTAAAGTCACTGGAACTTTTTTATGTGAAAAATAGGCATTTTAGCCTAGATTCAAGCTTATTAAATAGATTAAATTGTACCTTTTCTAATTGCTGTCTTGATACCAGCGATTTCCATAATTCCACGATCAGCGGAAAGATGTTTCAACAATGAAGCCATAGTTCCCTTGAACTTCAAGTTCTTGTCGGTAATTTCGGCAATACCATGATTTTGTCCAAGTGAAGCGACTGTACCTAGTGAGTGATAAGAGAATGGTTTGAGATCTTTACCATTCAAGGCAGCAGCGATATTAAAGGCTGCTCCAGCACCCTCAGCAGTAGCTAATTGGCCAGTTGTTGGGTAAGGACGTTCTTGACCCTTAGGAATAATTGCTGAATCATCACCGATAAAGTATGCTTCGGGGTGTTCTTCTAAGTTGAGGAATTCAGTTGTCATAACACGGTTTCTTCTAGCCTCAATGCCAGAATCGGAGATAACATCAGAACCGCTGACACCAACTGTCCAAAGAATCGTACTACCGGCAACACTCTTTTCCGTGTCGCCATCCATATAGACAACAGCCTTTGGTTCGATCTTTTTGATCTTAGCGCCAGTTAACAAGTTGATGCCATTCTTTTCTAGATAATCTACCGCATAGCTTGCCAAGTTTTCATCGAACATTGGTAAGATACGTGTGGCCATTTCTAGACAAGTAACCTTAATTTCAGGGACATCATACTTGGCCTTGAGGATTTTAACAGTGTCAACTAGTTCACCTAAGATTTCAACACCGGTGAAACCAGCACCACAGACGATGATCGACAGGTCGGCAGGATCTTGAGAATTCTTGTAGTTAGCGATATTTTCATTTATCTTTTTATAAATATTTTGAGCTGTTTCCATATCTTGAAGGATCAAGGCATTCTCGCTGGCACCTTCAAGTCCAAAGTCTTCTGAACGGAATCCTAAAGCGACGACGATATAATCATATGAAATGTCATCGTGATCAGAGAACTCAACTGTTTTGTTATCCAAATCTAACTTAGAAACAGTTGCTTTAATAAAGTTAACATTTGAAGGAAGAACTGAACGAACGTCAAAGCTTACTGCATCGGCGCGGTTAGTTCCTGCTGCAATAGTATGTAAAGCTATTTTTTCAACATGCTTTTCGTGTTGATCGATTAAATCGATTTGTGTGCCTGCTGGGGTTTCTTTAGCTAAATCACGAGCAGCTCTTAAACCGCCATAGCCAGCGCCTAATACTAATATATGTGCCATAATTAACCTTCTCCTTCTGTCTTAAAAATAGATGTTTACGGTACCATTATATATCGTTACTGCGTTTTGGAAAAATTATATGCTATAAAGGATTTCGAGAGATCGAATGCTTCAAGAAAAAAGGTGCAATGATCGTGATTAAAATGATACTGATAATGACAGCTGAGTAATATTCTTCTGATAACAACTTGACGCCATAGCCTACTTGGGCAACGATTAGTGCCATTTCACCTCGAGAGATCATTCCTGAACCGATAACGTAAGCGTCTTTAAAATTGAAACCTGAGATTCTGGCACCAAAACCAGCCCCAATTAGTTTACCGATGATACCTGTGATCGTGAATAAGGCAATCAGCCAAAAGTCATGTAAGAAACTGTTAAATTCCAAATTCAATCCGATACTGATGAAGAAAATGGGGATAAAGACTGCATAACCGATCAATTCGATATTGCGGCTGACTTGAGGGTCGTAATCGGCCGCGTTAGAAACGGCAATTCCAGCCACAAAAGCTCCAAGCACTGAATCCAGTTGAACTTTGTCGGCAAAAAATGCCAAAGCTAAACAGATCACTAAAGCAAAGATGGTTTTGGCGTGAGTAGCATCGATATAGTCAGCTAATTTCATTAATTCGGGAATGACCCATTTGTGTAGAATAACGATAATAATTCCAAAACCGACCCACATTGCTAGTAGTAACAGGATTTTTTTGAGCGAAAAGTCACCAGTCAAAGTCCCTGACATAACGCTTAGAATGGAGATAGCTAAGATATCGTCTGCGACCGCGGCTCCTAGGATCACTGTGCCAGAGGTACTGGATAGGTAGTTCAAACTTTTTAAGACCTCGACGGAAATGGATACCGAAGTGGCCGCAAAGACGACTGACATAAAGATACTTTCTTTCAAGTTGATACCAAAAATCAGCGCCGTTCCCAAGGTCAAAGCAACGGGTAAAATAACGCCACAGATGGCTACATTGATACTAGGGAGGAGATGTTTGCGTAAAAGCTTCAGGTCGCTCTCTAGTCCAGCCAAGAACATTAATAAGATGACGCCAATGTCCGCAAATAATTCCACTTCATGCGTTGGTTTAATGATATTGAGTACACCTTTGCCCAAAATAACCCCTAGAATTAGCTGACCGACAACCGCTGGTAAATTTAGGCGATTGAAGAGGTGACTGACGATTAGAGTCAAAAAAAGCATTAATGCTAAAAGGGTTAAAAATTCCATGGCAAAGTCCTATTCTTTCTTAATGCCATTGATAAAAATATTGATAATCGTTGTGAGATTGGCAATATTACGCTTCCTTTTGGCATCATTGTATTCAATGTAAGGGAGTAACATCGTTAAAAAAGTTCCGACTTGAACGGGAATGGCAAGGTCAGATCGGAGTTCTGATTTGTGAGATTGAAAAATATTAAAAAGTACTTTGTAATATCCACCATCCCAATTTTGGCCAATATCTTTACGTTCCTCGTCAGTAAAGAAGGTGGCAATGTCGTTTCGCATAACAAAGTAATTGATCCGAAAATTTTCAATCATGAACTGTGACATATATAGTAAAAGTTCTTCAAATGGTAATTCTTTATGGCTTTTGTATTCAGCTAACAAGTTATCACTAAAACCACTCATCGCATACTCAAGCGATTTTACGTAAAGAACTTTTTTATTTTTATAGTAGTGATACATATTTGGCTGTGTAATGTTCAATTCTTGAGCAATTTTTCTCGTTGAAGTTGCTTGATATCCTTGAGATAAAAACATTTCAGCAGCAACCTTCAGAATCGCATTCTTGGTATTCTCAGCTTGTTGATCTCGTGTATTCATTTTTATATAACCCACCCTTAGTCTATTCGTATACATTATATATTAATGCAAGTGGCTTATCACATGATAATTTTCACTTGGAAATGAAAAAAGCAGAGACTCTATCAATTACGACAAAGTACTCTGCAATTATTTCTTGTCTTTAACGATATAGATTGGACGTTTTTTAACTTCCAAGAAAATTTTACCGATATATTCACCCAAGATACCAATACTCAAAAGTTGGATTCCACCGATTAGTAAGACGATTGAGACAATTGATGCCCAACCATTGACACTACTCAAAGGATAGATGAACTTGCGAATGATAATACCAATGATTGCGATTATCGAAGTGATCGAAAAGATTGTTCCCATCCAAGTTGCAAACATCAATGGTCCTTCAGAGAAATCGACGATACCGGTGATCGCATATTTGAATAACTTCCAGAAATTCCAAGAAGTTGATCCGGCTGAACGTTCACGGTTCTTATAAGGTAAGTACTTAGTCTTGAAGCCGACCCAACTAAAAATTCCCTTAGAGAAACGATTGTATTCGGTCATAGATTTGATGGCTTCAACCATTTGCCGAGTCATCAAACGATAGTCTCTGGCTCCAGGGATAATCTTGGTTTGAGACATCTTATTGATAACTTTGTAGAAACCTTCTGAGAAGAAGGAGATGATTTTATTTTCACCCTCACGATCCATTCGAGCAGTTCCTACGCAGTCATACTCGCCTTGTTCGAGAATGTCGAACATTTCGGGTAACATTTCAGGAGGATCTTGCAAGTCCACATCCATAACGGCGATATAGTCACCGGTAACTTCATTGAGACCAGCGTATAGGGCAGATTCTTTACCGAAATTACGTGAAAAGGAAATGAAGTGAACTTCGTCACTGTGGGCCTTTTGTAAATCTTTTAAAATTGTATAAGTACTATCTTTGGAGCCATCATCTACAAACCAATATTCTAAATTGAACTTATTAGTTTGTTCTTTCAACTTCGTCATAGCGTCGTAATAAATTTGAATAGTTTCTTGTTCATTGAAACACGGCACAATAATTGAGATTGTTTTCATTTAATTGTTCACTTTCGTAATAGTTAGAAAAAAACACTCACGAATGAGCGTTTTAAAAAATTAAACTTTTAATGATTCTGGAAGAGCTAGTTTACCATCACTTGTCGTATTAATAACACTAACACTTATATCACGATTTGTCTTATTTTCAATTTCATGTAGGTCATCATCAGTTTGGACAAAAATATCTTTAATATCATTATTTTTATCAATCAAATCGATAACGGCAGAAATATTTTTGACAACATCTTGGAAGAGACGGATTGTATTTTCGCTGTCAATACTATTCACATTCAAGATCAATTGGTAAAGCAGGTCAGAATTATTACCGACAAAGACGACATCTTCCGTATTTGGTGAGATACTCTTTAGCCACCAAGTAATTAATTCAGATTTTTCATTAAAGTCATGTTCCAACAAGCCATTCTTATCGAAGAGTTGATAGCTGTTAGCATGACCCTTGTCAAAAATCACGGTTAATACGATTGAACCATCGGTGCGGTAGAAGTGTTGTTCAGCGATATCTTTGTTCTTATTGAAAGTTTGAGTTGATGATAATTGTCCCTTACTGTTGTAAATATTAGTCTTAACAATCTGGTCATTCTTGTAATAGTTGATACGATCGATTATTTTATCGAAATATTCGACAGTCATAAGTAATGTCTGTTGTTGGTCATAGATAAAGGTATCTTGCGATTCAACATCAGTTCGAGTTACCCAGCTGTCATTTTCAGGGATGGCAACTTTTTTATCGGTAGGATTGTCGCTTGCTTGCAATTGGTCAAATAAGTTAATCACGTTAGGAATAGGCAAGTGGTTAGCTTTGGCTTTAGCATCAATAATTTCATGAATATGATTGTTGTAAAAAGTTGAAACCACTGTGACAGGACTTTGAAGTTTTGTCTCCAAATAGTTGATCATGCCAAAGAAGTCATTCTTAGCGGCATCGGAATCAAAATTATCGGCGGCTACGTAATAAGCTTTGTCTTTGTCTAAGTAAACATCACGAACCAAATAAGCTGAATGGAAAACATCTTTGATGTAATTACTGATGTAATCGATATTGTCGTTAACTTCTTTGAGTTCACCGTCGATCTTCTCGTGTTCTTCACCAAGACTTTGAATATGGCGTTCGAGTCCAGCGATTGTTTCGACACGATAATTGTGATCGCTTGTCATCTTGTCATTGATCTCATTAGCTTTTTGTTTCAAATCGTTAATCTTAGTATTAACTTTACTGATATCTTTATTTAATCCGTCAGCTTGGCTGTTAAGTTTCGTAATATCTTCTTGAGAGCGATTGATTTGGCTCTTCAATTCTTTTCTTTCAGCATAAAGTTTATTGATGGCAGTTTTTTGTTCTTCCATCGAAACCATCATTTTTTGTAAATCAGTTTCTTCTTTTAGTGAAGTTGATAAATCAGCTTCAGATTGCTCGTTTTTAGCCAAATCATTTTGTAATGATTCAAGATGAGCAGTCTGGGAGTTGATTTCGGAATTCAAGTCGCTTAATTCTGACTGTAAACTTGCTAGTTTTTCTTCTTGTTCTTTACGATCAGCGTTGACACTAGCTAGATGTTCTTTAGCAGCATCATCGTTTTGCGCCTTAGTATCAGCTAACTTATCGTTTGATTCTTTCTCATCACGCTTCAAAGTTGCCAAATATTTGTCTAAAGTTTCTTTTTTGGCTTCGAAGTCATCCTTTTCGGTAAAAAGGTTTGTCTTGAGATTATTTCTCAATTGAGCATACTGATGAGATAGGTCATTCATTTGCTCTTCAATCTTGATACGCTTATCATGAACTGAAACAGGTAAATTTTCTTCTTTATCTTCAGCTTGAGTAGCAACTGCTGGTTTATCAGTTGTTGAAGCGGTATCTGGTTTAGGATTTTCGTCCTTCGTAGGAGAAGTTTGAGCAGGTGCTGAAGGTTGCTCAGGTTTCTCATCGATTTTGCGTAGTATGTCTAAAAATTTCACGAATGAATTCCCCCATAAAAAGACTTATAATAGTTTAAAGAGTAGCATTTTTTTATATTAGTGTAAAGTTGATATGAAGCTATTTGAAGATAGTACCTAGACCAAAAAAAGGAGAGTTTTTTGTATGAAGATTATGGCTATAAATGCAGGTAGCTCCACCTTGAAGTGGAAACTTTTTGAAATGCCTGAAAAAACAACAATTGCTTCGGGAATGATCGACCGTTTGGGTAGTCCCAAATCAGTTTTTAAATTGAAATACAAAGGCGAAAAAATCGAGCGCGAAGAAGCAATCAAGTCAAATGATGTTGCGGTTCTAGCAGTTTTAGACGCACTCAAGGATATGAAGATCATTGATAGATTCGAAGATATCGTCGCTTTTGGTCATCGAGTCGTTGCCGGTGGAGAAGATTTCAAAAAGTCTGCAATCATTAATGATTCTAATTTACATAAAATTGAAGATTTATCTGAATATGCACCACTACATAATAAGGTTCAAGCCTATTTCATCGATGTTTTCAAAAAACTAGTTCCTAAGGCCATTCAAGTAGCTGTTTTTGATACTTCATTCTTTGTTGATATTCCTAAGGAAAATTATATTTATAGTGTTGATTTAGATGACTATAAAAAATACCATGTTCGCCGTTATGGCGCCCATGGTACGAGTCATCGTTATATTGCTCAAAGACTTGAAAAAATCGTTGATGGCGGTATTCAAGATAAGAACGTTATCGTTTTGCATTTAGGAAGTGGTGCTTCGATCAGTGCTATCAAGCATGGTAAAGCCTTTGACATTTCGATGGGCTTCACACCGCTGACCGGTATTATGATGAGTTCCAGAAGTGGAGACATTGACTTTTCACTAGTTCCATACCTAATGAAAAAATTAGGAATCAGTGATGTCAATGATATGATCGATATTTTGAATCATAAATCTGGCTTACTCGGAATTTCTGGAGTATCGCCTGATATGCGTGATATTGAAGCGGTTGAAGATAACAATACTCGGGCTAAATTAGCTTTAGAGATGTATCGTAACCGCATCATCAAATATATCGGCTCATACATGGCGGAAATGGGTGGTGTCGACATCTTAGCCTTTACCGCTGGTGTTGGTGAAAATTCAGCTGAAGTGCGTGAAGACATTCTCAGTGGCTTTGAATTCATGGGCTTGAAGATCGACCAAACGAACAACCAAGTTCGTGGCAAGGAAATTAAGATTACGACTGATGATTCAACTATTGACGCTTATACGATTCCAACCAATGAAGAATTAATGATTGCTCAAGATACATATGATTTTGCGAAATTGCTTGACGGAGTTAAAAATTAAAAATAACTCCTAAAATAAATGTCACCGTCTCTGTCAAAGTGATCAGTAAGAGATTCTTGATTATCAAAGGGAAAGTCTTCTTTTTGATAGGATTCTTGCTGAAAGCTTTGGCATTTTTATAGACTACAGGCGCGATTAAGAATGTTAAAAGCATCATTTTAGGTAAAATTCCCAGAATGACTGAGCAGACTAGAGCTAAGTAACCTAAAACATATAGTGATTTTAAAATAAAAATTGAATTATCTTTACCCAAGTAGTAGAGGATAGTCTTACGTCCTAAATCCAGATCTTCTTGTTGATCGGCGATATTATTTGCTAGCAATAAGTTGGAAATGGCAAAGACGGTCAGCAAAGATGACAATAAGGCATCGCCGTAGAAGTTGAAAGTTAATATTACGGTCGGATTGTTGACCACATTAATATAAATCGCAATTAAATAAATGACAAAACCCATGGTGAAACCTGAAAAGAATTCACCGAAGGGACCACGGTTGATAGGCCAAGGACCGCCAGCGTAACAAAAACCAACTGCAAAAGAGAATAAACCCATCACTAAAAGAGGCCAACCGGTTCGAGAAACAATGAATAGTCCAATAATTGCAGCGATAGCTGTGAATGAAAAATCCAGCCAACCGATCAAGTGAATATTTAGGTGATTTACACCAATGACATTGGTATTACGACGGAAACTTTCGACACCAGTGGCATTTTTGTAATCCCAATAGTTATCGTTAATATCTACAGCCATGTTGAATAAGAACATGGCGATAAAGAAGAGAATCAAATCTAAAGCGTTTATTGAATGCCAGTGATAATATGAGTACAGGGTTCCCATGAGAAATGGGAAGATACTGGCAGTTTTAGCTTTGATCTCAACAAGCTCGAAAAAAACAGATGGTTTCAATAGAATCAGTCCTTTGGATTTGATAATTTCTATTATAGAATTATTTGCAGAATACACAAAGGTATACAGGGGAAAGAGATACTTTTTATGGCTAATACGATATGGAAAAGTTATCCGCAACTGGCGGGTAAACTAGATCAAACAACAGATTTTATTCACCAGCAAGTGAATATTAATAACCTTGAGATAACTTCAATGATTAAAGATTTAACTTCTGGCGGCAAGATGTTGCGTCCAGCCTTTTTCTTGTTGTTTAGTGATTTTGGTCCCCAGAAAAGAACAACCCAAGAACTAATTCCTTTAGCCGCTTCGCTGGAAATCTTGCATGTGGCTACTTTGATTCATGATGATGTAATCGATGATTCACCGTTACGCCGTTCGCAACCGACGATTCATACAAAATACGGACGTCGGAATGCAATTTATGCTGGAGATTACTTATTCACCCTTTACTTTGAACTTATTTCGAGAAATTTAAGTGATAATAATGATATTTTGAGAAATGCTTTAAGTATGAAAAAGATTTTAGTCGGTGAGTTAGATCAGATGCTGATCAATTTCAACGTTAAGGCAACCACTAAGATGTATCTAAATGAAATTTCTGGAAAAACGGCAGAATTATTCAGTTTGAGTGGTGCGATGGGAGCAATAGTCAGCGGCGGTGATCAAGAATTGATCGATTGGTGCAAAGGAATTGGCTATGACATTGGCATGGCCTTTCAAATTATTGATGACATTCTCGATTTCAGCAATACTTCACAGATCGGTAAACCTTCCCACGAAGATTTAAAAAATGGCGTTTATTCTTTACCTTATATTTTGGGCTTAGAGGCTGGTAATGAAAAATTGATTAGAATCTTATCGCAAGAAGCATTACAACAAAATGATGTCATGACAGCTACTAATATTGTGGTTGACGATGGATATTTAAATCAGGCCAAGGATATTGCCCGCAGTTATACTCGTCGGGCAATCGATGAAATTGCAAAATTACCTAAAAATAATAGTCAAAAAGCCCTTCAGGCCGTGGTTAAGAGACTGATCAATCGGATTAAATAATAATAAAAGAGTCGCCATTAATTTTGGCTCTTTGTCAAATAATAGTTTTTGTATGAAAAGCATCCTCTTGTAGGGTGCTTTTTTCTTACCAATTCTTCAAGAGAAACATTGGAGCAAGGCATTATATGCTACTCTGATTTTGCCGCAGATTATAGTACTGCCAGTTCCAAATTTATACATTGCAATTGTTCAGAGTTTTAATTTTTAGCCACAGAAAAACACCCTTCGTATTGTCTATACAGAGGGTGCACTTCAAAAACTTCTATTAAGGAGTCCTTTTTTCCTTTTGAAGAAAAGCATCAAACTATCTCATATAACGTTATAACGGTTAAATTCCTTGATCCATTTGATACAGTTCTTTGAAATGTTCATTAGTCTGATAAAGCTCTTTCGGTGAACCTTGCATTTCAATTTGGTCACTATTCATAAAAATGACGTGATCTACATGTTTAATACCTTGTAAATGATGGGTTACCCAGATGATTGTCTTATCTTGTAAAACGCTGAAGAAGGTCTCCAAAAGGTCGTTTTCAGTGATAGGGTCCAAACCAACTGTCGGCTCATCTAAGAGGACGATCGGAGCATCCTGTAAGAGAATTCTTGCTAAAGCGATTCTTTCTTGTTCACCACCGGAGAAACGTGAACCGTTCTCGCCGACAATCGTATTATATTTATCTGGTAGTGACTCGACTAGATCTTTTAGACCAACTCTTTCAATAGCCTTCTTGACCTCAGCATCAGAACGGCTTTCATTACCTAGTCGAACATTATTCATCAATGTGGTATTGAAAAGAAATGGTTTTTGATTTAGGACGGAAAAGAGTTGTTCACGGCTAGCTTGAACTTGGGAGATGTCGAAATCATTTATCCGAATTTGTCCTTGTTGCGGTGATAAATCGCCTAAGATCAATTGCAGGATAGTAGTTTTACCAATCCCACTAGGACCTAAGAGCGCCAATTTTTCACCTTTTTTAATCTTCTGTGAGAAGTTTTTGATGAGGATTGGAGAATCAGCATCGTATTCAAAAGTGATATTATCCAGTGTTAAGGAAGTGAAGTCTTTGGGATTAAGAGAGACTTGTTTAGGTAAGGAATTTTTTACTGGTTTGATCGTATTCAAACGTAGGATCGAATCTTTATATGTAGGCCATTCCTCGAAACCTTGGCTGACGGGAATAATAGTATCTGATAGTGGGAAGATAGCTAGAACAACTGCCGCTACGAAGTTAGCCTGTTCTTGATTATGGGTCATAGTTAAGTTAGTGAAAATCAAGAAACAAATCGCAATGGCAGCGAAAATAAGTTGTAAGAAGAAGTCACGGTTACGTCTAAACGACTTAGACTTGTTTTTTGAAGTATCTAAGTCTTGAATATTTTGACTAGCTAAGTTCTTAAAATCATTCTTACGTCCTGAAATAACCCAATCGTCAACGCCTAAAACATTATCGGTCAATTGAACGTAGAGTTTACTTTTGACCTCTTTTTGATATGTGCGCCGGGCACTTTCAATCGAGACAGAAGCTAACGGTACTAAAAAGACTTCGATGAATAGTAATAAGAAGACAAAGAATCCAAATGAGGGATTGAAGACGCCTAAAGCGATAGAACCGAGAATCGTAAGTAAATAAGAAATGACTGAAGGAAAAATAGTTCTTAAATATAAGTTTTGAAGATGGCTGATATCTTCGGATAGGAGTCCCATGATATCGCCTGTCTTATGATGTTCAGTAAAAAATGAAGCGTCGCTTTCCAGTGTTTTGTAGAGTCTCGTGCGCAAATCAGAAGTAACTCGCAAGACCCAATTGTGACTCTTTAAACGTTCGATATATTTGAAAACAGGTCGACCGATACCAAAGGCTCTAGTTAAAAGGATCGGTACATAGATCAGCAAGATGTTGACCGGATGAGTCGCCGCTTTGTCGATCGTATAGCCAGAGGTAAACATCAAGGCGGCAGCACAAAATGAAGTCAAAAAACCCAGAGTCAAAGCAGTGATCAACAAGCCTTTATATTGCTTGATATAAGGTTTGACCCAAGTATCGTGTTTGAAGGTTTTAAAGAAATTCATAGTTGATCACCTCGCATATTTTCAATTAGTTGAGAATAGGCACCGTTATGCTGTTTAAGTTGGTCAGGGGTACCTTGTTCAGCAATTTGACCATTGTCCATAACGATGACGTAGTCCATCTCTTTGATCCAATGCAAACGATGGGTGGCAAAGATGACCAAATGATTTTCGAATAATTTTTCCATTGGCTTCTTGAGGGCGTACTCGGTTTCGATATCTAGATGAGCCGTTGGTTCATCGAAAATTAGAACGTGACGGTCGTCGGCTAGAAAGGCTCTTGCCAACATAATACGCTGTTGTTGACCACCGGATATTCCCCGTCCTCCTTCACCAATCTTTGTTTGATAACCATCAGTGAGAGTGCTAATAAACTCCTCTAAGCCAGCTTTTTGTGCTGCTAGTTTAATCTCATCAAGCGAAGCTTTAGGACGGTAGAAAGCAATATTTTCAGCGATAGAGCCAGAGAACAAGTAAGGTGACTGCGGTAAGAAAGTCAATTGTTGTTGCCAAGGTGCTTGTTTGAAATTAGGGACAGTTTGCTGTTTAATTTCAATCTGGGCCTTGTCTGGTATCAAAAAGCCTCCAATCGTGCGAATCAGAGTAGTTTTACCAGAACCAGATTTGCCGATGACACCGATGCGCTGATAACCAGAGAGTTTCAATTGGTCAATATCAAGGCTGACAGTTTGATTAGAGCCCTTATAAGTGAACTCTAAATTTTGGACTGTGATAGAACTATCTTTGTTCCAGTCGAGTTTGGAGAGTGTTTCTGTGTCTGGAGCAGTAGGACGTTCTAGAATTTCAAAAATTGAATTTAGAGCATTTTTCCCATTTAGAGTAGCGTGGTAGTCATTGGAGAAATCACGCAAAGGTAAGAAGTATTCTGGGGCCAAAATCAGTGTTACTAGAGCGGGAAACAATGGAAAGCTATTGTTGATCAGCCCTAGGCCTAAGAAGACGGCTAAAATAGCGATGCCTAGCGTTGTTAACCAGTCGAGGGCAAATGTTGAAAGGATCGCAATGCGCAAAGTATTCATCGTTCGACGACGATACTCATCGCTAACTGTGTAAATGTTTTTAGCATAGCGCTTACTTAGACCCAGCATTTTTAGAGTTGGTAATCCTCGAAGTGCGTCTAAGAAGTGATTCGATAGGATCGTGTATTGAGCATATTGTGCATCAGCTTTCGACTGCGCTGCCAAGCCTAAGATGATCATAAAGAGGATAACTAAAGGCACGATAATAGTTAGGGTTATTCCTGAGGCGATGTTTTGTGTATAGATATAAATCAGTAGGACTGGAGGAATAATCATCATGTTCATCATTTTGGTGAAGATCAATTTAAAGTAGTTCTCAACTAGATCGATTCCGTCCAAAGAAGACGTCACTAAATTACCAGTACCTTCTTCAGAGATCATTTCAGGACCAGCATCATAAACTTTTTCAAGTAGTTTTGCCCGAATCGTTTCTGAAGTTCTACCGGCATAACTTTCGACGATCTTAGTATTGATCAAGTTAAAGAGATGTCGCAGAATGAAGGCCACTGCAAAGAGGATCATCGGGTAAATGATCGTGTGTAAGGACTTTTGATTCCACGAATTTACTAATGCTTCTGCTAAATACTTACCTTGGAATAAAACAACAAATGCTTGCAAGAGAGTTAATCCTGCAAGCATTAGAAGTAGTTTTTTTGTTCCTGGTAAGCGAAATAAACGCTTATCAATCATTAATATTTCACCGTATTCTCTCTTGGATTTATTCTCTTTGTAAATAGAGAGTATGACCAAATGAAGTAAATGGCCACGATTGGGACTAATATACATGCGACAATTGTCATGATCGTCAAAGTATATTGCGAATTAGCAGCATTTTTAATCAAAATACTGTGGGCAGGGTTTGTAGCAATCATAACTCTTGGGAATAGACCATTGAATAAGAGAACAATGACCATACTGAGTGATAAACCACTACCAACGAAGCTCCAACCTTCTCTATTCTTTAGAACTCCATAGTAGCCCAATAGTGAGAATAAAACAATTAAAGCTGTGATGATTAAAGATGATGCAAATCTCTTAGTAAAGAAGTCAGTTTGCAAAAAGACTAGAACTGCAAAGACTACTTCACCTAAGAAAAGAATTGGATAAAGGATTTTATTCAATTTACGAGCACGGTCGCGCAGTGGACCTTCAACTCTGAGTCTGATGAAGTTTAAGCCGTGTACCAATGAAAGAAGTACGCCAGCAACGCCACCAACGATCGATAGTAAGTTAACAACATCGAAGAACTTAGGGAAGGCATCACCATTAGCATTCATAGGAATACCTTGAACCATACTTAAGAGGATCATGCATAGGAAGAATGGTGGGATGATGCTTCCGGCAAAGAAAGCCCACATCCAAAGATTCTTACCAGATTTTGTTTCTGCATGTTTATGAAATTCAAATGAAACACCACGTAAAATTAAACCAACTAAGACGAGCAAGAAAAGAATGTAATAAGCTGAGAACAATGATGCATACCACATTGGTAACGATGCAAACATTGCACCACCAGCTGTAACTAACCAAGTTTCATTACCGTCCCAATGAGGTCCGATAGTCGACATGATAGCATCTCTTTCTTCTTCATCTTTAGCTAGGAAGCGAGTCGACATGCCGACTCCGAAATCAAATCCTTCCAAGAAAAGGAAGATAGCAAATAGAAGTCCGATTACGATGAACCAAAGTGTACTGAGTGTCATTTTCCAAAGGCCTCCTTTGCAAATGGATCGACGTTTTGCTTGGAGTCAGCCTCTTCATAATAAGGTCCGTGATGAAGAGTTTGTCTGCTGTACCAAACCATAACGCCACCAAGTAAGGTAAAGAGCAATAAGTATACGATATTACTGAATAACAGACTTGCTACAGTTGAAGTTGGAGAAACCGCTTGGGCAATTGTGAATAGTCCGTAAACGATCCATGGGTAACGGCCAAATTCAGTAATGAACCAACCAGCAGAATTACCAATAAATGGAACCCAAATACAAATTCCTAGAACAAGTAGCATCCATCTGTGATTTTCAATCGTATCTTTCTTCTTACGTGAGAAGATCAATCCGACAATTGATACCAACAAGATTAAAGCATCAATACCAGTCATCACTCTGAAACTCCAAAATAGGGTCTTAGGTGGGACGTAGTAATTCATATCTTTGCCGAATTTCTTATCGTATTTAGCATGAAGTTCTTTGTTAATGGTATTCATACCTTTAACAGAACCACTGAGCTTGTGATATGCCAAGATACTTAAGACTCCAGGTACTTCTAGTTGGCCACTAGCTTTATGATCTTTAGCATCGATCAATTCAACTACTGTCCAAGGAGCGGGATCTTTAGTATCTTCATAGATACCTTCAGTAGCAGCAAATTTCATCGGTTGATCCTTGATGATCTGTTGTGTCTGAAAATCTCCGGCAACAGCGGAACAAATAGCAAAGATCAAACTAGCCCAAAGGCCAAAACGTAATGATTTCTTGAAAAATAGATTTTCATTTTTCTTCTTACGAAGTAAACCGTAAGCACTCATTCCCGTTATAACGACCGCAGCAGTCATAAAGGCAGCCAAGATAACGTGTGGAAAGACTCTCCACAATTGAGGATTAGCAACAACGGATCCGAAGTCAGTCAATTGAATACGACCAGTTGTATTGTTGATTTTAAAGCCAGTAGGATGTTGCATAAAACTGTTAGCAGCCAGGATCCAAATTGCTGATAACATAGTACCAATTGAAGTCATCCAAATCATAAAGGCGTGAACACCTGGTTTGAAACGATCCCAAGTGAACATCCAAATACCAATAAAGACAGATTCAATGAAGAATGCAAGTAAGGCTTCAATAGCTAGTGGAGCACCGAATACGTCACCCATAAAACGTGAATATTCGGACCAATTCATACCGAATTGGAATTCTTGAATAATACCAGTAACGATACCAACAGCAAAACTTAGTAGGAAAATTTTCCCCCAGAATTTTGCCATATCTAAGTAAACTTTGTCTTTCTTAACGGCATAGATTGTTTCCATGATAGCAACGAGAAAACCCATTCCGATTGAAAATGGAACAAAGAAGAAGTGGAAGACGGTTGTCATTGCAAATTGAAAACGTGCCAAAGAGACAATGCTTAAACCAACACCTAGCATGGTAATAACCTCCTTAAAACATTAATTTAAACCCATATATACAGATTTATCATATGATTAATTAACTTATTTCGCAACATATTATGCTTGTGAAAATTTTTTAGTAAACAGGAATGTTTTTGAGACCATTTAATCATAAAAATAAATCAGCATTTAACTTCACACTTACAATATAGTCGATTTAAAAAGTTGTGCTTATCAATATTAATAAGAATATTTTACGACAATGTAATCGTATTCAATTAGTGGAAAAATTATTTTATTACGAGGAAAAAAGGGCATACCAGAGAATGGAAATTTCTGGTATGCCCTTTTGGTTATCTAAACGATTTAAAAGTTTACTTTTCTTTAGTGACGACCACGACTTCTTGTCCGACTCAATCCATTTTGGTTTGGTTGTTGATTAGGATTTTGTGGTTGATTGAAGTTTTGATTGTTTTGGTTGAAATTAGGATTATATTGATTTTGATTATTGCCGTTGAATTGATTATTCGCTTGAGGACGAGGGAAGTTATTGTTGTTTTGTCCTCGATTTTGATTCATCGGTTGTTGCATATTTGGATATTGATTCTGATTGTTGTAGCCATTGTAATTTTGGTTATTGAAATTACGATTCATTTGACCGTTATTTGGCATTGGCTGATTGCGGTTATTATTATTGTTGAAATTACCGTTTTGGTTCATTGGTTGACGATTATTGTTGAGCGGTTGATTAAAGTTATTTGGCTGACCAAATTGATTGTACTGATTATTTTGGAATTGATTAGGATTTTGACCTTGGTTAGGATTAAATCCTTGGTTACCATTTTGGTAAGGATTTGGATTGCCATAATTTTGTTGATTAAAGTTATTTGGTTGATTGAATTGAGCTTGTTGGTTGAATCCTTGATTATTTGCCGGATTAGCAAATTGATCTTCTTGAGTTGGTGTTTGATCTTCATCACTGACAGGGTTGATAATCATGTCGATGATTACGATAACTAAGTCGATTGCCCCAATAACTATACCGACCCAAGCCCAAATAGTTAAAAATCCCGCACCAGGCAGGTTGGCATTGAAAATTCCCATCAAACCACCGAGGATGAGAATGATGAAACTAACAATATCAGGGACGATGCTGTAAGTACGATTGGTTAAAATATAAATTGCTGCAGCGATGATGTAAGTGATTGCCATCAAGATTCCCGCAGCACCACCAATAGCACCGGTACCAACTAAGGCCGCAATAAAGCCCTCAAAACCTGATTTAATCATTAAAACAATTGATAGTATAAGTAATAAAATTCCGGCAGAAATTTTTGTTATTCTTACCATAATTAACCTCCAGTTTTACTAACCAATACTATTGTATATCATCCTTTATAAAATGGTTAATAGGACCATATTTATGTCCTACCGCAATTTCATTTTTAATAGCATTGTAAGTAAATGTCTTTGCAATTTTAATAGCCTCAGCCATACTTTTACCCTTAGCCACTTCAGCAACGATACATGATGAGAGTGTGTCACCAGTTCCGTTGATGTGATCAGTCTTGATATAAGGCTTCGAGATCCAGAATGATTGGCCATCTTCTAAGAGAACGTAGTCTTCAACGTTACTAATTGAATCGTCACTATGTTCACCCTTTATCATAATATTTTTTGGACCTAAATTGCGTAATTTATTTGCAGCCTTAACAATTTCTTCTTTATTTTTTAATTCAAGTCCTGATAATTTTTGAGCTTCATAAAAATTAGGAGTAATCAAATCAGCTAATGGGAACAACTTATCAAGCAAAGTTTGGTAGGCTTCCTTCTCAAGCAACATAGCTCCATGCTTTGTAATGATAACTGGGTCGAGAATAAATTTTCCAAAAGGCTTATCTTTTATTTCTTCAGCAACGGTATTAATGATACTGGAATCAGATAACATACCAGTTTTAAAAGCCGAAACTTTAAAGTCATCTTTAATATCTTTAAACTCACTTTTGATAAAACTGATTGGCATGTTAGTACTGTCATGGATCCCGTATGAGTTACCAGCAACAGCGGCGGTCAAAATTGACATTCCATATACGCCACGAGCCATGAAAGTCTTTAGATCGGCTTGTGCACCAGCACTTCCATCCGAATCAGAACCTGCAATTGTTAATACTTGAGTAAATTCGTTCAAAATAGTCACCCACTTAATTAATTATTAATTCCTATCTTAACAGGGATTATGAAAAAAGTGGTTAATTTTTGCAAGCTTTACTTGACCTTGACGCGACGTTAACCTTTAAAATGCACTTTGTTAGGAGAGATATTTATGAATTATACAATTAAAAAATTGGCTAGTTTAGCTGGTATTAGTACACGGACATTACGATATTACGATCAGATCGGCTTGTTGAAACCACAAAAAGTGAATGAAAATAATTATCGTATTTATGATGAAAAAAATGTAAATAAATTACAGCAGATCATGTTTTATCGTGCTTTAGGAATGCCCCTAAAAACCATCAAGCAAATTATGGAAGATCCGGATTTTTCACAATTAACGGCATTGAAAAAGCAACGAGAAATGCTACAGGCTAAACAAACTGAAATCAATAATCTCCTGACAAATATTGATCAAACAATCCAAAATTATCAAGGAGGACCAAAGATGACTGATGAAGAGAAATTTCAGGCCTTTAAAACTCAACAATTGGCCGATAACGAGGCCAAGTATGGTTCAGAAATTAGAGCTAAATATGGAGAAGCAGTCGTGAAACAAAGCAATCAAAAATTTACGGAGATGACTCCAGATGATTTTCAAAAGATGCAACAAACTGAAGCCAAGTTGATCAGTGACTTAATTGAATTGAAGAAGCACCCTAATTTAGATTCAAATCTAGCGAAAGAAGTTTATCAGCTTCATAAACGTTGGCTGGAATTCTCCTGGACCAAATATACGGTCAGTGCACATCGAGGATTAGTTGATATGTATTTAGCTGATAAACGGTTCAGTGATTATTACGATGATAAAGCTCAGACCCCAGTTGCTAAATTATTAAGAGATGTGGTATACCAGTACACAAAATAATTACTGGAGTGATTTTAATGGAGCAGTGGCAAGTTTTAGAAAATGTATCGTTAAGATTAGTTGAACCAGACGATGCGAAAAGTTTGTATTCACAAATAGAAAAGACCCGTCCACAATTGGCTGAGTTTCTGCCATGGGGCGAGGCGATGAAGTCAGTTGGTGATGAAGAAAAATTTCTAATCTATTCTCAAGAGCGGATGAATGAAAAGAAATTTTGGAATGCTAGTATCTTAATTGGTGGCAAAGCTGTCGGAATGATTGACTTGCATAATATAGATTTCGATAATCAGCGAGCAGAAGTCGGCTATTGGTTGGGTAAAGACTATCAAGGTAACGGCGTTATGACGGCGTGCTTAAAGAAGTTGTTAGAGATTGGCTTTTTAGAACTGAAATTGCATAAAATTAAACTGTTGGCTGAGGTTGAAAATACAGCTAGCAATGCAGTTGCCAAGAAGGTTGGTTTTAACTTGGAAGGTTTACTGAAAGATGAAATATTTTCCAATGGCAAATTTCATGATGCAAATCTTTATGCCATCGTGCATTAAAAGTGCTTAGTTCAAAAACCGCACTTAATTCTGAAATAATTAAAAATCCCAGTGGATCAGCTACCGTTAAAGGTCGATCCACTGGGATTTTTTTATCGAAGCAACTACGGGATTTTAGTTAATATTTGAAATAGATTTCTTTTCGACTAAGTCACGATAAAAATTAGCTAACGTGATTTTGTAGTATGGTAAGATCCAAATATAACCGATTCCAAAAGTGATGGCACCAACTATAAGCCAACCTAGAAAACTTAATTGGAGGACGAAGAAGCGCCATTTGTTACCAATCATTAGTTCCTGACTCTTATTGATGTAGTCGGTTAGAGAATAATTATCTGCCAAGCCGCGATCATTGAAGTCTTTGTAAACAAAGTAAGTCTGTGAGTAAGCTAAGCCTTTAACGATTCCCGGTATAATAAGTAATAAACTCCAGAGGAAAGTAAAAATACTGATCAATATGTAGAGTAATGTTAATTTCCACCAGTCAGGATTTCTGAAATAAGTGAAATTACTTTTCAGAGGATCAAATGTAAGTTGTGGATCTTCTAGCCAATCTAACGATCTGAAATTAGCTGAAAGGTTAATTATTAAGAATACTAATGTCACGATGAAGCCGATGATACCTGGCTTTATGACCGAGTCTGTAACAGTTTCAAAGAAATAATTACTACCGTTGAAAAAGTTAGTCCGTACTTGGGAACGGGAAGAGTACATGTTTCCTAAGTAGATGATCAGTGGGATCAAATAAAGCAGGATAGCCTGTTTCCAATGGCCTTTTAGCAGATTTTTGACTTCAAATTTCAATTCAGCTCTAGTTTTATATGTTTTCATGACAACCTCCTCTTTGATATTTTACATTTAGGATACCGTAATGAATTTAAGATAGATATAGATTTTTTTAAATTATAATTGAATTATTATATAATCTGATTAATAACCTGTATTAAAGGAGAGGATCTCATGATTGGATTTATTGGTGCCGGTAGTATTGGTGGAGCCGTTATAACGGGTCTAGTAAAGAATGGCTATAACGCTGACGAAATTATTGTTAAAGGTGGTCGTTCTAATCGAACAGAACTGTTGTATGACCAATTGGGCTTTCAAATGGTCAAGAAGGTCAAACAACTAGCAGATACGGATATTATCTTTATCGCAGTCGGTGCAGACGCTTTGGATAGTGTCTTAAGAGAACTAAAGGAAATTGCTGAAAATAAATTGGTGGTGGCCTTCACAGGCAGTGCGTCAGTAACTCATTTGAAACAAGTTTTAGGCGCAGTAAAAGTTGCCCATGCAATTCCTAATACTCCTGTGAAAGTAGGGGCTGGATTTACAGGAATTACTTATTCAGACGATTTTACTGACGACGACAAGAAGAAAGTTGCTTCGGTACTTGGTTATACGGGACAATTAGTTGAAGTTCCGGAAGATCAACTTGGTATTTTGGGCACAGTTGCTGGTTGTTCACCTGCATTTTTAGATGTCTTCATTGAAGCTTTGAGTGATGCGGGTGTAAAGCATGGCTTGAATCGAAAATTAGCCTATGAAGCTGCAATCGGTATGGCTATCGGTGCTAGTAAGTTAGCTAAACAATCCGATCTCAATGTCTCAGCTTTGAAGGATGAAGTTACTTCTCCAGGTGGTTCAACTATTCGTGGTGTCGCAGCACTCGAAGAATACGGCTTTAGAAACGCTGTAATCAAAGCAGTTGATGCGGCCGAAAATGAATAAAATGCTACAACCTTACATTGCATGATCAAAAAATAAATCAGCTCTGTCCCAAATTCCTTTTTCCGTTATAACTGCTATAAAAAATAGTCATAGTTAATTTGTGGTTATTTTTGTCCACGATTAGAAAATCGGTTAAAATTAAGGAAAATTCAAAAACGTGGGGTATGTGTATTTTGCAAAAGCGAAACGCTTATAAGACGGCAATTTTGGGCATTTTGATTGCCATAATTTTTGTCCAGTCAATGGTGCCATTTTTAGGTTTTATCCCAACCGGTTTCATCAACATAACTATCATTCATATTACAGTTATTGTAGCGGCAATCGTTTTAGGACCAAGGGATGGCGCAATCGTAGGATTGGTCTGGGGTATTGGAACGATGGTTCGTGCGTTCACCAGTCCCACTTCGATTATCGATACAACTGTTTTCACTAATCCAATCGTCGCGGTTTTACCCCGAATTATGGTGGGACTATTAGCGGGATTAATTTACTTGTGGTTTAAGAAGCATACGACCAAAAAGGTTTTGGGAATGGCAGTCGCCTCTGCCGTAGGTTCCTTGACGAATACCATCCTTGTTTTGGGACTGATGCGAGTAATGTATGCCAGTGCGATGGCCCAAGCTTATGCCACTCAAACAGATCTTTTGAATAAAGTTCTGCTCGTAATCGTTGGTACTAATGGAATACCAGAAATGGTCGTTGCTATTATTTTAGCTCCGGCAATTTCAACTGCTATTTTGAAATCTAACAAATTTTTAGACAATTAAGTAGATTTATAGCAAATAAAGTAAAAGTAACAGCATATTTTCAGAAAATTCGGTATTCTATTATGTAGGAGTGTGATTTCAATGCAAAAAACATTAGTCATCAATGCCGGAAGTTCTTCGTTAAAATGGCAGTTGTTTGAAATGCCTGCGGAGACTGTTTTGGCAAGCGGTTTAGTAGAACGGATCAGTATGCCAGGTTCAATTTTTACAATAAAGTATGGCGATCATCAAAAGTATCAAACGACGGTCGATAATTTAGGCCAAGAACAAGCGGCTCAGATGGTATTTGACGAGCTACAACGTTTAGAAATAATCCAAGATTTAGATGAGATCACAGCGGTGGCACATCGTGTGGTAGCTGGTGGACAAGTCTTCAAATCGGCGGTAGAAGTAACGCCAGAAGTTTTGAAACAAATAAAGGCTCTAAGTAATTTCGCTCCCTTGCACAATCCAATGGAGGCTAAGGGAATTGAGACGATGGCCAAGACTTTGCCAAACGTAAAGCAGTATGCCGTTTTTGACAGTCAGTTTTTCACTGATTTACCTGAAAAGAATGCTATCTACAGTTTGCCTTATGAAATTACGCAGAAATATCAGATTCGGCGCTATGGTGAGCATGGAATTTCTCATGGCTATCTCACAGGTAGAGCTTCTGAACTGTTGAAAAAAGATAAGAATCAATTGGATTTAGTAACTATGCATTTAGGTAGTGGAGCCTCACTCGCAGCGGTTAAGAATGGCAAGGCTTTTGATACTTCAATGGGCTTTACACCATTGACTGGCGTGACGATGGGAACACGGGCTGGAGATCTTGATCCAGCTTTAGTTCCATATTTAATGCAGGAATTAAAAGTAACTGATCCTAATGAAATTATGATGTTATTGAATCAAAAGTCAGGATTGTTAGGCGTTTCAGGGATTTCACCTGATATGCGTGAGATAAAAGCTCAAGAAAAAACGAATCCACAGGCCAGACTTGCAATCGAAATCTTTATCAACCGTATCGTTAAGTATGCTGGAAGCTATTTAACCGAATTGCATGGTGCTGATGCGTTAGTCTTTGCCGGTGGTATCGGTGAGCACAATTTAGAATTGCGTCAACAAATTATTGATGAATTATCAATCTTCAATATCAAGCTAGACCCTGAGCTAAATGAAGCTGGTAATGAAGGCTTGATTAGCGGTCCTGACTCAGCAATCAAAGTATTATTGATTCCGACTGATGAAGAATTAGCAATGGTTCGCCAAGTGGCAGCCTTACAATAATTAGATTAAAAGTTTATTTTTAAAAAATTTAATTTTAAATTTGGGTTTAAACACTACTGGATAATTTTGGTGGTGTTTTTTTTATAGATATTTTATGGGCCAAAACATAAATAGGAGTAAGCACATTTAAAATATTGTGAGAAATATATAGAGAAAAAAATCACAAAATAATAGACAAAATTAATATGAGGTTATATAGTAGTCACAGATGGTAGCTACTATCCTTGAGAGGTACAAAAATGGATCGAGAAATTAACTTACTAAATAATTTTGGAATAACAAATAACGAAGCCAAGGTCTATATAACACTGTTACAGATGGACGCATCGACAGGTTATAAGATTAGTAAATTATCAGGGATTCCACGTTCTAAAATTTATAACTTGTTATCTTCATTAGAGGATAAAGGTTTAGTTTTGAAATCTGCTGATGAAACACCACTCTATAAGTCTTTACCTGTGAAAGAATTAATTAGTAAATTGAAGAATGATAGTAAAGAACATATAGATGATATCGAGGTCTCATTAAAAGATTTAGGAACTGTCACAAAACCAGAGTCAATTTGGTTAATTGATTCATATGCGCAGGTGTTTGAAAAAGTTCTTTACCAAATAAACAATGCTGAGAAATCATTATTTGTCCAAATTTATTCAGAGGACTTATCTCCTGAGATTATCAGTGCATTGTCAAATGCGGAAAAGCGGTTACATAAATTTGTGGTTATATTGTTTAGTAATCACAATAGTTATTCATTACCATTTAATCGATTTTATAAGCATCTTTTTGAATCGGATAAAACTTTGGATTATGGCGGCAGGTGGATCAATATTGTAAGTGATGGAAATGAAGTTACTTACGGGAAACTACCTAATAAGGCAACTAATACAGGTGTAGTAACGACAAAAAATAGCTCAATGGTTTTTTTAGCTCAGGAATATGTATTACATGATGCTTATAATTTAAGAACGTTGTCACTTTTGGATGCAGAAGCTAAAAAAGTGTTTGGTAAAGATTTAGAAGGAGTTCGCAATATCTATTTTGATGAAAAATGAGGTAAAACAAGATGCTCTATTTTCTATTAGGTGCGATTATTGTAGTGAATTTTACATATATTTTTATGCTTGGTAAAGATTTATGGAAACATAAAAGTGAAGTTTTAGCCGAACCGGCCAATAATATTTGGACACCAATTTCACAGATATTTATTTATTTTCTTTCAACATTTGGAATTTCAGATTTTGCAATTTCCACTGCTCTATATCCTAAAGCAAAATGGGTTACAATGAAAAAATTGCCAGGAACCTTGAATACACAGTGTGTTATTCCAGTATTTGTTATGTCTTTAGCGTATATTACTAACATATCTGTTGGTATTAAGACATTACTAGTTTGTATTATCTGCCAAGTGATTGGTGCTTATATTGGACCTCGATTTGTTGTTAAGCTTTCTGAAAGAATTATTCGAAATTTTGTTATAGTGGGTCTACTGGTAGCCACTGCTTTAATTCTTGGTGGTAAGTTTGGTTTAATTCCTTCAAATGGAACTGCAACAGAGTTATATGGTTGGAAACTCATTGTGACAGGTGTTCTGATGTTTATTTTCGGAGCATTAAATAATATCGGTATTGGATCATATGCATTAACTATGGCAACTGTATATGCCATGGGGATGAATCCAGTTGCTGCCTTCCCAATAATGATGGGTGGTTGTACTTTCTCAGTATCTATTGGTAGTATGCAATTTATTAAATTAAATGACTATTCAAGAAAAATTACAATGTTTTCTGTTTTTGGTATTATTGGTGTTCTAATTGCCGTCTTTCTAGTTAAGAGTTTAAATACGGCTATTATTCAGTGGGTTGTTGTAGCCGTTTTATTATACTCAGCAATTTCACTTTATTTAGGGAACAAAAATGAGAAGGAAAATGTTGAGGAGGTAAAAGAATGATTTATTTATCAGCAGCAGATATTAAGAAAGTATTCACAATGAGAGACGCAATTGATGCAGATAAAGAAGCATTGAGTTTATATTCATTGGGAAAAGCAAATATTCCTTTGCGAACCAACATTGACATTGCTGAACATAGTGGTCAAAGTTTGTACATGCCTGGTTATGTTAGTGGTGATAAACCAGCTTTAGGTCAAAAAATTGTTTCTGTATATCCCGAAAATATTAGCAAGAAGTTACCAAGTGTTCCAGCAACTATGATTGTATTAGATGCAACAACTGGAATTGTAAATGCTGTTTTGGATGGAACATATTTAACTCAATTAAGAACAGGAGCGGTGCAAGGTCTTGCAACAGAGCTTCTTTCGAATGAGGATTCTAAAACTGCCTTGCTGATAGGTACAGGCGGTCAAGGAATGTCACAACTAGAGGCAATGTTAACTGTAAGAAATCTTACAAGGGTTTATGTTTTTGATATTGATAAGAAGCGATCGGAGTCTTTCTGTGATGAAGCAACAGAAAAGTTTTCAGGGAAATTTACAACAACATTTGAAAGCATTGTCGAAATAAACAGTGTTCTAAAAGAAGTCGATATTATTACTACTGTCACAACTTCTCGTAAGGCAACATTTAACGGTGATATGATCAAAGATGGAGCTCATATTAATGGAGTAGGTGCTTATACCAAAGAAATGCATGAAATTCCAGAAGCTGCCTTAATAAGAGCTAAAGAAATCTTTGTGGATACAAATGATGGTGTATTGGCTGAAGCTGGTGATATTATTACGCCATTAAAAACTGGTGTAATTTCAAAAAATGATATTACTGGGGAACTTGGTCAACTTATAAATGGTGAGGTAACCGGACGTCAAAATAAGAAGGATATTACAATTTTTAAGACCGTTGGAACAGCAGCTCTGGACGTGGTTGTGGCAGATAGGATAGTTCGCTTAGCCTTACAAAAACAAATTGGAATACAGTTAAATTAGCGATTCATTTTTATTAAAATTGTGTTGTGTTATTAGATGTTATAAAATTTCACTTTTTAATTAATAAATGGAATATGGAAGTGTTTGATTTATTAGTTATTAAATTATAAAAGCCTCACTGTTCTGGTATATTCACCAGACTAGTGAGGCTTTTTCATAAAGTAAAAATCTTTTTCAACCGTTATATTAATTTGTAACGCCAACGCGTTCCTTATGAGCAACGATAATTTTGTCGGCAATTGCTCGAGCAACGTTTTCATTTTTAAGAATAGGACCATGCGAATAGCTTCCTATAACGTTTCTGTAACGCATACCTTCTTGCTTTTCATCAGGGTTATTACCATAACCTTCGATCATTTGACCGAATGGCTTGAGCATCTTCTTATCGTCAAAATAAGTCCGACCGCTGTGGTTTTCAAAAGCACGTACAGTTCCCCATTCAGTCTTATATTCGGTATCACCGATCATGCGGCTATCAGCTTTGAAGACCGTATGTAACGGTAATATGTTTAAGCATTGGATAGTTTGACCGCTGCTAGTTTCGTAATATTTGCCAAGAAATTGATAACCGCCGCAGATGCAAAGCATAGGTTTATCTGCTTCGATGTAGTCCTTAATGGTTTGGCGATGTCTTTGAATATCAGTGGCGACTACTGATTGTTCAAAATCTTGACCACCACCGAAGAAGAGAAAGTCATAATCGAAAGCATTAAATTCCATATTCAAGCTAATATTGTCAACTTGGGTTTCGTAACCTTGTTCTTTGAGAAGGAAGCTTAAGATTTTAACATCGCCGCTATCTCCATAGGTATTCATTAAATCTTCATACAAATAAGCAATTTTAATAACTTCAGACATAATTTTTCTCCAATATAATTAGAAATGTTGTAATATAGTTTAACAACGAGGTGATTGAATTGACAAAAGAAATCAATAAAGAGATTTTAGCAGATTTTCGACAGAACTTAAATCAAGATGTAACGAATAATGCTTTGAAAAATTCTGTTGCCCAGGTAGGTATCTACGCTGCGACAGAGAATCCTGAAGCAAAGACGATTTTGAATCCGTCTTTTAATATCACGGTTGACACTGGAAAGGTCTCGAATCAGAAGCATTCGGGACGCTGCTGGTTATTCGCAGCTTTGAATACTTTGCGGACAGAATTTGCCACTAAAAATAATTTAAAAGACTTTGAATTGTCTCAAAACTATCTTTCATTTTGGGATCGATTGGAAAAGAGCAATTATTTTTATCAAGAGATTATTGAGACGGCAAACTTGCCAATTGAAGACCGTAAGGTAAATTCATTATTGACTAGTCCTAATGGTGATGGTGGATTATGGCAAAATGCTGCTAATTTAATTCAAAAGTATGGCGTCGTTCCTAATTATGTGATGCCGGAAACGACAGTTTCTAATAATACGACTGAATTTGATGATACAATAGGCAGATTGTTGCGTAAAAATGCGATTGAATTGCGAAAATTAGTCCAAGATAAAGTCACCGAGTCCAAACTCGATCAGAGGGTTCAGGAAATGTTAGCCGAAGTATACAAGTTATGCGTCTATTCTTTTGGCGTTCCCCCAACTGACTTTGAATTGTCCTTACAAACAGATGATGGCAAGTTGATTGCTGAAGATAAGATTACGCCACTCGAATTTCTCAAACGTTATTTCACTATGAACTTAAATGATTACGCGGACGTAGTTAATTCTCCACAATCCAACAAAAAATACCATCAAGTTTATTCGATCGATACCGAGGACAACATGGTTGGAGGTTTTCAACAGCGCTTTTTGAATTTGCCAATGGAACGTTTGCAAGAGCTTGCAATAGAACAATTAAAGGGCAATAATCCAATTTGGTTCGGCAATGATGTGCTGGCTGATTCTGACCGCAAGAAAGGTTATCTGTTAGGCGATTTGTATCAATATGACCAAGTCTTTGGAATTGACTCTGCAATGACTAAGGCCCAAAGACTAGATTATTTTGAAGGCGAAGTCTCACATGCAATGACGATCACCGGCGTCAATCTCATCAAGGGACAGCCTAACCGCTGGAAGGTTGAAAATTCTTGGGGCGAAGAAAATGGTGTTAAAGGATACTTTGTGATGGATCAAAAATGGTTTGACGAATATGTCTATGACCTTGTGATCAATAAAAAGTATCTGACTAAAGAAGAAGTGGCTGAATATGAACAAGAACCTGTTGTTTTGCCAGCTTGGGATGCTTTAGCTTAGAAAAACAATAAAAATGATATTTATGTATGAAATACCCTCTGATTCAAAAATCAGAGGGTATTTTTAGAAGTTACTTTGAAATTACACTGGCATAGCTGGTTTTCCGTAGAGATATCCTTGTTGGATATTGATGTGGTATCTCTGAGCCAACAGTTGATCTTTGACATCTTCAACGCCTTCCAAGACGGTATCCAGGCAATATTTCTTGGCTTGGGCGGCCCAAAAGGCTAGATAATCTGGAATTTGATCGGCTTGGTTTAAACTGCGCAAGTTTTGCATTGCCAATTTGATTTTATCGACATAGGGCAAGGCAGCTTGAATATTCTCAAAGGTGTTAGAACCAGTTCCTACGTCGTCAATAACTAAAGGTATGTGATTTTGATGCAATTGACGACTGATCTCTTGAAGATGTTCTAAGGAGATAGCTTCGGTCAGTTCAATGTTCAAACCGATTGGAGCAATCTTTTTCTTCAGATGGATTAGTTCTTTGATTGTAGCAGGATCGTCTGCTTGTTGTTGATTTAAATTAAAAGATAGGGTTTTATGATCAGTGAACTTTCTTTTGAGAATTTCAGCAGTCTGTTCAACTAATTTTACTTGCTGTGCAATTGATAACTCCGTAAAATTTTGAGGGAGAGTCCAATTACCATTAGTTTCTTTACGTAGAAGGACTTCATAGCCAAAAATAGAGTTATTTTGATTAATCTGTGGTTGTACAAAAAAGCTATATTTCATAATTTTCCCCTAGTTTAATTAATTATCATGTGTCATTTTAAGACAATTGAAGCCGTATCGCAAAGATACTGCTCTCAAAAATTTTAAAATATAACGGCGTTATGTGAAAGAAAAACTTGCTTGTGACCTAAGGTAATATTGTATAAGAAAATCAAGGAGGTGAATTCTATGTCAGAATATACGACCGGTCAATTGGCAAAAGTAGCTCAAATCTCTGTCAGGACGATTCAATATTATGATAAAAAAGGCCTGTTGAAGCCTAGTCAGCTGAATGACAATGGCAATAGGATTTATAACGATACCGACTTGAATAAATTGAAATTGATTCTGCTTTTAAAAAGTTTAGGGCTACCATTGAAAGCTATTGGCGAAATTTTGAGTGGCGAACATTCGATGACAGTATTGAATCTTTTACTAGAGCAACAATTGAAGTACTTACATGCTCAGACGAAGACCACCAAAAAACAGATCAGAATGATAGAAAAGATTCGGCGTAATTTACCACGAGTCGATCAAATCAAAATTAATGACCTTAATGACGTAGAAAAAGCTATGAATAATAAGAAATCCTTGCGTAGAGTACATATCAACATGGTGGCAATTGGATTATTGATGGATGTAATAGAAATCAGTACTTTGATCTGGGCTATTTTGAAGGGAAATTGGCTACCTTTTATCATTGCGATAGTTATTGCAATTGGCTTGGCTGTTTGGATCACTAGGTATTATTTCCAAAAGGTGAATTATGTCTGTCCTAACTGTAATACCGAATTTAAACCCAAATTTTGGGCAGCCTTTTGGGGAAGACATAATATACGAGCTCGTTATCTGGTCTGTCCCGCTTGTGGTCAAAAGAACTACTGTGTCGAAGTTTATGACGACAATAGTAAATAATGTTATATAATGTTGTCATAGATGAAAGGGAGAGTTGAATGGATACAGTAAAAAGTGAACCAAAAAAGGTTGAGATATCTGCTGCGGAATGGCAAATCATGCGTATAGTTTGGACGTTAGGTAACGTGACCTCCTCGGAAATAATTGCCTTAATGCAAAAGAAACAAACCTGGTCCGATTCAACTATCAAGACTCTGATTACACGTTTGACCAAGAAAAAGTTTCTTAATCGTCAAAAAGAACAGGGCCGTTATATTTATCACGCAACTGTGGAAGAACAAGCAACTATGGATGAATATGCTAATGGATTGTTTGAAAGCTTCTGCGCTCATAAGACCGGCTTTGTTTTGAACGAATTGATTCAAAATTTACAGCTCAGTCGTGACGATATAGAATCGTTACAACAAACTTTGAAGCAAAAACAAACTTCGGCTCCAGAGCATGTAAAATGCGATTGTTTGCCAGATGGTTGTAACGAAATGTGTTAAAATATAGTTCCTTGGCAGGGGCGACATGGCGTTTGATTAATTAATGATCAAACGCTTTTTTTGTTCGGTCTAAGAGTAATTAAAGCAGCCAACTCACTAGTGATTTAAAAAAATATCCTCTGATTCTGTGCAGAGAATCAGAGGATACGCAGTCTTATCAGAAGGTCATCAACATATCAAGATGAGGGATTTCGTCTTCTAAATAAACTTTAGAGATCGGTTTGAAGCCAAAGCTTTCGTAGAAGTTTTGTAAATAAGCTTGAGCTTGAATTTGGATAGGTTGATTTGGGAAACGTTGCTTTATTTCATCGATCGTAGCTTGAACTATCTTTTTACCAAGGCCAGCTTGACGATATTTTTTGACCACTAGAACACGGCCAAAAGTAATGTGGTCAGCTTTAACAATTATTCGAGTGTAAGCTTTCAGTTCATTATTCTCAATTAGACAAACATGCAGATCGTTGTAATCGTCGGCGTCAACTTCTTGATAAGGACAATTTTGTTCGACCACGAAGACGGCCACACGGGCTTTAAGGATGTCGATTAATTCCTTAGGACTAAGTTCATTAGTTTCTTTAACAGTTATCATAGCTGACCTCCAAATTAAGAATTGCTTTTGTTTATCATAGAACTTAGTTGTTGCAAATACAACAATAAATAACGAATACTTCACTAACCAAGCATTGAATTAAGACGCACAATAATATAGGATAAAAGAGTGTGAAACAAGTGTTTCACGAGTGGAGGTATGTCAATGAAACCGGAAGAATTTTATGCAGCCCTAGCCAAACAGGGTATTGAATTAAGTACAACTCAAAAAGAACAGTTTGCTACTTATTTTAATGAATTGGTTGAGACAAATAAGGTGATGAATTTGACTTCGATCACCGATGAAGATCAGGTCTATTTAAAACATTTTTATGATTCGATTGTATTAGGATTCGTTGACGAAAAAATTTTAACCGAGGAGTTAACTCTGTGTGATGTTGGCTCAGGCGCTGGATTTCCTTCGTTGCCTTTGAAGATCATCAATCCGAAGTTGAAAGTTACAATCGTTGATTCTTTGAATAAGCGAATCAAGTTTTTAGATGGTTTAGTGGCTAAACTACACATGGATCAGGTGACCTTGGTTCATGGTCGTGCCGAAGAAGTCGGTAAGAATGCACAATATCGAGAAACTTTCGACGTTGTAACGGCTCGGGCAGTCGCAGCTATGAATGTCTTAACCGAATTTTGTTTACCACTAGTTAAAGTTGGTGGACAATTTGTCGCCATGAAATCGGAAAAAGCTCCGGAAGAATTGCTCACGGCCAAGTTTGCCATCAAGACTTTGGGCGGACAGATCCGACAACAAGAATCGATTGAGTTACCAAATGATGCTGGTTTACGTAATTTTATCTTTGTAGATAAAGTTGAAAAGACACCAAAGAAGTATCCACGCAAACCAGGAACACCTGCTAAAAAACCACTCGTGAATTAATCACTAAGTATAAATTAGTAGTATAAAAATGATAAGATTATAGAGTTATGGCAAAAGCGCCAAGAAGTGATTACCATAGATAAATATTTTGTGAAGTTGTTTTGCAATTTCTAGAGATAGGGGAATAAAATGGCACGAAAAATATCTGTCGCAAATCAAAAAGGTGGTGTCGGAAAAACCACAACCACCATCAATTTGGGAGCATGTTTAACGGACCTGGGTCAAAAAGTCTTGATCATTGATACTGATCCCCAAGGGAATGCAACCAGTGGCCTTGGTATTAAAAAAGCCAATGTTGAAAAAGATGTCTATGATGTTTTGGTCAACGAGTATCCACTCAAAAAGACGATCATTCATACTGGGCATAAAAATCTTGATATTGTTCCAGCAACAATTCAATTGGCCGGAGCAGAGATGGAACTAACTTCAATGATGGCTCGAGAAACTAGATTACGTGCAGGAATTGAAGAAGTTGATGATGAATATGATATTATTCTGATCGACTGCCCACCTTCACTCGGCCAGCTTTCAACCAATGCCTTTACCGCTAGTGACTCCATTATCATCCCTGTTCAAAGTGAGTATTATGCTTTGGAAGGATTAAGCCAATTGCTCAATACGATCCGTTTAGTTCAAAAACATTTCAATACCAACTTGGCTATCGAAGGTGTTTTAATTACCATGCTTGATGTGAGAACTAATTTAGGAGCTCAAGTTGTTGATGAAGTAAAATCGTATTTTGGCGATTCAGTTTACAAAACGATTGTTCCTAGAAATACCCGTTTAGCCGAAGCACCAAGTTATGGTCAACCAATTGTCGATTATGACGGTAAGTCCAAAGGAGCTCAGGCATACCAAGATTTAGCTAAGGAGGTGTTAAAGCGCAATGGCATCAAACAAAAATAAAAAAGGCCTCGGTCGCGGAATTGACGCGATTTTCTCAGAATTTGAGGCAATTGATGAAAATAGTGAAACTGTCGTTGATCTTTCAATCGACGATATTCGTCCCAATCCATATCAACCTAGAAAAACTTTTGATGAACATGCCTTAAACGAACTGGCTCATTCAATCGAACAAAATGGAGTCTTTCAGCCAATTATCGTTCGTGAAAGTGTCAATGGGTTTGAGATCATTGCCGGAGAAAGACGTTTTAGAGCTAGCAAGATTGCTAAGAAAACGACTATTCCAGCCATTGTTCGTCCGTTAAGCGAATCAGGAATGATGGAAATCGCGGTTTTGGAAAACTTGCAACGTGAAGATTTAACACCTTTGGAAGAAGCAGATGCTTACCAAACTTTAATTACTAAGTTGAATCTAACTCAAGAACAAGTTTCACAACGATTAGGTAAGAGTCGTCCTTATATTGCTAATTACTTGCGACTATTGAATCTTCCCGATGCGACAAAGAAATTAGTTCAAAATGGTGAACTTTCAATGGGACAAGCGAGAACTTTACTCAGCTTGAAAGATAAAGATCAGATCGATAAACTTGCTAAACGTGCTGTCAGTGAAGATTTAACAGTTCGTCAACTAGAACAATTAGCCACTGAATCAAAACATGATAGTAAGAAGAAAAAAAAGACCGCCCAAAAATCACCATATATCCGAGCAACTGAGGAAAAGTTGATTGAACGTTTCGATACTACAGTTGCGGTAAAAGAAACTCGCAGTGGTCACGGAAGATTGGAAATTGATTTCACGAATACGGATGATTTAAACCGTATTTTAGACATATTAGGAATCCATTTAGATTAGAGGAATCGTATGTTTAAACTTGGAGATATTATCACCATGAAGAAACCTCACGCTTGTGGGGAAAATCGGTGGGAAGTTATTCGCCTTGGAGCGGATATTAAAGTTAAATGCTTGGGCTGTGGACATATCGTGATGATTCCACGCGCTGAATTCAATAAGAAATTCAAAAAAGTTTTAACACAAGCAGATCAGGTCAAACCTGAAAATGAAGAACATTATTTGAAAAAATCTCAATTAATGCCATCAAATTTTATGAAGAGAAATGAGGAATAACAAATGGCTTTAACTGCCGGAATTGTCGGACTACCTAATGTTGGTAAGTCAACTTTATTTAATGCTATTACAAAGGCCGGTGCCGAAATGGCCAACTATCCATTCGCCACGATCGACCCTAACGTGGGGATGGTTGAAGTACCAGATGCACGTCTAGCTAGAATTGATTCTTTAATCCCAGCCAAAAAATTGATCCATACAACTTTTGAATTTACTGATATCGCCGGAATCGTTAAGGGTGCCAGTAAAGGTGAAGGACTTGGTAACAAGTTCTTGGAAAATATTCGCCAAGTGGATGCTATTGTTCACGTAGTTCGTGCTTTTGACGATGATGATATTACTAGTGTCACAGGTAAAGTTGATCCTTTGGATGATATTGAAACCATCAATTTAGAGTTAGGTTTAGCCGATTTGGATAGCGTTAATAAGCGTTATACTCGTGTTGAAAAAGCAGCTAAGAGTGCCAAGGATAAGGAAGCTCAAGCAGAATTTGCTGTACTTGAGAAAATCAAGCCCGTCCTTGAAAATGGCGGTGCCGTTAGAAGTATCGACTTCAGTGAAGATGAACAAAAGATCGTTAAAGGTTTGTTCTTATTAACATCTAAGCCTGTCTTATATGTAGCTAATATTGCTGAAGATGATATGGCCGATCCTGAAGGTTCTAAGTATTACAAAGTTATTGAAGATTACGCTAAGAAGGAAAATGCTCAAGTAATCGGTGTTTCAGCTAAAACTGAAGAAGAGATTGCTGAACTGGATGACGATGAAAGAAAAGAATTCCTTGAAGCTGAAGGTGTTACAGAGTCAGGTCTTGATAAGCTGATCAAAGCTAGTTACAAGTTGTTAGGCCTTAGAACTTTCTTTACTGCCGGTGGTAAAGAAACTCGTGCTTGGACATTCCACGAAGGGATGAAAGCACCACAAGTTGCCGGAATTATTCACTCTGATTTTGAACGTGGATTCATTCGTGCTGAAGTTATGGCATTTAGTGATCTAGATGAATTAGGTAGTGAAAAAGCCGTTAAAGAAGCTGGTAAATTACGTGTTGAAGGTAAGGATTACGAAGTTCAAGACGGCGATATTATCGAATTCCGCTTTAACGTCTAAAACAGGGGGAGCAAAATGGCTGAGGATTTAAGAGAGAAGAATAAGAAAGCAGCTGAAAAGCAAAAAGTTGTTTCAGCTAAGAATGAAAAAAAAGAAGCAGTAAAAAATGAAATTTATAACGCTGACGCGGATGATTTGCGTAAAAAGTTAAGTAATAAAAATGCCGAATATGTTTTTAAACTCAATAAACATTTACTCGATGATGGCTTTAAGGAAGATGAAGCTAAGGCAGAGATCGACAAGTTATTGCCTGAAATGATCGAAAATCAAATCAAAGGTATTCCCGCTAATCAGCTTTATGGTCCAGTAACTAAGCGAGCTCAAGAGATCGCGCATCCAGTAAAGAAACCTAAGAAGACACCATTCTGGGCTTCATGGATCGATACATCACTCTTGTTCTTTTCATTATTTGTATTATTGTACGGTATCGTTGCATTGACGAATAGCAGTGCCAAAAATGATCCTAACAGCCAGACAGGTATCATTACTTTGATCGTCTTGTCAGCTATGTGGGGTGCTTTGTTGTCATGGTTCAATAACCAAATGAAGAAGCCTAAGTCACAACGTCCAGGCTGGGGTATTACAATTGGATATTTAGTAGTTGGATTAGTTTTCATGTTCGTCTTCTTAGCAGCTATGACGGCTGTGCCAACATCAATTAACCCACCTCTAAATGCTATTGGTTACTTTATTGCCGCTGCCGTTGCATTTGGTGGTCGTTTCTTGTTCCGTAGTACAACTGGATATAAGGAACGTTCATTCTTCTAAGATGGATAGTAAACAAAGTTTAATTTTGAATTAACTAAAAATGAGGCCATGAGATAGGCTTCTAAAAAGGCGCTGTATCAGAACTTTTCGGTTCTGATACAGCGCCTTTTTGATATAATTATTGCATTAATTCAAAGGGGATTTTTTTAATGAATAAAGCTAGGGTTGAAGCATTTACAGATGCAATTTTGGCAATAATATTAACAATTATGATTTTAGAGTTTAAAGTCCCAGACTCTACAAAATTATCGGCTATTATTCCGCAACTGCCATATGTTGTTTCGTATATGGTAGGATATTTCTTCATTGGAACAGCCTGGTACAATCATCACTATATGTTTTCTAAAACCAAAGTCGTTACGCAGAGGATATTTTGGGCTAATATGTCATGGATGTTTGCGACTTCCTTCTTACCAGTAGCAACGGCCTGGATCGGTGAACATTTAAATGCCCGAGGTCCACAAATTTTTTACGCTATTATTTACTCACTTTGGTCATTGGCTTATGCCTTACTATCGTATTATTTGGTCAAAGACAATCAAAAAGCCGGCCATTCAGAAGTTGCCAAAAGTATTGAAAGTATGAAAATTTATCAAATTTTGACGTCATGGAAATGGTCGCTCGGTTTTTATGTAGCCTTAGTTCTAACACTTATTTTTATGCCAGCACTTCAACTCTTGTTAGTTACTTTGCAGATAATTTTTATTGGTTCACGGTTTAACTCCGATAGTGACAAGTTGTTCAATGAGTAAAGAGTGTAGGTGTGATTTTTGGAGCTATTCATCAAATTGCACACTCAAGAGTGGTAGGATTCAGGATCGAAGCTAGTTGAGCTAGTATTTAATGATGCAATTTCGGCTCTTTCTGCGCTGGTCAGTTCAAAAGCAAAAATATTTCAATTATCTTTCATACGCTCTGGATTTACGGAACGGGGAATTGCCAGATAATTCTTAAGTTTATCTTTTGAAAAAATGTCCATGTCGTACGTCTTCTTCTAGGATATTTTCGATAATTGCTTGTATTTTAATCCTTGGAAAAGAAGACAGTACTGTAGTTGCTTAAAAAAGTTCAGATAAATTTATACTAAATTCGATGATTGAAGTCGAATTGTTCAATCAAGTTAATTGACCGGTATGAAAAAAACAATTATATTTCAACCGTAATTTGCTTGCATTGGAGGTAAAATTTATGAAATTATTGATAATTGGAGCAAATGGAAAAGTTGCCAGACTGATCGAAGATAAAATCGTTACTGACGACCAATATAAAGATATTGATTTGACTTTGTTGTTACGAAATAAGAGTCGTCTAAGCAAATATGAAAAAGAAAAACAAGTTACCCTCATTGAAGGCGACACGTCGGATACAGAACTGCTGACGACTTTGATGAACGATGCCGATATGGTTTACGTGGCGTTTGCGGATGATTTTGATGATGCGACGAATAATATTATTGATGCGGCTAAAGATGCTCGTTTGACCTGCATTATCTCTTCAAGTTCGATCGGTTTGTTGAATGAAGAGCCTAATCCAGACTTTGCCAAATGGAATCAATCTATGTTGGGAAAAATTTTGCCAGGATTACGTGCTGCCAGAGATCGTTATGAAAAATCGGGATTAAACTATGTGATTATGCGATTTGCCTGGTTAAATGACCTCGATGAAGTTAAATATGAAATAACAGACCAAACTGAAAAATTTGCTGGAACTGGTGTTTCTAGAAAGAGTGTTGCCGACGCTATCTTAAAAGTTATCAAAGACCCCGGAGCATACAAGAATGAAATCATTGGTATCAGCGACCCAAGTACAAAGAATGTGAAGTCCTACGACGTTCATTTCTAATAAATCAAAAACGCAATTGATAGATTCCATTATTTGGAATTTTCAATTGCGTTTTTTTGTCGTCAACAGGTTGCTTTAAATTAAACTAATTTAGTTTTTTGAGAATCAAGATTAAATCAATTTTTCAAATTCCAGATAGCAATTTTTTGAATTAATTCCACGGGGATAGCCGCAATATCTTTCTCAAAATGGAGAGTCGTTTTCCCACTCAGATAAGGTGCAATCTCCTTTTCAAAATGCTTGATAGGTTTATTGGTTGGATAGAAACCGATCTGTTTATGATTAATGCCGAAGAAGCAGATTTGTTTTGGCTGGAAATATCCTACTAGGCCATATGATAGTTTCACTTGTGCCTCGGGTAGGGCTTCTGAAATAATTTGGTGCATGGCTTGAGCTAGCTGTTGATCTTTTGGGTTGGTTAGGGTCTTTAAATATTCATCCATTTACTTAACCCGGAAGAATTGCACTAATCCGTATAATCCATAACCACCAGCAGCGGCCTGAAGAATAGTCATGATTGTGCCAACTTTTTTGATCGAAAGATTGCTATCAAAGTGTAACTCGAATTGCACGAACGCAATAACTGCTATGGAAAATACCATAATTAGGATAAATTTCATTCTTTTTTTTATATATTCCATTTATTCTCGCTTTCTCAGTCCCATTAGTAATCTACTAACATCTTATTGTATAATACTAACTAGTTGTAGACTTGTAAATATATGTTCTCTTGAGAGGTTTATTAAATGAAAATCTTAGTAGTTGATGATGATAAGGAAATCGTAGAATTACTTAGTATTTATATCAAAAATGAGGGATATGAAGCAATTGCGGCTAATTCCGGTCAAGAAGCTTTATACCAGTTGGCAGCCCACAGTGATATTGCTTTGATGGTCTTAGATATTATGATGCCTGGAATCGATGGTATTGAAGTCGTCAAGCGTGTCAGAAAAGACTCCCAAATTCCTATTATTATCGTTTCAGCCAAGACCACTGATATGGATAAGATCCAAGGCTTGATCACAGGAGCTGATGATTATGTAACTAAGCCCTTCAATCCATTGGAGATTATGGCTAGAATCCGTTCTCTTTTGCGTCGTAGTTCTCAACAGACGGCCAAAAATGTTCCTGATAAGTTGGAAGTAGGGCCTATCACGATCTATAAAGATTCCCATGAAGTCGTGACTGACTCTGGTCATAAAGTTCAATTGACGGCTTTGGAATTTGGCGTGATTTATTTACTCGCTAGTCATCCCAACCGAGTCTTTTCAGCTGACGAAATCTTTGAACGGGTCTGGAAACAAGAGAGTGTTGTTTCAGCGAAGACGGTCATGGTCCACGTCAGTCACTTGAGAGACAAATTAGAAGAAGCTACCAACGGTGAGAAAGTTATTGAAACTGTTTGGGGTGTAGGCTATAAAGTGGAGGTTTGATTTTGAGTAAACGGATCAAACTGAATTTAGGAGAAAAAGGTGTCCTCCTTGTCGAAGGAATAGGCACCTTTCTTTTATTTCAGATAATAAACGTAATTTTAATCGGTAGTGTTGGAACCAAAAGTTTTATTAATAATTTAGAGACTAATTGGCAGAGTTTGGCCAGTGGAAAATTATGGGCGGTTATTGTAGTGCTCGTCATTGAAGTCTTAGTTACGGGTTTAATTGTGACAAATTCGTATCAAAAGATGGAATTCAAGCATATTCAAACGATTTTAACGAAGACTGCACAGGATAATTTGACTAAAGAAATTGACTTAAAAGTGAACCCTAGTTTGCAAAAAACGGTCGATAGTTTTAATCTAATAATCTCTAATATGAATCGCCGGGCCGAGGAACAACGTCAGTCAGAAGCAAGTAAAGATGAGCTGATTACCAACGTTAGTCACGATATTAGAACACCTTTGACTTCGGTGATCGGTTATTTAGGTTTGATTGAAAGCAAAACTTACAATGATTTGGGTCAAATTTTGAAGTACACCCATATTGCTTATAAAAAGTCTCAAGAGATGCAAAATTTAGTTAATTCGCTTTTCGAGTATGCCAATGTTCAACATGCTACCAGTCAATTGAATATGACAACTTTTGATATGGCCCAAATGCTCGACCAATTGTCAGCTGATTTTGAATTGGAAGCTAATAAACGTGGTATGGAAATCATGGTCAACGCCACTCCTGATAAGATCATCATGAAAGGTGATACTGAAAAGTTGGGTCGGGTCTTCAATAATTTGATCATGAATGCCTTGAAGTATGGTAAAGGTGCAACGCATATTTGGCTAACTGCCGAACAAAAAGACAAAGAAGTTATCGTCACAGTAGCTAATAATGGCCAGAAGATTCCAGAGGACTCCTTGAAGCATGTGTTTGATCGTTTCTATCGAGTGGAAGATTCGCGTTCAAAGAAAACTGGCGGGACTGGCTTAGGCTTAGCAATTGCACAGAGTATGGTGCAGTTGCATGGTGGAAAGATCATCGTAACTTCGGATGATAAGAAGACATCGTTTATCAGTCATTTTCCGACGATGTAATTTTAAAGATTGATTTGTGAGGTTTAATAAATGAGGAATTTCGTTAAGAAATTAATGTTGGTGATGTCTCTAGTAATTCTGACTTTACCGACTTTTGCATCAACCGTTCAAGCTGATGAAACAACGCAGACGTTTGATTTGGCTGCAACAGCAGGGATGGCTTTTGATGAGCATTCTGGACAAATCGTCTATAAGAAAAATGCTGATGAACCATTGGCGATAGGTTCAATTACCAAGATAATTACTTTATACTTAGTCACTAAAGCAATTAAAGAGGGTAAATTCACTGAACAAGATCAGCTACAACCGACTGCTGCTCAAGCTGAGATGACACAAAAGGATGAATTGACTAATGTGCGCTTAGATGCTGATAAAAAGTACAGTGTCAAAGATCTGTATGATGCTGCCTGGATCGTTTCGTCTAATTCGGCAGCCATGATGTTAGCTGATAAAGTAGCTGGCAGTCAGGCAAAATTTGTCAAACTGATGCGACAAACTGTCAAAGATTGGGGCATTAAAGACGCCAAACTCTACAATGTTTCCGGCTTGAATAATTCGGATCTAGAGCCTGGGATGTATCTAGGAACGAAGTCAGATGAGAACAAGCTGACAGCTAACGATATTGGGGTGATTGTTAAGCATGTTTTAGACCAATATCCCGAGATTCTAAAAACGACCTCGCAGGCAAAGTTGTCTTTCCCAGTTGATAATGAAACTAAGACTTATGAATCTTTGAATTTATTATTGAAAGGTAACCGTGATTATCAGGAAGGTTATGAATTCGATGGCTTGAAAACGGGAACGACCGAGGCTGCTGGAGAATCGTTCGTCGGTACATTGCCAATCAAGAATACGCGAATCGTGACTATTGTTTTGAATGCTCAAGGTGAAAAAGATGATCGTGATAAACGTTTTCGTAGTACGCAAAAATTAGTTCAATATTTGAATGATAACTTCGATGTTCCAGAGGTTATTCAAAAGAATCAAAGCGTCACAGTTAATAATAAAAAGTATAAAACCTATGAAGCAGTTTATATGTGGCTGCCAAAAAATTATAATGTTTCAGATTTACGTTATAATGTAAGCAGTGACGATTTAGGTTTTACTGCAATCCATAATAAAAAGACGGTAAAATTGGTTGCCGCTAACACTGATAGTGGTTATCTTCCGTTCAAAAAGGCAGATGTTAAAAAAGTAATTCAAAAGAAGACGAGCCAAAAGAATTGGTGGGATCAAATCATAGAATTTTTTAAACATCTATTTTAGGAGCGTGTAAAAATGAGTTTAAAAATCAAGAATGCTTTAGATATCTTGAAGAAACACGATTTATTGGTTTCTAGTTCAGTTAATGATGAGAATTTAGAAGTGACGAAGATTAGTTACAATTCTAAACAAGATCAGACCAATGGCATTTTCTTCTGCAAAGGAAATAAATTTAAAGCTGAATACTTAGACCAGGCAATCGATAACGGTGCCAAGATTTATGTTTCAGAGAAAGAATATAGTAAAGATATTGACCGGATCATCGTCAAGAGTGCTTCTAAAGCTTTGTCACTATTGAGTGCAGAGTTTTACGGCAATCCTCAAAATGATTTGTTCATCGTAGCTTTTACTGGTACCAAGGGCAAGACAACCACGTCTTACTTCCTATATGACATTTTGAAGAACGCTTTTCCAAAGCAAGTTGGGCTCTTCTCAACAGTTGACCGGATCGTGGGACCAAAGCCAGAAGATGAATTTAAGTCAGACTTAACGACACCCGAGTCTTTGGAATTGTTCCATGACATGAGAACTTGTGTCGACAATGGTTTGAAGTATTTGGTAATGGAAGTATCTTCACAAGCTTATAAGAAGAATCGAGTTTACGGATTGCAATTCGATATCGGTGGATTCTTGAATATCACACCTGATCATATCGGACCTAACGAACATCCTACGTACGCTGATTACTTGAATTGTAAGAAACAATTGATGATCAACTCTAAAGTTAATATTATCAATCGTCAAACGAATGATTATGATACAGTTTATGCCGCTGCTAAACAGACGAGTGACGACAAGGATATTTATCGTTTTGCTAAAAATGAGGTCGGTGATACTGACTTCTCGATTCGGAATAAAGAATCGAATTTAAATGATTCAGTCTTTACTTTCACAGCCGAAAGCGACAAGGCGGAAGATTTACAAGATCACAGTGAATATACATATCAATTGGGTCTCGTCGGTGATTTTAACGAATTGAATGCCGGTGCTGCCATTATTGCTGCTAAGAAAATGGGCGTCAAAAATGAGATAATTGCTGATAGTTTAAAGACAGCTTTTGTTCCAGGCAGAATGGAGCATATCAATACTAAGTCGCACGGTACGATTTTTGTCGACTACGCTCACAATTACGCCAGTATGAATGCTTTGTTGAGTTTTCTCAAGCGTGAATATCCAAATTCAAAGATTAAAGTAGTGGTTGGAAGTCCTGGTGATAAAGGAGTTTCCAGACGTGAAGGCTTTGCTAAAGTCTTGAGTGAATTAGCTGATTCAGCTATCTTAACAACTGATGATCCTGGATTTGAAGATCCAGCTGCCATCTGCAAACAAATCGACGAAAAAATCGATCACACTAGAGTGGAAGTGAAAACTATCCTTGACCGTGAAACAGCGATTAAAGAAATGATCAGCTCTAGTTCTGATGGAGACATCGTTGTCCTAGCTGCTAAAGGTAATGACGCTTACCAAAAGACTAAAGGTGAAGACGTACCATATCCTAGTGACCCAGTTGTCGCTAAGAAAATTTTAAAAGATATTGAGGGATAAAGAGTTATGAAAAAATTCTTTACAGTATTGGGTGGCATGGGAAGCTTAGCCACAGAAAGTTATGTGCATTTGTTAAATGAACGGACACCAACTAACAAAGATCAAGATTATTTAGATTACATCTTGGTCAATCATTCAACAGTTCCTGATCGAACAGCCCATATCTTAGATCACAATCAACCAAGCTTTTTACCTCCACTAGTGGAAGATATCAAACAACAAAGCTTGTTACATCCAGAATTTATGGTTTTGATCTGCAATACTGCTCATTATTACTATAAAGAATTGCAAGCTGCCACCGATATACCTTTGATTCATATGCCTCATATGGCTGTCAGCGTGATGAAACAGAAATATCCAACGGCTAAAAAAATCGGTTTGATTGCTACTAAAGGAACGATTGCTGACCATATCTACGAAAATGAGATCAAAGACGCTGGCTTTAACTACAGCTTAGGTGATCAAGCTGTACAAGACGAAGTTGAGAGTTTGATCTACGATGACATAAAAGTTAAAGGTCAAGTCAACGCTGAGAAATATCATGATATTTTGCGGATTATGCATGATAAATTTGGTTGTGATGTGATTGTTTTAGGGTGTACGGAATTATCTTTAGCGCAAGAAAAAGCCGCTGACCATCCATACAATGTGATCGACGGCCAAAGTATCATCGTCGATAAGTCGATTGAATTTGCTGAAAAAATTCGGCGTGGTGAGAAAATCGATTTTACTAAGATTTATTAATGTTTCATGAGAAACATTGCGGGGGCAACCTCAGATCCGATATAATTTGAAGTGTATAAGGAGGTACTTCCACATGTTTAAGAGATTATCTATCTTCACGATTATCTTATCAGGGGTTTTGTTAGCTGGATGTTCCCAACAGTCAGCAAGTACGCAATCGGCAACAAGTTCCGATACAACGTCAACAAAAAGTAGTGCCAAGAAAACTCCTGCTAAATCTGCTCAAACAAAATCAGCAGACAACGAGAGCGGTTCTAATTCCAATTCAAACAACAATGATTCTGACACAGTAACAAATAAATCAACCAATAGTCAGGATACTAACGCTGATAATCAAACTAACGGAAATAGTACTAATAATAATTCCAACAGTGATTCAACTAGTCAAACTAACCAAAGTCAACAGACGCAAGTTAATATTACGACGCCAGATCAAGCGGTTGAGTATTTGGCTGATAAGTTGAGTGCTACTTACGATAAGGCCAGCACACAGTACGTTTCTAATGGTAAAGTTACTTGGGACAATGTGTCTGGATATCAAATCAATATTTACAGTAAGAATTCTGATACACCAGTGGGCAGCTATTTAGTTCCTGCCAATGGTCAGTATTTCCAGATTTGGTAATGGTGGATAACTTGCCTTTACTCGAATAATTAGTTATATTTTTAGGAGGTCGGTTCAAAACTTCAATGTTTTGTTCGACCTCTATTTTTGTTTTTAAAATATTGTTTGGTTGGAATGATGAAGGATTGTGGTGGTTCACTGCCGGCTTCCGTTCGGCTCTGAGGGGTCTGGAACGCCATGGGCATCGCTTTGAACCAATTGAAGTGCACAATTGTTTTAAAGTCGAGCCTTGTTCTAAGTGTGCTTCGCCCACTAAGAACAATTTCATGGCTGAGACCCCTCAGAGCTCTCACTACAGCCTAGAGGGTTAAAACATGCTTGGATATCCCTCAAGTGAACAGATTCAAGAGCTAAAATAAGTTCAAGGGCAAAAGATAAAAGTCAAAAACTTAGGTTCTTAAGGAAACAAATGCTTTTAAGAATTTATGATTGTATAGAATTAATGTGCTCATTATATGTATGTAAACATTAGTGTGTTTATAGAAGTGTGCAATTTGAGTGTGTAAATAGTAGTTTAATATCTTTTGTCTTTAAGTACCAAGGTTTTCAGCTTCCACTCCAACCAAGCAAAATAAGGAATGTAGGATTCCTATATATATCACAAAAAAATAAAATGCACAGAATCCCTAGTCAGGAGCGGAAGTTCTGGGGGATATCAGTGGTGAAATTTTACTTAATTGGCGTCCTTTGCCAATTTAGTAAAAGGTCGAGCTTGAAGACAAGCGGTTTTCTTGGCTCCAAGTCGGCCCACCACGTTCCATATCCCCCAGAACTGGAGCGGATGACGGCAGTGAACTAATACAACTGCAACGACAAAACAGCAAAAAATTGTTAATAATAATAGAGGATTATAAATGTATAAAAAAAGAGTTTGGGTATTGGCCTTGGTTATGTTGCTGATACTGTTAGGGGGATGTAGTAGTAAAAAGCCTTCTTCTCAAAAGTTGATTACTACCACTGTTAATACTTATATCGAACCAATCAAAAGTGTGGTCGGGGATAAATATCAAGTGGAGTCGATTATCAAATCGGTCAATGTTGACCCACACAGCTTTTCACCATCTAGCAATGATGCTAAGGCCATCGCTGATTCCAGATTGATCGTTGCCAGTGGCTTAGGATATGACGATTGGGTCAGTAAAATTGTTACGGCTAATAGTCAGGATAAAAATCTAATTAATTTTTCTAAAGATGTCTTGAAGAAAAAAGATGGCGAAAATGAACATGTTTGGTTTGGGGTTCAAAATGTTCAAAAGCTCAGTCACTCGATTTATCTGCACATGGCAAAGGTAGATCCCAAAAACAAAGCTTACTATCAAGCTAACTTTAAGAAATATGACTTAAAATTAGCTAAGTTAGTAAATAGAGAGCAAGCTTTGAAGAAATATACTAACGGTAAAAAGGCTTATGTTACGGAACCTTTACCTTACTATCTGCTCAAGGATCTAGGTGTGAAAGTCGCCAATCCTCACTTTGCCAAAGCTATTGAAGATGATACTGATCCGTCGATCGAAGATGTTCAAGCTATGGAAAATGGTTTAAAAAATCATCAGGTCAGTTTTTTGGTCGTCAATAAACAAGTCACTAGCGGTATCATTACTAAGATGACCGGTTTGGCTAAGAAATATCATGTCCCCATTATTTATTTTACGGAAACATTGCCAAGTGATTTAGGGTATTATGATTGGATGGACGGAAATATTACGCAAATTGAAAGGATAGTGAAGAAATAATCGTGATTGAAGCAAAGAATTTAAGCAAGAGCTTTGGTAAGCAATTAGTTTTCAAAGATCTGAATTTTACTATCAATGATGGTGATTTCATCAGTTTAATCGGACCAAATGGTTCAGGTAAAACAACTTTGGTGAAAATCATGATGGGTCTGGAACAAAAAACTAGTGGTGAGTTAAAGATCGATAAGCAAACGATTGGTTATGTGCCGCAATTTCGCAATATCGACCTCGACTATCCTTTGAATATCGAACAATTTGTCCGTTTGAATTTAAAATTTACAATGAGTCCTAAAAAGCGTCGTCAGGATAACAAAATGATCAATCGCATCTTAGAAAAGACTAAGCTGACTGATTTGAAAGATCGACCATTAGGATTGGCTTCTGGTGGTGAAAAGCAAAAAGCCTATTTGGCTCAAGCTTTATTGAATGATCCGAAAATCTTGATTTTGGATGAGTCAACGGCCAGTTTGGATGTTGAAGTAAAAATGCAACTGATGGATCTAGTTGAGGAACTCAATCACAAATATAATCTAACTGTAATCTTCATTACTCACGATTATGAATTGACGAAGAAGTATACTAGTCGGGCACTGTTCTTTAAGAATAAGACGATTCAAGAAGTCAATGTGAATGATGTATCTGAAGAAATGTTTGAGATGGGAGGTTAGGTCGTGTTTGGATATGAGTTTATGCGTGAAGCCTTTATTGCTAGTACTTTTATCGCTATAACGGCAGGATTAGTAGGAGTTTTCGTAGTTTCAAGAAACATGTCGTTTCTGTCTCATACTTTGTCAGAGATTGGTTTTGCGGGAGCTTCATTTGGTATTTTAATTGGAATTTCACCCTTAGCAGGAATGATTTTATTTACGTTGGTGAGTTCGATTGCTGTTGGTAGTTTGAGCACTGAATCATCACGAAGAGAAGCGTCGATTAGCGCTATATCATCGTTATTTATCGGTTTAGGTATCTTATTTTTATCGTTGTCTTCGGAATCGAGCAGTTATGCCACTAATATCTTATTCGGTAGCATCGTCGGGATAAGTTTCAAGGAAGTTAATCAATTGATGATTTTGGCGTTATTCGTTATTTTGGTCTTTATTATTTTCTATAAGCCACTTTCATTTGATTCATTTGACCATATCGGAGCCCGTGCGGCCGGTTTAAAGACTAGATTACTCTCGATAGCCTTTCTAGTTACTTTGGCTCTTAGCGTCAGTATTGGAGCTCAAATTGTAGGTTCATTGTTGGTTTTCGTGTTATTGACTTTACCAGGTGCCACTGCTAAATACGTTGTCCACACTGTTCCTAAGCTGATCATGGTTTCAGTCGGTTTATCGCTAGCTGGTGTCTGGCTAGGACTTTATTTAGCTTTTGTAACCAATTGGCCAGTTACTTTCTTTATTTCAGCTTTTGAAGTTATCGCCTATTTCTTAGGACTAAGCTATAAAAATTGGAAATTAAACCATTAAGGAAATTATTTTATGATAAAAGAATTGTGGAACAAATATAGAGATACGATTCCTTATTTATTCTTTGGAGTCTTAACAACTTTAGTAAATATCGTCAGCTTTGACGTTTTATGGCATTTCTTAGGTTGGAACTATCAATTTGCCAATGCTTTGGCATACTTAATTTCAGTTATTTTTGCTTATGTGACGAACAAACTGTGGGTCTTTAATTCACATACCAATACTTGGAAAGCTTTCTGGAAAGAAATGGGGTCCTTTTTCCTATTCCGAGCAGCTTCGTGGGTTATTGATCAAGGAACGATGACAATTGGTGTCTCGCTCTTACATGGTAACGGCCTGGTGGTTAAAATTATCGCCAATGTTGTCGTGATCGTCTTAAACTACATTTTCAGTAAGTTCATTATTTTTAGAAAAAGAGATTAAAAACAACAATTACCCTCTGACTCCAAGTAAGGAATCAGAGGGTAATTTATTTTGTTGAAAAGTTTGATTTAATGTTGTTCAGCTTTGATAATCCGCTGATCGCGCCGAATAACTTCGAAGAGTCCAAAGAGTAGCAGCAGCAATATCACCGCTATGATTACCGCTTTAGTATTGCCGAAGATCAATTCATCTCCACCAAAGGCATAGAGAAAGGAAACTGGTAGCTAACCAATCAGAATGCAGATCGCCCGATTTTTCCAAGACATGTGCATTTCGATGGCAGCGTAGTTGACCAAAAGAGTTGGTAACATCGGGATAGCGTAACCGATACTGATACCGATTCGTGGATGTCGCATATTTTTAAGGCGGGTAGATAGTCTGTCTGAAGAGATCTTGTGAGGGAAACGCTCGAGGATAAAGAGTGCTAAGAGATTGCCTAGAAAGATTCCAGAAACGTTGATGAAAAATCCTAACCAGCGTCCAAAACAGACGCCAGAAAGAACCGCTACAGCAGCAATGGGAACCCCAGGAATTGCCGAGCCGATTGCCAAAACAGCCATGAATAAAACGGCGTTATGGCGACCTTGATCACGCAACAGGTCAATCACGTCTTCACGGTCAATCGTGTAAGAGAAGAAAGTCTCAATTACAGAACGATAATTATTCCAGAGAATCCAGACTAAGCCAATTAAGCTGATTATGCCTAAGCCGATCAGCAGCACTTTATGCCATAATTTCATTACCTTTCCCCCTCAGTAAGTATATGGCTTCAACTTAGCATACTTACTAATAAAAGTAACCAAAAAATTCTCAAAGCAAACGGCTGCTTTGAGAATTTTTTTACTCTTGTAGTTCACGAATTGCTAAAGCAAAATCACCTAAAGTGGCAGATCCATTATTTTTAATACTTGGCATCGTGATATATTTTTCTAATTCAGGAACTTCGACATAGTCATTCAATAAATCTTTGAATTGAGCTCTAACTTTGACTAAGAAAGGTTCACTGACAACACCGCCACCAAAGACAATCTTGTCTGGACGAAGGATCAAGGTTGCTTGAATAGCTGCTTGAGCAACGTAATAAGCCATAATATCCCAGACATGATCAGTCAAAGGCACGTCTTTACCAGGTTTTCCTAGTCGAGCATCAAAAGTTGGTCCAGCAACTAGACCTTCAAGACAATCTCCGTGGAATGGGCAAATACCTTTGAAATTAAGATCGTCAGGGTGACGCTTCAAGAAAGTGTGACCCATTTCAGGATGTCCCATATTACCGATAAATTTACCATCAGCAATGGCACCGGCACCAACGCCAGTTCCGATAGTATAGTAAACTAACGAATCGATTTTTTCATTGGATAACGTTGACATAACGTACTCGCCATAAGCGGAGCCATTAACGTCAGTCGTCCAAAACATAGGAATGTCAAAGTTTTCTTTCATCTTGCCGATGAAGTCAGTATCTTTCCAGCCTGGTTTTGGTGTTGAAGTAATATAGCCATATTTGGGCGAATTTTTTCTGAGTTCAATTGGTCCAAATGAAGCAATTCCTAAAGCTTCAATATCAAATTTTTTAAAATAGTCGACTGTCTTTTGTAAAGTTTCTTCTGGCGTCGTAGTAGGGAAATGAATGCTATCCTTGATCCGATAATCTTCATCACCTACAGCACAAACAAATTTAGTTCCACCTGCTTCAATACTTCCTACTAGCATAATTAAATTTCTCCTCAAAAATAAAGTAATCGTTTTCACCGACTTACATTACTATTAAATTTTTTTCTCGTCAAATTAACTTTTAAAAAAACACATTAAAATAACTTTGAGATGTAATGTTGCAAAATTAAAGGTGTGACAAAAAATCCAGTTATACGAGTCATGTATAACTGGGATTTTTGCTTATTTGAGAATTGATAGTACGCGATCTTTTTTAGTAGATTGTATGTTTAGCGTCATTTTTAAAATCATTGAATGGTTTAATGGTGATCTCACGGTCATGTTGTTCAAGATTCAAAAATTTATCATCTTGTAGATCATCTTTGATGAATTGATAGATATTGTCGTCACGAAAACCAATTTTTGTAGCGTCCTCAGGCGTGTTGCCATAATAACAAGTCTTGATATTGCTCCAAATAATGGCTCCTAAACACATTGGACAAGGGTAAGCGTTGGTATAGAGTTCACAGCCAGATAAGTCGTGCGTACCTAATTTTTTACAAGCTTTACGAATTGTATAAATTTCCCCATGTGCTGTAGGGTCATCATCTAATAACACGTGATTACGTCCCTTGGCAATGATCTCGCCATTTTTAACGATCACGGTACCAAATGGTCCACCATCATGGGAAGTAACATTCTTTTGAGCCTCATTGGCAGCTAATTCCATAAATTTTTTTGCATATGCCATTATTTAAACATCTCCTAATACATTATTGTAGTTCAAACTTTCTTGTGACAAAAATGCCAAAAAAAACCTAAGAGAGCTAAGTTGCTTCCCTTAGGTTGTAATTAATAAATTTTAGTATCACGAATTTCCTTGAGAATCTTTAAGGAACCATCTTTGTAACTTAAGAATCCATAAACGGCGACACCGATAAGTCCACAAATGATGATGACAACTGAAGCACTGACTTTTGTCGCTTGAGGGATGACTTTGACAACCAAGAAATCAGCTAGAGCTACGACAACTAGCATGATCAAACTATCGAAGAAAATCTTCAATAGTTTCTTGCCGAGGACTTTGTCAACAATCTGGAACTCTTTGTTGATCAATCTGAAAGCAAAGTGACTCATGACCATAAAGGCAATGGTTGAAGCGGCTAATGGTCCGTAAACTCCTAACATTAAAGTTAATGGTAATTGCAAAATAATTTTTAGAAGGTAAGCAAGAACGAGATAGACCATCGATTTTTTGACGTGATGAGAAACTTGCAAGATATTTTCCAAAATCATGAATAGACAATAGAAGAAAGCTTCAAAACACGAAACAATCAAAACTTTCGAACCGAGAATACTTTGGTTATAAAAAACAAAGACTGTCCAGAGTTGGCGGCTAATAGCCATCATACCAAAAGTTGCTGGTAGGATAATGAACAACGTAAATTGAACGATATTGCGCATTAATTTTTGAATTTGTTCTTCGCCAACTTTTCGACTGATCATAGCGGATAAAGCTGGGATAACGGAAGCAGAAACGGAAACAGCTAGAGATACTAGAACCATGATCAGCTTGTTAGCTTGGAAACCAAACATTGCGTAGAGATCATCAATGGTTCTTTGACTGGCATGAAGGATTAATTCATAGATCCAAGTGAAAGTTGTTTGATCGAAGAGCTGCAAAACAGTCATGATCGTATCAACTAATAAGAAAGGAATGGCTGAACGTAACATGGAACTGAAGTTGATTTCAGGTGCAATTTCATCTGAAGTTACATTAGCAGTATCTTTGATATCTGTAACGGTGACAGAACGGCGAACTTTTATTCTGATCCAAAGTAAGAATAGGTAAGCCAGCGTTGCACCGATGAACGAAGCTAGTGTCGATTGATTAACGGCTGACATATAATTGCCTTTTTGCAAAACCATGATTGTATAAGTGGCATAAAGCATATAGGCAACTCGTGCAATTTGTTCGATGACTTGAGAAAAGGCCGAATAGGAGATGAAAGCATAACCTTGAATATATCCACGTAGGATTCCCAAAGCGGGGATGATCAACATGGCGATACTCAAGTACTTAATTGGCGTTACCACTCTCATATCGCCAGCAGCCAAGACAATGGCTACGTACTTAGCACCAAAGAACATGATCAAGGCCAGGACAATACCTACGAGTGACATGTAAATTGTGTATTTTTTAAAGAGTTTTTCACTCTGATCATAACGTCCTAAAGCATTATGTGCAGCGACTTCTTTGGAAATAGCAGAAGGGATACCAGCGGTGGCGATAATCAAGAAAAGATTGTAGATATTGTAAACTTTTCCGTATAAAGCATTAGCTGCCCCTACAGCTACTGGTCCAATCCAAATATTCCAAGGAATGATGTAGACAACTGAAAGTACTCGTGAGAGGATTCCACTAATTGAGATCCAGAGTGAACTTTTAAGTAATGAATCTTTTTTCATTTTGTTTTCCATTCTAATTTAAATTACGAATTTAGTGATAGAAGATGACCGTGCAAACTAGTGCGATCAAGGCAGGCAGTCCTTGTAGATAAAGAATCTTCTTAGTGGCCGTGAAAGCACCATAGACTGCGACGACGATGATGTAACTCATCATTAAGATCAAAATTATTTTTAACGTCGTACCGGTGAAGAATAAGATCATCAAAAGGATTACGACGCCAAGCATACCGTTATAAATTCCCTGATTGGCTAAAGCAGTCTGAGCTTCTTTAGTTTTCACAAAACCAAGTGGCATCTCAAAGGCGTTGGCTTGCATGTCAGGTTTACCAAACATCTCTAGAGCAGCAATACCAACATGTTCAACCGCCACTAGAGCGACTAAAAATAAAGTTAAAATTTGCATCATAGACTTCTTTCCATTAAAAGTATAAGTACCATATTAAACTGTTTTGAATTGTTGTACAAATTGTAATTAAAATAAAAAAGAAGAATCTTATTACGATTCTTCAGGTTTTATCATAACAAATTTTTCAGCAAATTTGCCCTTTTGATTGATTTTAGCTTGGCGCAGACTGTCCATTTCTTCATAAGTAATGGAGGCATCATCCAAAATAGCACGAATGACTTCTTCTAAGTCCCCTAATTCTTCGACTAAATTGGCTCGTGTATCAGCCCTTTGAACTTCTTGAGCTTCTTCGGCGATCTTTGTTCTCAAGGCCTTTCGGTAGTCCTCATTTGAGAGGGTGTCAAATTTGGTCTCGTCAGAAATGATCTCAGGTATTTTGTCCCGAACTAACTTTTTCATAAAAACTCCCCTTTAACACTTAGTAGTGAAATCTTACCATGAAGCGACCAATGTGCCAAATGATGACTGAAAGCAGGTTAATTGCTAACTTTATAATTATCATGATATGATTTGTTTGAATAAATTTATAAAAAGTGTTGATAACTATGAAACTATCGAGTGTGGTTGCTACAGAAATATATGGCGGGCTTCTATTATTGGTAATGACGGGTATAATTATTGCATTGATTTTGAATAATTTTATTCGTAGAAGAATGGTTCTAGCCTGCAAAAAGACTTTGCAAAATAAAGAAAAAGTTTTAAAAGTTTCAGTCAATGATGAAACTGCAGCTTATTTGAATCGTCATCGTAATGAGGATTTGTATCGGATCGATGAATTGATCACCAAAAGGCATGACATTATTAAATATAAGTTGTGCTTGAAGAAACGTAGTTTCGATTTTTATTTGAAAAAACAAAAATTATTAAATTATAAAGTTATAGCAATAAAGATATATTAATGACTTGTCAAAACGACGACAGGTCATTTTTATTTCACAAACTTTAATTGACTAACCAAAAAAAATCGGCTACCATGTTTATAAATTTTACCCATTAATAGGTGAAAACAAAATCTTAGGAGGAATATCATGTCGGCATGGGATACAAAATTTGATAAAAAGGGATTCACTTTTGATGATGTTTTATTAATACCAGCAGAGAGTCACGTTTTACCAAATGAAGTAGATTTATCAGTTCAATTAGCTAAAAATATTAAACTAAACACACCAATTTTAAGTGCAAGTATGGATACCGTGACAGAAGCTCCAATGGCTATTGCGATGGCACGTCAAGGTGGCTTGGGTGTTATTCATAAGAATATGAGTATTGAACAACAAGCTGACGAGGTTTCAAAAGTTAAGCGTTCAGAAAACGGCGTTATAATTGACCCAATTTATTTGACAGCAGATGATCCTGTTATTGAAGCAGAAAAATTGATGAGTACTTATCGCATCAGTGGTGTTCCAATCGTTACTAGTAAAGAAGAACTGAAACTAGTTGGTATCATTACTAACCGTGATCTTCGTTTTATCAATGATTATTCAGTCAAAATTGGTACCGTTATGACGAGTGAAGAATTGATCACCGCACCAGTTGGTACATCACTTAAAGAAGCTGAACAAATTCTCCAAGAACATCGAATTGAAAAATTGCCTTTGATTGACGAAGCTGGCCGTTTAGGTGGTTTGGTAACAATTAAAGATATTGAAAAAGTTAAAGAATTTCCTAATGCAGCTAAGGATAAATATGGTCGTTTACTAGTTGCTGCGGCTGTAGGTGTTACAAGTGATACCTTTGAACGGGCTGAAGCCTTGCTAGCTGCTGGAGCAGATGCTATCATCATTGATACTGCTCATGGTCATTCCGCTGGCGTGCTTAGAAAGATTGCTCAAATTAGAGATAAGTTCCCTGATGCAACTTTGATTGCCGGAAACGTTGCTACAGGAGAAGGTACTAGAGCTTTATATGATGCTGGTGTCGATGTTGTAAAAGTTGGTATCGGACCTGGTTCAATTTGTACAACTAGAATCGTTGCCGGTGTTGGTGTTCCTCAATTGACAGCTGTTTATGATGCCGCTAGTGTCGCTCATGAATATGGAAAGACGATCATCGCTGATGGTGGTATCAAATATTCAGGTGATATTGTGAAGGCTTTAGCTGGTGGTGGTAACGCCGTTATGCTTGGTTCAATGTTAGCTGGTACCGATGAGGCACCTGGTGAATTTGAAATTTATCAAGGTCGCCGTTTTAAGACTTACCGTGGTATGGGTAGTTTGGCAGCAATGTCACATGGCTCATCAGACCGTTACTTCCAAAGTGGTGTCAATGAAGCTAACAAGTTGGTTCCTGAAGGAATTGAAGGTCGCGTGGCTGCTAAAGGTGCTGTCGGCGATGTAATTTATCAACTACTGGGCGGATTGCGTTCAGGTATGGGGTATGTTGGCGCTCATAATTTGACTGAATTGCAAGATGCTCAATTCATTCAAATTTCAAATGCAGGTTTGAGAGAATCACACCCACATGACGTTACAATTACCAAAGAAGCTCCTAATTATTCAGTTAAATAATAGCAAAAAATAATCCCAGTGGATCAACCATCATGAATAGTTGATCCACTGGGATTTTTGTTTGAAAGGAAGTATTTTCTTTACTTTTCATTGCTATGTCGATAGCCGTAGAAAAAGTAGATTATTAAGCCGATGACAGTCCAGCCAAGGTACATTTTACAAGTAAAGGCCTGCAATTGTGTCATTAAGTAGAGGCAAGCCACAAATGATACTAGTGGAAAAATTGGATAGAAAGGAACCCGAAAAGCTGGCTTTAATTCACGGGTATTTTTACTATGACGTAAGAAGATAACGCCAATGGAAGTGACAGCAAATGCCAGTAATGTTCCGATATTAACTAGTTCAGTGATTTTATCAATCGGTACTACCGCCGCAACTGTAGCCGCAATCAAACCAACTAAGAAAGTACTGCGAGTGGGGACACCCGCTTTACTAAGATTCTTGAACTGTTTAGGTAATAAGCCATCGCGACTGAGTGAGAAAATCAAACGGGTTCCGCCATAAACAACGACTAGTAAAACAGTTGTCATTCCCATGATAGCGCCTAGAGAAACAATACCTGAGACCCAATTTAGATTGAGCAGATTTAAGGCATGGGAAACCGGGTCAGCCACATTTAGTTCTTTATAATTCACTGCGCCCACTAATACTAATGAAACTAGACTGTACAACACTGCGACGATCAAAAGCGAGGCAATGATACCAATAGGCATATTCTTCTTAGGATCTTTAACTTCTTCACTAGCTGACGAGACGACATCAAAGCCTAAGAAAGCGTAGAAAGCTACAGCCGCTCCTCGTCCGATCCCGCCAACACCAAAAGGTAAGAAAGGATTGTAGTTCTTAGGTTTGACGTAGAAAATTGTGACAGCAACGAATAGCAAGATGACGAATATTTTTACGTAAACCATGATCGTATTGATTTTCATCGATTCATTCAAGCCTTGTAGTAATAGAATAGTTGCTATCAAAACGATGATAAAGGCAATGATGTCAAAACGACCACCTGAGTTTCCAGCAGTTCCAGGCGCTGATTGCAGAGCTTTAGGCAGATTTATTCCAAATCCGCTTAAGAGATTTCGAAAATAGGCCGACCAACTGACAGCTGTGGAGGAGGCCGCAAATAAATATTCCGAGATCAGTGACCAGCCAACGATCCAAGCAATTAGTTCGCCATAGACTGAGTAGGAATATGTATAAGCACTACCAGCTAGGGGAATCGTGGATGAGAATTCAGAGTAGCAAAAAGCCGCGCCAATACAAACCAAAGCTGCTAGCAAGTAAGTTAAAATTACCCCCGGGCCGGCGTAGTTAGCAGCAATGATACCAGGGGTGATGAAGATACCTGATCCGACGATCACCCCGACACCCATGATGATTAGGTCTTTGGCAGTTAAAGTTCTTTGGAGACTAGTTTGTTCATGAAGTAAATCATTCACAATATCTTTCTTTCGAAATAAAGATGGCATAGGCGGACACTCCTTTTTGTCTAATTTAATTAAAACAAATTTAATAGGATAGATTCAAGTACTCGCATTTATAAATATAGTGATAGTATCATATTAACTATAAGAATTAAGGAGTGATCAGAATGGAATTTAACTTTGACAAGATAAATGACCGTCGGAATGTTAATTCAGTGAAGTGGCTTGTTCCTGAAGATGTCTTACCAATGTGGGTAGCAGATATGGATATTCAAACGGCCCCAGATATTATTGAGGCAATGCATAGAGATGTCGATCGAGGAATCTTTGGTTATCAATATGTTCCGAAGGAATATTACCAAGCGGTTGCCAGTTGGTATCAGACAGAACACAATTTTACTCCTGATTTAGATTGGTTGGTTTTTTGTAACGGCGTTATGCCAACGCTTGGTTCATTAATCAGACATTTAACTGATGTCGGCGATAATATCTTGATTCAAGAACCAAATTATAATTCTTTTTTTAAAACAATCGAAAATAACGGTCGCCATATTTTGAACAGTGAGCTAGATTATCGCTCCGGAAAATACAATATCGATTGGAAAGATCTTCAAGAAAAAATGCTCGATCCAAAAACTAGTTTAATGATCGTCTGCAATCCTCATAATCCTAGTGGTAAGATCTGGGAACGTTCAACTTTGACCAAAATTGGGAAGATGGCTAAGAAGTACCATGTACTGATTATTTCTGATGAAATTCATGGCGATATAACGGCACCTGGACATCACTATGTACCTTTTGCTTCTCTAGATAGTGAAGTGACTGACAATAGCATCTCGTTAGTTTCCCCAAGTAAGACTTTCAATTTAGCGGTCTTGCACGCAGCTACGATGATCATTCCCGATGAAAACTTGCGTCAACGAGCTACAGTAGCTGTTAGTAGCGATGGTCTCAATGAGCCTGGAGTTCTAGCAATCGATGGTTCAATTGCGGCCTATACTAAAGGACATGAGTGGCTGCATGAATTATTGAAGTATCTTCAAAATAATCGTGAATATGTTGAAGAATTCGTCAAAGAAAAACTTACCGAAATACGACTAATACACTCAGATGCCACGTACTTAGCCTGGTTAGATTGCAGTAAGATTACCGATGATTCGGAAGAATTAAATCAATTCCTATTAGACCATGTCGGGCTTTTGTTGGCTGAAGGTACTAAGTATCGCGGTAATGGTCGATATTTCTTACGAATGAATTTAGCTACACCAAAATGTAATATTGTGGACGGACTAGAGCGTTTAGAGAAGGGGGTCGCACTATATCAAGCTGAGAAGAAGTAATGATTATTGCAACACCACAAACGTTTTAACAATTTAAACGTAAATATCCCCTGATTCGATAGGTAGAATCAGGGGATATTTTTACTTAATTAAGACCATAATGATAGGAACGACAATCAAACTTAATAGAGTCGTCTCCGTGACCATGATTGCAGCATAGTCAGAATCGGCATGGTAAAGCTTGGCTACTACCGGTGCGTTAGTCATGACCGGCATTGCTGCTTGAACAATAAAGACTTGTTTCATCAAAGGATTAGCAGGGATAAATAGGAACAATGCGGCCATTAACAAAGGTGCACATAAGAAGCGGCCAAAGAGGATAGCCAAATTGTCTTTGTGAAAGGAAATATTTTTCAAACCAGCATTGTAAATTGAAATACCGATGAAAATCATTGAAAGTGGAATCGTCAAGCCACCTAAATATTGAAAGTCAGACATCAGAAAACTTGGTAGCTGAATATGCATTATGACTAGGATCAAACCGACGATAAAGCCCATTAGTGGTGGTGAGAAAACTTTTTTCAGCGTAGTTTTCAATTTGAAGTGGCCTTTGATCTCACCATCCATTTGAATCAAATAGGTACCAAGTGTCCAAAAGAAGGTCGTATTAGCCATGTAATAGACTAAGACATAAGGAAGACTTTTCTCACCGAAGAGAGCCATGTTGACGGGCAAACCAACGAAGACGGTATTGGAATTAAAGAACATCGAAGCGAAAAGACCTTTATGCTTCGGATCGATTTTTAAAACTTTGATTAGTAGAATCGAGATAAAAATCAGGATGGTCATTGATAAAACGGGAACGCCTAAGTCGGGCAATAACTTTATTAATTTTTCTGCAGTGAAATCTTTCGTGATTGTTGAAATCATATAAGCAGGTAGGGCAACTTGAGTGACAAGTTTTGCAATCAAACGAGTTGAGTTTTCAGAAAACCATCCTAAAGCGCTCAAACCATAACCGACGGCAATTAAACCAATGATAATTAAGATTCCTTGAATACTGGAGAAGAATACACTCATAAAAAAACATCCTTTGTGATTTAGTCTACTTATTATCAATGTTACTCTTTTTTGAAAAAATTGAAAAACCTCTGATTGTGAAGTGCTTTTAAGATTGGACAGTACCACTTTAAATTGTGTATGGGTTCAAATACTTGAAAAATGAAAGCGCTGACTTAGAATAGATGTGTAATCAAAAATTCAGTTTTCAAAATAATTAGGAGAAATTATTATGGCTTATAAAACAATCAATCCTTACAATAATGAATTAATTAAAACTTATCCAGATGCCACAGAAGCAGACATTTCGAAGGCACTCGCTGTTGGAGATAAACTTTATAAAACTTGGCGTGATCAACCAGTAGCAACTCGAGCACCGATCCTACATAAAGTCGCTAACCTCTTGAGAAAAAATGAAGATCAGTTGGCTAAAATTGCTACGACCGATATGGGTAAACTTTACACCGAATCAAAAGGTGAAGTCGAGCTCTGTGCAATTATTGCGGACTACTATGCAGACAATGGCGCTGATATGTTGAAACCAACTCCATTAACTAGTCGCAATACCGGTGATGCGGAGATTTTGCACCAGTCGAGCGGCGTCTTGATGATGGTTGAACCTTGGAACTTCCCATACTATCAAATCATGCGCGTTTTCGCTCCTAACTTTATGGTCGGTAATCCAATGATCTTAAAACATGCTTCTAACACCCCAGGATCTGCCGAAGCTTTTGCCAAAATCGTTTCAGAAGCGGGAGCACCAGAAGGTAGTTTGACTAATTTATTTGCCAGCTATGATCAAGTCGCTGAAATCATTGCTGATCCACGGATTCAAGGTGTGGCTTTGACGGGTTCCAACCGTGGTGGTCAATCAGTTGCCGAAACAGCTGGTAAAAACTTGAAGAAAAATTCGATGGAATTGGGTGGTTCAGATGCCTTTGTCGTCTTATCTGATGCTGATGTGGACCAGGCAGTAGATTTAGCTTGGCGGGTAAGAATCTATAATGCGGGCCAAGTATGTACTTCCGCAAAGCGTTTCATCGTAGCTGACAATTTGTATGATGAATTTTTAGAAAAATTAAAAGCTAACTTTGCTAAATTAGTTCCTGGCGACCCCATGGATTCTAAGACTACAATTGCACCAATGAATTCCAAGCGAGCTAAAGAAAAGCTTCAAGGTCAAATTGATAAAGCTGTTGCCGGTGGAGCTAAAGTAGCGTTTGGCAATCAGCCAATTGATTTGCCCGGACAATTTATCCAACCAACAATTTTGACTGACATAACACCTGACAATCCAGAATTTTACGAAGAGATGTTTGGACCTGTAGCCCAAGTCTTCAAGGTAAGTTCAGATCAAGCTGCAATTGACTTAGCGAATGATTCCAAATTTGGTCTAGGTGGGATCGTGGTTTCAAATGATCCCCAGCGTGGAAAAGCAGTTGCCGAAAAGATTGAGACAGGGATGGTCTTCGTTAACTCATTCTTAGTTTCTATGCCAGAATTACCATTTGGTGGAGTTAAAGGTTCAGGTTACGGCCGTGAATTGAGTCAGTTGGGGTTGACAGCCTTCACTAATGAAAAATTAGTTGTGACAGCTCAACAGCCTGACTGGAACAATCCTGCTGGTGGTCTAGCAGTTTTCAAATAAATTGAAAAGAAGTTCGTCTGAAAGCGGCTTCGAGTTATAATTAAAGTAATAAATGTAATGGGAGATGTGCTTATGGACGAAACAAAAAAGTTTATTAAAGATGATTTTCAAGAAGTTTTACTAGATCGTCATTCATATCGAAAGTTTCAAAAAGATGTCGTTATTCCCCGCTCAGAAATTACCGAAATGTTAAAAGAAACCATTACGGCACCATCAGCCTGCAATTTGCAATCATGGCATTTTGTAGTTTGTGACACTGCAGAGGCTAAAGCTAAGGCCAGAGCAATCATGATGCCATTCAACTATCCACAACTAGATACCGCTTCCGCCGTAATTTTTGTATTGGGTGATACACAATCACATTACAAGTATCGTGATGTTTGGAATAAAGCTTGTGAGAATGGTCAGATTACACCTGAAGAACGTGACAAAGTCTTCAAGAGCTTTTTACCACTATATGAGAATGCTGACCGCAGTTTCTTGGAAAAGGATGCAACGATCGATGGCAGCATGGCCGCAATGCAACTACTATTAATTGCTAGAGCTCACGGTTATGAAGCTAACCCAATGTCAGGATATTATTTTGATAAAGTTGCTACAGCCTTTAATTTGGACAGCGAGCGTTATATTCCGATCACTGCCGTAGCGATCGGTAAACCAGATGGAGAATATACTAAATCAGTCCGTTATGACGTTAATGATGTAACTGACTTTCTTTAAAAATAGAAATTTTTTTAAATTCATAAGAATAGCCTCTGATCCCAAGATGTGGAATCAGAGGCTATTCGATTTTCTTTAAAATATTATTTTAATCATTCTCTTCTTTAATTCCCCTGACGACAGGTTGTTTGTCTCTTTCTTTTACAAAGAAAATGACCGTCATAACGACCAAGAAAACTACACCAACTAGTAAGGAAACAGTTGTTTCAGGATTTAAGAACATGAAAATCAAAATAATGAAAAGAGAAATAATTGCAAGGTAATTGCTGATAGGGTAAAGCGGCATTTTGAAAGGATGATCTTTCATCTTATCTTGATTCAATTTGCGAAAACGTAATTCGCTGAAAAGAATCACAAACCAAGGAACCATACCAGGTAGAACACTGGAACTATATACAATAACAAAAACATCGCTTGATGTATGCAAGAAAACTGGTAAAGCATAGTTCAAAATTAATCCGAGCAATATTCCAGTTGAAATGGCTAGAACAGGGATGTAAGGCACGTTGTGTTTTGATAATTTCAAAAATGATTTTGGTAAATGTTTTTCAAGCCCAAGTGTATAGAGCATTCGACTTGAACTAAAGATACCAGAGTTACAGCCGGACATGGCAGCTGTCAACATAACGAAATTGATGATTTCTGCTGCAAAAGTAATACCAACTTTTGCAAAAGTTTCAACGAAAGGAGAACCGATCGTACCCAATTTATTCCAAGGATAAATTGAAACAATTACAAAGATTGCGCCAATATAGAAAATTAGAATTCTGCCAACGATTGAACGGATAGCCCGAACAATATTTTCTTGTGGGTTTTCAGCTTCCCCAGCAGTGATACCGATAACTTCGATTCCTTGATAGGAAGCAACTACAATTGAAAGCGCGAAAATAAACCCTTTGATGCCACCAGTAAAGAAACCGCCATTTTTCCAGAGATTACTAATTCCCACTGGATGTCCGCCATTGCCGACACCAAAGAAAATTACGAATAAACCTAGAATAATCATCATAATAATCGTCAACACTTTAATTAAGGCAAACCAAAATTCTAGTTCGCCATATGCTTTAACAGAAGTTAAATTGGCTAAACAGAGTGTAACAACGACAACAACACCAGCAATCCATTTTGGCATTGTAGGGAACCAGAAAGCTAAATATGTTCCTACTGCGATAACTTCAGAGATACCAACTACTAAATATTGGAAAACATTGCTCCAAGCAGTCAAGTAACCAACGACTGGATGGATGTATTCGGTGGCGTATTTGGCAAAAGAACCAGTTGAGGGATCAACATAAAGCATTTCCCCTAAGGCCCGCATTACCATATACAGAATTAAGCCTGCGAGTGCGTAGGCTAAAAGGACCGAAGGACCGGTCCACTTAATGGTCGAGGCTGATCCCATAAATAGGCCGACGCCAATGGTTCCACCTAAAGCGATCATTTGCATTTGTCTTGAAGATAAGCTACGACTCAGTTTTTCTTTAGCCATAATAAATTCCACCTTTGTGTTTACGAATCATGAACAAGTGTATCTTGAACATGGACTATATGATACCTCACAATCATGAAAATGTCATATATTTTTTTCTTTTTACTGAAAAAATTTTCAGACAATTTATCGGATTATTATTTAAATTAAAATAGCTTGTATTGTGATTCAATATAAATATGTTTATATATATTTACAAAGTCCCTTTTTAAATAGATAATAAGTGTTGGATGTAAAAGGGACTTTTTATCTGAATTAATATTGCAGAAAAATTGCAGGTATTTTGCCTATTACTACGACAACATTTACTTAATTCGATCGAAAGTTATTGAGGATAAAATTATGGACATTAATATTTTTATTGAACGTAGAAAGTTGCTTAAAATGTCACAAGTCAAGCTGTGTAAGGGTATTTGTACTCAGTCTACTTTGAGTAAGTTTGAAAATAACGGTAGAGTACCTTCTTTGAACATTCTTAATAAGTTGTGCGAACGTTTAGGACTATCAGTTGACGATTTGTATAGAAATTCGAATAACTCGACGACTCATATGCGTACCGTTTTGGATAAAGTCGAAAAAGAATTTATGATGGAGAATTATTCCGATGTTTCAGCAATGTTGCAAGAAATAGATTCCGAAGTCATTAATAATGATATGTTAAAAATGCAATATTACTATCAAAAAGGTTTTTTTAATGTTTTAACTAAAGGCAAGTTTGAAGATGCTTTTTATAACTTTTCGCGAATATTGGATGAATTGGATGAAATCCATAAAACGATTTATACTTTTTTAGCCTATACAGGATTGGGAGTTTTATACTCTCGAGAGAATAAAATGCAAGAAGCGGAATTTTTCTTCCAGAAGGTTTTTGAGTTTATTAAAATTCACGAAAATGAAAAATATCAAAAAGCAAATGTAAATATGTATTTACGTGTCTTAACGATTGTCTTTTTCACCGCAGATTTTTACATTCAAAAAGGAATGTTTGACGAAGGTGAAAGATTAGTTGATCGAGGCATCCGTCTTTGTTCTGAGCAACATATCACATACTATCTTGCCCGCTTGAAATATTTATCGGCTAAGATTGCTATCGGTAAGAATAAATCGAATGAAGTTGTTGACGGATTGCTGATTGAAGCCTTGGCTTTTGCAAAAATCAATCACAATGAACCTGTAGAATTACGGATCAATGCTTTGAGAAAACAGTATGAAGATAGTTTAAACAAAGAAGAAGAGTGACGTTGTCTCTGATTTGGATTATTAGAAAAACAGTATTTTATACGCGTGGTGCTAGTTAAATCGTTTTAGTTAAATAAAAAGTCCAATCTTGTTAGACTCGACTTGTAAATAGTAATAATAGAAAAGAGTCTGACTAGATTGAACTGTCTTAAGCTTAAGCATTTTTCTCATCATTTACAAGTTAGTTTTACTCGTTTAAACAATATTTGTCGTTCTTGGTATAAGCTGTATGCTCCGAACTCCCTTAAGCATCGCAGAAATACAGATCAGATCAAGCTATCTGATAGTTCCATCTTAGCTATGCTTATCTGGCAAGCGGAATTAGGGATTGAATCACAAAGAAGATTTTGCAGGTTCTTTGTAGGATTATCCCATTCCCGATTTAATCGCCGAGCTCGTCAACTTTTGCCTTTAATCTATCTGATTCGTCATACTTTGAACCAAGAAGTGGATCTTTCAGGTAAAATTCTGATTATTGATAGTTTCCCAGTTCCGGTCTGCCAACCTGTTCGTAATTATCGCGTCAAAATCTTTCATGATATTGCCGATATTGGTTATAAGGCGACTAAAAAAGTCTACTATTATGGGTTCAAGGTTCACGCAATAGTGAGCGATGATGGCTATCTGCTTGATTACGCAGTCACTAAAGCATCGGTGCATGATGCTAAAGAAACAGTAGAATTGATGAATAATACCCATCCTACTAATCATTATCTTTTAGGCGATGAAGGTTATTTAGGCAAGGATTTAGCCGCTAAACTAAAACACATGGGCTATGTGCTTTGGACACCGTATCGTAAAAATATGCAAGGTGCTAAAAAACATAACAATCATCAACTAATGGCGGTCAGACGGAGAATTGAGAGTGACTTTGCTTTGCTTAGTTATTACAATGCCGAAAATAATCGCGCTAGAAGTCTAGCGGGTTTTCAAGAACGCCTAGAGGTTGCAGTGTTAGCTTATAATATGGCATATTGTCTAGAACGATTTAACTAGCACCACGCGTTATTTTATATATTGTAGTAATTATAATCAGAGAATTAATTGTTTAAAAATAATGTATATTCATGTGCTTTAAAATAAAAATCGCTATTTTGAGTAAAATGAGTTGACAGCGCTTACAAAACCATGATAGATTATGGGCGAAGTCAAAGGGTGTTACTATTCGATTAGGCACGACCTGGGAAGAGTTAGAAAAACTATTCTTAGGTCGTTTTTTATTTGTTTCAAGAAAGGATGATGTCAATATAAGTTGATTTATTCGAAATATTTTACAGAAAAGAGTATTAGGTAAATGAGAGTAATCAAGAAAATTAACCATAATGCTGTTTTGGTAAATGATAATGAAACTGAGAAGATTGTTTTAGGTAAAGGAATAGGCTTTTCTGCTAAGCCAGGAGATAGTCTTGAACGAGAAATGGCAGAAAAAGTGTTTGTACTTGATTCCAAAGAGAAAACCAAGATGTTTAGTGAAATGGTTAATCAAATTCCCCTGGAGTATATCGAATTTTCAGAAGAAATCGTTAATTACATTAAGCAGCATATTTCCAAGCCTTTAGATTCAAATATTTTTATTGCGTTAACAGACCACATTTATTTTGCAATTCAACGACAGACTGATGATGCAAGTATTGCTGCCATCATGTTACCAGAGATGAAGATGTTGTACCCCGATGAGTTCAAAACTGCTCAAGGAGTTGTTGATTTAATCAATCAAGCTTATCAAACGCAACTCTCTATCAATGAGACTGGTTTTATTACAATGCATATTGTTAATGCAGAACTGGGTGAGCAGAATAGTTTCAATAGTCTGAGAATTATGGAAATTACCAAATTTATTTTAGATTATCTTGATGCGCATGGTTTTCAAGCTTTGAACAAAGATTCATTTTTATACAATCGTTTGATGATCCACATTCGCTTCTTAGTTCAAAGATTGATCTATGATGAATCAACCCAAGATACTGATCAATCATTATTTAAAGATTCGTTTAAAGATGGCCAGGAATACCGATTGGCTAATAAGATTGCTGAATTGGTCGAACAAAAGTATGACTTACAAGTTAACGAGAGCGAACGGTTATACTTAGCAATTCATTTAATGAGAATAAACAATAATATCAGGGCGTAACCGATTATTCGGGCGTGACCTCATGACATACATTTTTTGTGTATGCTATGAGGTCTTTTTTTATAGGAGGAAAGTATGGGAAAAGTAATTTTCAATTCAGATGATTTTGGATATAGCCGTGGCGTTAATTATGGAATCGTTGATGCGTATCAACACGGCATTTTAACTTCAACAACTTTGATGGCTAATATGCCAGGCTTTGAACAAGCGGTTAATTTCAAAAATGATTTACCTAATTTAGGAGTGGGAGTGCATTTAACACTGACTTGCGGTGATCCGCTCTTAAAAAATGTTGATACTCTAACTGATCAGGAGGGACATTTTAAAAAGTTAAGTTTTTATCATGACCCCGATTTTCAGATTGATTGGGACCAATTATATCAAGAGTGGAATGCTCAAATTCAAAAAGTCTATCGTGCCGGCATAATACCAACTCACTTGGACAGTCATCATCACACACATTCCTTTGGCAAAAATCAAGAAGTAGTTATTGCGTTGGCTAAGAAATATGATCTACCGGTGCGCAGTAATTTTGAACGGCATAACGAAGTTAAACATACTGATTATTTCGAGCCTTACTTCGATGATGTGGGTGAAGAAGATCAAAACAAGTGGCAAACAAATCGTACTAGGGAACAACAAATTGAAGAGTTACTGATTCAGTTACGTAGCGATGAGACGAGTGAAGTCATGTGCCACACTGCCTATATTGATCAAACTTTGAAAAATGGTTCGAGCTTTACGATCCCTAGGGTCAATCAAGTGGAATATTTGATAGATTCAGATTTTGCTCAAGAAGTTAGGGATGATGCAGAAATTGAATTAGTAAATTATGGAGATATTTTTAATTAGGAGGATGGAAAAATGGGTGGATTTAAAAAAGGTTTACAGAACTTAGGCCGTGCTATGTTGCTACCAGTAGCAGCCTTGCCTTTAGCCGGATTAATTTTAAGATTAGCTGCCCCAGATATGTTGAACGTACCGATTTTGATGGCAGCTGGTAATGCCGTATTTGGAAATTTAGATATTTTATTTGCAATAGGTGTCGCTATTGGTTTTGCCAAAGCGAAGGACAAAGGGATTCCTGCTCTAACAGGATTTCTAGCCATTATTACTTTGAAACAAGGTTTGGAAATCATCAACAAATCGATCGATATGGGGATTTTTGGTGGAATCATATCTGGTTTGATTGCTGCCTGGACATACAACCGTTTTAAAAATCAAAAATTACCAATGGTCTTTTCTTATTTTGGTGGTGAGAAATTCCCACTGACAATGGTATTGGTTTTCCAAACGATTTCAGCAGTTGTATTCGGTTATATTTGGCCAATCATTCAAGCCGGGATCGATCAATTTGCCAAGCTATTAATGGGTATGGGAGCGTTTGGTGTCGGAATTTTTATGTTTCTCAATCGACTCTTGATTCCATTTGGACTGCACCACGTTATGAATACTTATGTTTATTATGATATGGGTAAATATGTCGCACCGAGTGGCAAAATTTTTCATGGAGAAATTACTCGTTTTATCAATGGAGACCCTAACGCCGGACTGTTCTTATCAGGATTCTTTGTAATTATGATGTTCGGTGTTCCCGCAATCTGTTTAGCAATTTATAACGCCGCTTATAAAGATAGAAAAGATGAAGTCAAAGGTATCATGGGTGGTGGCGCTACAACATCTTTTGTAGCCGGAATCACTGAACCAGTTGAATTTACATTTATGTTTATCTCACCAATGCTTTATGTAATACATGCTATCTATGCCGGACTAGCTGGTTTTGTCTGTGCCTTGTTGAATATTAAAATAGGGTTTACTTTCGGATCTAGTATTATCGATTACTTGATCAACTTCAAAATTGCGACGAATCCGATTTTAATTTTACCGGTGGGACTTGCCTTCTTCGCCCTTTACTACTTCACTTTCTATTACGTGATCAAATTGAATAGCATCCCAACTATTGGGCGTGAAGAGCAGCATGATTATGGGACTGAGGCAACTGATGAAGAAGAAAACCTCTCAATGGGTAGTAAGAACTACGGTTATACCGCTAAGAAGATGCTCCAAGCTTTTGGTGGAAAAGATAATATTGAAGATGCTTATAGTTGTAACACAAGATTAAGAGTTGAAGTAAAAGATCCATCGGTTGTTGATGAACAAAGAATCAAGCAGATGGGTGTCAGTGGCATTATCAAGCCGACAGAGAATAATTTCCAAGTAGTTATTGGTTTGGAAGTGACTTATATCATGTCCGAATTTGGTAAATTACTTGAAGCTGACTAAAGGAGAAAAATATGTTTTTTCAAAAAAAGAAAGTATTAAAAGCAGTCGCTAATGGACAAATCATTCCTTTATCAGAAGTAAACGATGAGGTCTTCTCGGCTAAGATGATGGGAGCAGGTTTTGCTATCAAAGATCATGACGGGAGAATTCATGCTCCAATCAGTGGAAAAATCGAGAGCGTTTTTCCAACGCTACATGCTATTACCATCAAAGCTAATAACGGCGTTATGGTATTAGTTCACATGGGCCTAGATACAGTTGATCTAAAAGGAGAACCATTTGATCTCTTGGTTCATCAAGGTGACTTAGTTAGCGAAGGTCAAGAGATTGCCCGGATGAATCTAAAACTGTTAACAGAGAAAAATAAGGATAGTACCGTGATAGTCGTTTTACCTGACGTTCAAAACGGGACAGTCACTGAAAGTACAACTAGTTCTATTTCCGATATTGCATTTAAATTTTAATCAAAATCGAGGGCAGGTATATAAAATGAAAACTGAAAATCTACATATAACAATTGCAGGCGGTGGAAGTACTTATACACCCGGAATCATCATGGCAGTATTAAATAATATTGACCGTTTTCCAATCTCAGCGATCACTCTTTACGATATTGATGAAGAACGCAACGACGATATGTTCTTGATCATTCGATACATGTTACAAAATAACAATCTACCAGATGTATCGCTTGTGCAAACTAGTGATCCAGAAGAAGCCTTTAGAGACGTCGACTTTGTCTTCTCACAAATTCGTGTTGGTGGAATGGAAATGCGAGAAAAAGACGAGAAGATACCATTAAAATATGGCTTAGTTGGTCAAGAAACGTGTGGGTTAGGAGGATTTGCTTACGGATTACGTTCAATCGGTGGGTTGTTGGAAATCGTAGGCTTTGTACAAAAATATTCACCTCAAGCTTGGATACTCAACTATACTAATCCGGAAACTTTAATTTCCGAAGCAGTTCGTCGAGTATATCCGCACGTGAAAATGCTCAATGCATGTGATATGACGATTTCTTTAGAAGAAACCATTGCCAGAAATTATGGTTACGATCGTGAGAATTGGATTCCTCAATATTATGGATTAAATCACTTCGGTTGGTACACTTCGATTTATAATAAGAAGTTAGAACGAGATGTAATGCCAGAATTGATTCAAAAGTTACAAGAACAGCCCATGAAAGTTGCTTCCTTCAACTCTGGTGACAATTCATGGCAAGATGCTTGGGACATGCTAAGCAAGATTTCGACCAACTTTCCAGATCAAATTGCCAATAATTATCTGGAGTACTATCTTTATTCTGATGAGGTGGTTGAACACGCTGACCCTAACTACACTCGGGCTAATCAAGTCATGGATGGCCGTCTAAAGCATACTAAAGAAGTTGCAGAACTGATTCGTCGGGGAGAAACTGGAGATGTCATCGATTTTGATTTTGGAGAACACGGTCAATATATTGTAGATATGGCTACCTCGATTCTGAATGATGAACATCGTCGCTTTATGTTGATCGTTCCTAATTTTGGGGCAATTCCTAATTTACGTGAGGATGCCGTGGTTGAAGTTCCAGCCTATGTGGGACGTCTAGGTGCGGAGCCAATTGCTATGCGTCATCATATTAATGATTTCCATAAAGGCTTGATGGAAGCTCAAAACGCAGCTGAAAAATTACTAGTTGATGCTTTCTTTGAACATTCATATTCTAAGGCTCTTCAAGCCTTCACCCTGAACCAGACTGTCAATTCAGCCCAGAAAGCTAAAAAAGTTCTCGATGAAATGATTATTGCTAACAAAGATTACTGGCCAGAATTGAAAAAAACTGAAATAGCTGTTAAAGAATAACCGATATTATGAGCATCCTTAAAAGGGGTGCTTTTTTCGTTAACCATGTATAATACGAGTAAGTAATAGTTTGAGAAAGTGGTGATGACCTTGTCAAAATCAAAGTATCTTCTTGACGACTCTGATTTTCATCAATATCGTGATTTATTTTTATATTCGTTTAATCTGCCTGAGGACAATCCCTATCGTGCAATTCTGAAACGAGTCTTTACCAATTCACGTGTTTACGGGATCAAAACGGCTGATGAGTTACAGGCCTCAGTGACTAGTATCCCTTTTGAAGTGAATTTCTTTGATAAGAATATACCTATGGCGGGTATAGCTAATGTCATGAGCGCTCCAGAATATGTTCAGAATAACAGTATCGACAAGTTAATGAAGCAGGCTTTTACCGACATGCACCAAAAGAATATCCCGATTTCATATTTGGGACCGTTCTCGTATGACTATTATCGGCGATTTGGTTATGAGCAGGTGTTTGAAGGTTTACAGATAACGATGCTGTTTACCAATTTGATTAGGTATAAGCAGTCTTTTATGGGCCATTTAAAACGTTTTAAATATTCAGAGGCTCAGGATTTGATTGGTGAACTGTTTGCTGAGCATAACGATTCCGCAACGATCATTCGTGATAATTGGTGGTGGGAAAATCTTGCAATAATGTTTCCCAAGGATCGATTAGCCGTTTACTATAATGAATTCAACGAGGTTAATGGTTATGTTCGATATGCTTTGGAAGCGGAGAACTTCGTGGTGAGAGATATGTATTATCAATCGCCGGATGCATTTATTGGCCTAATTCATTTTATAAATAAACACCGATCAGTTTATAAAAATATTATTATCAATTCGACCGATATCAATTTGAAAGTCAATAATTTTACAACTGATCCATCCCAAGCTCAGGTCATGATCAAACCTTCAATGATGGCAAGAATTGTTGATTTTAAACGATTCCTTCAACAATATCCTTTACAAGTCGATAATATGGAAACAATTGAGTTGGAAGTTAATGATTTCTTGTCATGGAACAATCACATTTGGAAGCTGGTCGTAAAAGATGGACAAATAGGAATTGATAAATCAGATATTGAAATTCCCGAAGTAATCGTTGACGTTCAAACCTTAACTAAGGCGATGTTTGGTTATCAGTCATTAAAAGAGTCGTTTTTGGTGGGCAATGTTCAAGGTAATCAAGATAAAATCGAAGCTCTGGACAAACTGTTCATTCATCAAAAATCACAGTTAAAAGATAGTTTTTGATACGACATAGTTTTATCGCCAAGATTCACATCAAAGCCCTAAAGATAAAAATATCCTCTGACTCTTGAAGTCAGAGGATATTTTACGTTAATACGTTAAAATGCTTAGGATACGTTTCAGGTGGATTTTGTTATAATAGCCATGAAAACGATTATTAAGGAATATAATTATGGCTAATAATGATCTTCTTGCAGCACAAGTACGCTCCGCTTTAAAACAAGTTATCGATCCAGAACTAGGAATCAACATTGTTGATCTGGGTTTGATCTATGAAGTTGAAATAGAGCAACAGCATCATGCCGTTATAACGATGACTTTGACGACTATGGGTTGTCCATTGAGCGATATGTTACACGATGGCATTAAGGAAACGGTCGAATCTGTCCCAGGTGTTGAAAGCTGTGAAATACAGTTGGTTTGGTACCCACTATGGGATCTGTCCCAAATGAGCCCAGAAGCGAGAAAAACTTTGAGGATTCCTGAAGGGATGGAGTGGTTAAATGGAAAAAATAATTGATTTTGAGGTTCCTATCAAAGAACTGGCCGATCAATATCCTGATTTTGTCTCAATCATGTACGATTTAGGCTTTACCAAAATTAAAGTTCCCGGAATGTTAGGCAGTGTAGGTAAATTTATTAATTTAAAAAAGGGTTCTCGGGCAATAGGAATACCATTGGATCAGATTGCCGCAAAATTCGTGGAGAAAGGTTATTCGTTAAAAAATTATGAGCCAAACAAATAGTATTCAGCGTCAAAAGAAGATAGTTGAAATTTTGAACTTTCTGCACCAGGGTGGCGACTTTGATGAAGCCAAAAAGATGTTTGATGAATCCTTTTCCAGTGTCGATGTCTCAGAGATAACTGCGGCAGAACGGGAATTGATTGCCAATGGCCTTAATCCGATGGAGATTCAGAATCTTTGCAACGTTCATGCAGCGGTCTTCAAAGGTTCGATCACCGATAACAAATCCACCCCCGCCTTTGAAAAACCAGGTCATCCAGTCTCGACGATGAAATTAGAGAACTTGGTGATAACTTCCTTGATCAACGACGAATTGTTACCATGTTTGAAGAAATGGCAACAAGATGGGAAAAATGAGCGTTACTTAAAACGTATGCGTAACGCATTAAAAGATTTAATGAAAATCGATAAACATTATACCCGTAAAGAAAATCTGATTTTTCCTTTGATGGATAAGTACGGTATTACGGCACCACCGAAAGTCATGTGGGGCGTTGATGATGAAATCAGATCTTGGATCAAAGAAGCTAACCAAATGGTCAATGCTGATCCTTTGCCTGATAAATACGCAATTGAAAAATCAATCGAAAAAGCCTCAAAAGAAGTCTTAGAGATGATTTTTAAAGAAGAAGAAATCATGATTCCCATGTTGGATGAGGTCGCCAGTCCCAATGATTGGTATGAAATTGAAAAAGAGGAACCAGAATTGGGGTATACTTTGATTTCCCAACCATTACCGTGGAAACCAACTGCTCAAGAAATTGAGGAAAGTAAAGGTAAGAAAACCTCTGATATCGCACAGGAATTGAATCAGATGGCAAAAAACTTAGCTGAATCACAGAATTTGACAGAACCTACTCAACCAAAACATTCGAAAAAGAAAATGCCAGTCCATGAAAAGATTCGTCAGCGTTCACAAACGATGCCTACCACGCTGGAGTTTCCTTCCTTGGAGGGCATTAATGTGAAGTTCGACAGTGGGTCAATGAATTTGCAGGAATTGACGGCGTTGTTCAAAATCCTGCCAGTTGATTTGACTTTTGTGGATGCAACAGATCATGTTAAATGGTTTTCAAATTCTGCTGATCGAGTTTTTCCACGAACTAAGGCAGTTATTGGTCGAGCGGTAGTTAATTGTCATCCGCCTAAGAGTGTGGATAAGGTTGAGAAAATTTTGCAAGATTTTCATGAAGGTAAGTCAGATAAAAACGAATTCTGGTTGAATCTGCATGGAAAAATTTTTGTATATATCCGTTATTATGCTTTGCGTGATGAAACTGGCACCTATTTAGGTTGTTTAGAAGTTACACAAGATGTCACGCATATTCGCAGTTTAACAGGTGAAAAGAAATTATAAGAATCTTTCGATAATAACTTGAAACGTATGTTCGTCTAAACTACTATTAGATTGATTAAGGAAATTACGGAGGGATTATTTTGAAAAAGAGTGCTTCATTATTATTAAGTGGAATTTTAGTTTCTGGAATGGCATTTGGAACCATCATCACGCCCGCAACAGTTCAAGCTGCAACTGAGAGTACCCAAGCAACTACTGATGTAACTAATACCGTAACCTATTATGATAGATCTGGTGCAGAGGTAGCTACTAAATCAGTTACTGGCAAACAAGGTGCTAAGATCGGAGTTGTACCTGATGGCTATGCTTTAGTTGACGGTTCTAACGTTGTATTTGGTGCAGAGGGAGCAAAAGTTGGAGTACCTGTAACACCAATGATTTCTTCCAAAGTTAACTTTGTTGACCAAAATGATAAATTAGTTCAAACAATTACCGTTAATGGCGGTGATGGCAATGCTTACACCTTATCCGATTTACCAGAAGGTTGTTCATGGCCAAAGGATGCTACTAAGACTATTACCTTAGAATCAGGTAAGGAATATAACGTTACTGTCAACAAACAAGTTGCTAATACGATTATTTTTAAGACAGCTGATGAAACTGAAGTTGGCAGAACTCAAATTTTTGGCGACAAAGTTGGTGATAAGGTTACTTTGACAAGTGATCAAGTACCTGCTGGATATTCAGTAAGCAATAATGATTTAAATCTTCAAAGCGATGGCAATACACAATTCGTTACCGTAACTAAGAATGCTGAGGGAATCACACCATTTAAAGGAACAGTTAGAGTTGGCGATAAGACAGCCTTTTTGTACACGGTCGATGGAAAATTGATTTCAAATCGTGCATTGGGTTCAGGTTCTGATTGGAAAGTAGTTAATAAGTTAGTTCTAAATGGTAAAGCTTATTATCAAGTAGCTACCACAGAATGGGTTCAAGCAGACGATGTTTCAGTTATTTCTCAAGAGAATGATAACAATACTGACGAGAACTCTAATGTACAGACTGCTGATAGAAGTGTTGTAACAACTAAGAATGTTGACTACACAGTTCTTTATGATATCAATGGAAAAGAAATTCAAAATCGTGGCTTAGGCAAGAATTCACCATGGGCAACTGATAAGATGCAAACTCTTAAAGGAGTTAAGTATTATCGTGTTGCTACGAACGAATGGGTCAAAGCATCAGATATTTTATAATCAAACTAAAAGACAATCCTCGAAAGGATTGTCTTTTTTTTCTCAAAATGAAGTCAGTAATTAATTTTTATAAACCGTAACTAAATTGTAACTAAAGTTTGGCGTGAGTCGGTAATTTTTAACGTTAGACCTAGTTAAGTTGGCTTGATAGACCTGATAAAGCGGAATAGCTCCTTCATCATCAGTTAAAATCTTGTCAGCCTGTAATAGATCATTCCATCGAGCTTGTTCGTTGTTGGCATCAGTTGTCTTTGATTGGGCAATTAAAGCGTCGAACTTCTTATTAGAATATCTACCATTATTTTGAGCACTTTTCGTTGTAAACATATCTAAGAATGTTTCAGGATCAGGATAATTAGCGAACCAGCCCGTCACATCAATGTCAAATTGACCGGTTGAAGCTTTATCCAAATGTGCTTTAAAAGGTACATTGGACAAGGTGAGTTTCAATCCTGGCAAGTTCTTCTCCAATTCACCTTGAATATATTCAGTTTCTTTTTTTGATCCGTCGGTATCATCCCCCAGAAGAGTAAAGTTTAAATTCTTCTGACCAGTTTCTTTGATACCTTCTTTCCAAAGTTTTTTAGCTTCGGTTGGATCGTAGTCTGTGTATTTATTTGATGCTTGGAGAACTTTTTCTTTGGTAAAGTCTACTTTAGTTTTGGAATTATAGGACATGCCAACGGGTACCACCGTGTGTTCAATTCCACCAGTTTTACCAATGACATTATTGGTTAATAAACTTCGATTGATGGCCATAGATATTGCTTGTCTGATTTTAATATTTCGGAAGAATTTATACTTCTTTTGATTGAGTTCAATAAACGAATTACCAGCTTGTTTATCCACAGAAAAGTCTTTATAGTTTGATACCTCACGAGCAGTGTCGCCGTTAAGACTTTCGAGACGGTTGATTCTATTAGTGTCATAAAGGTTAAGTCCGGTATTAGCGTCTTTGACGACATAATACTTAACTTTTTTTAGTTTAACGGCTTTAGCATTCCAGTAAGAATTATTTTTTACTTCAGTCCAGCTATTATTAGAAACAGTCCAGTTGACCAGCTTAAAAGGCCCATTAAAGACCATACCGGCACTCTTTAAGCCATACTGTTTGCCAGCTTTTTCTACAGCTGGTTTATATTGAGGATAAAAAGTGGAAGTGGCCATTAAAGTATTGAAATAAGGAATGGCAGTATCCAAATCTACTTCCAAAGTGTATTTGTCCAAAGCTTTGATACCCAAAGAATCAATAGGCTTCTTTCCACTACTTACTTGGTCGGCATTCCTTACACCGTCAAACATGTATTCATATTGAGATCCAGTCTTAGGATCAACCGTTCTGCGCCATGCGTAGACAAAATCATTGGCAGTAACTGGTTCGCCATTAGACCAATTTGTATGTCTCAAATGAAAGATATAAGTTTTGCCATTATTAGTCGGTTTGACAATTTTAGTAGCGATGGCGGGCTGTAAATCTTTACCGTTATAACGATAAAGCCCCTCCATAGTATTAGTTATGTTTTGTGCACCGATCACATCGGTATTTAGGGATGAATCCATAGTGGCAATCATATCACTGGAACTAATTGATAATGTGTCTTTATTATCTTTTTATGCAGAGGATCCACAACCACTGAGAATTAATTTAAATAGTAAAATTGGTAGCAATGTTAACAAAGATCGTTTCTTAATTTTCATAAGTGGCTTTATCCCCCTTAAATTAATTATTTCCCGTAAAAATTGCTAGAAATATTGTAGTAGATCGGCTTCGGTCAACTTATTTTTTTCAGTCTGATTCAAATCAAGAATGATTTCGCCTTTCTTTAGGACAATCAAACGGTTGCCGTACTTCATTGCATCTGACAAATCATGGGTGATCATCATACAAGTTAATTCTTTTTCTAAAATTATCCGATTGGTTAATTCCATCAAATCTTTGCTAGTTTGTGGATCTAAGGCTGCTGTATGCTCATCTAACAACAATAATTCGGGCCGTTGAATAATCGCCATCAAGAAACTCAAGGTCTGTCTTTGACCACCAGAGAGCTTTTCGGTGAAAGTGTTCAAGCGATTGTCTAGGGTTGGTAGATTGGAAATTAATTCTTGAAATTCAGGCATATGACTTTTTAAGTTGCGTAATTTTAATCGACGAGCCAGGCCACGTCTTTTAGCTAACAAGAGATTTTCTGCCACTGTCATTCGAGGTGCGGTACCAGATTTAGGATCTTGATAAACTCGACTGATGTGACGGCTTCTTTTGGCAAGATTCTCGCTGGTAATATCTTGACCATTTAATAGAATTTGGCCAGAAGTTAATTTGTTTGTACCAGTTATGGCGTCTAGTAAAGTTGATTTACCTGCACCGTTAGTTCCTAAAACAACTAAGAAATCCTTGGGATTGATGGTTAGATTGATATTATTCAAAATATTTAAATTTTCGTCGTCGTTATAGATTGTCTTGACGGCATCTTTTATTTCCAATAATGGTTTCATTTTGTTTTAACCCCATTTCTCAGTGTTTTTAAAAATTGAGCTCGAATAGTTGGCAAAGCCAAGCAAAGAGCTAGGATAATTGCTGAAATTAGTTTCAAATCGTTTGTATTGAAGCCTAATTGTAAGACGACCATCAAGATCAAGCGGTAAACGACACTACCAATGACAACACTGATCAGTCGCACGCTAAGTGGAACGTCTGGGTAAATTACTTCACCGATAATAATGGCGGACAACCCGATAACGATGACGCCGATACCCATGTTTACGTCGGCAAAGCCATTTTGTTGAGCAATCAAGCCCCCGGTTAGAGCTACGATACCGTTAGAGACCATTAAACCGATAAACTTCATCACAGTGGTGTTGATACCAAGTGAAGCTGCCATCGTCTCGTTGTCACCTGTGGCGATGACCGCTTGACCTTTTTCAGTATTTAAGAAGATTATCAGCAAGAAAATAATCAATGCGATGATAATTAAACCTAAAATGATGCCGTTGAAGTTGGTTGGCAATTTGTCGAGACCAAATTGATTGAAGATGTTAGTTGACTTGGTCAAAGACATATTAGCTTTTCCCAAAATACGTAGGTTGATCGAGTATAGCGCCGTCATGGTCAAGATTCCTGCCAATAGAATCGGTACATTTAACTTTGCGTATAAAAAGGCAGTTGCAAAACCAGCGAGACTACCGAAGATAAAGGCAATCAATAATGCATAGAGTGTTGAGTGGCCACTTTGAATGAGACTGACTGCAGTCACAGCTCCTAGAGGAAAGCTACCTTCAACGGTCATATCTGGAAAGTCCAAAATTCTAAAAGTAATAAAGAGCCCGATAGCCATGATGGACCAGATAAATCCCTGACTTATAGTAGATACGATTAAATTCATTTGATGATCTGTCCTTTCTTTTCAGCTTCTTTGGTGAGTGAGTCTGGAAATTGAATGTTGAGTTGTTTAGCCATTTTTTCATTCAAAATCAAATGACCTTTTTTCATGAAAGTAACTGGTGTAGTAGCAGGATTTTCTTGATGCTTTAAGATTCTGACAACGTGCATGCCAGTCTCTTCGCCTAATTCATATTGGCTCAAACCAACTGTTGCCAGACCGCCATCTGAAACCATAGTAGTTGCAGCAGGAAAAACAGCAATATTTTGTTTGGCGGCGATTGATGATAGCAACTTCATACCAGAAGCTACAGTATTATCTGTTGGTACGTAGATAGTTTGAACACCTTCGGCCAAAGCGGTACCGACTTGTTGAATATCATTAACTGAATTGATGCTAGAAACTTTGACGGTTAAGCCTTGTTTCTTAGCTAAAGTTTTCATTTTTTTCATCTGACTAGTGGCTGAAGCATCACTTGATGTGTAAATGATCCCAATTGTCTTTAGGTTAGGGATGACTTGTTTCATCAATTTGAGTTGAGCCTCTAATGGTGCTTGATCAGAAACACCAGTGATGTTACCACCAGGCTTTTGGTTGTTACTGATGATACCAGCACCTTCAGGATCGGTAACAGCTCCCATGACGATAGGAATCTTAGATGTGGCATTCTTTAATGATTGAACTGATGGAGTAGCAATTCCGACTGCTACATCGACGTTATCTTGGACAAATTGCTTACTGATCGTTCGAAGATTACTTTGATCCCCTTGAGCATTTTGAAATTCAATTTTGATGTTCTTGCCATCGATATAACCGTTCTTCTTTAAAGTATCATCGATCCCCTTGTTGATCTGGTCTAAAGCAGGGTGTGACATTAACTGTAAGACCCCAACTTTTGGAATAGCGTTTTGAGCTTGCCGATCAGAACGGCCGGTGTAAAAGTATGCAAAAATTAAAAACATTGCCAAAGCAATTAGTGTTGCGTAAAGTCTTCTCGTATGTTTCATCGTTATATTTCCCCCAAATTAAAAAGGCAATCCCAGAGTATGTGGGATTGCCTTATAGAATAAAATACCCACATGGTTAAATTTGAAAAATTTTTCCATGCGGGCTTTGAAATTATCATAGTTTAATAAGCCGACACGGATTCAATCCTCTTCAGACTGAATCCATCTCGGACCAATCTGAGTTATCGGCTTTGCCAACGAATATTCACGATGTTTAGAGAGTTTAATGATTTCATAATCCATTTCTCCTAACAAATTGATGTCTCAAATATATTTCAACCTTCAGGAAATGTCAACTACAAATTTATAATGCGAAAATTATTAAATATTTTCTGAAAAAACATATAATGTAGTTAACTGTAAAAGTATGAGGAAATAACATGCAAAAAAAATTGAAAGTCCTGTTGCTAGTTGGATTTATCGTCGCCTGCATTACTGGATTAACTTACTTTGATAGTTTTTTATATCACGATCCCGTCATGAAAGTCGAAAATGTTAAAAAGTTAGGAAAGTCTACCTCGACGGATGAATATAAAAATACGGACACGCAAATTACTCAAAAAGTTAGCGGACGGCTTTTGAATACAAAAAGTAAAGGTAAAACTATCTCGTTTAAAAATACCTATTACAATTCTCAGTTGACCGATACAAAATTTACCACGGGCCAACAAGTAATTTTATCTAAGAGTGGTCGTACTTATACACCCAAGAACCTTAAACGAGATACCAGTTTAGTTTTTACTTTAGGTTTAGTCATATTTTTACTCTATTGTATGAAATTTGATCGACGAAAATTATTCGCCAGTATCTTGATCAATGTAGTTATTTTTTACGGATTTTTACAAGCAATCATCAAGACTCACAATAGTGTTTTAATGCCTCTAACCGTTATAACGGCGTTATCGATTTCTGCAACGGCACTTTTGATTATCTTAGGACCAACTTATCAGGCGGCTATGGCATATAGCAGTACCGTAATAGCAACCACCGCTGCATTATTGTTAAGCCTCTTCATTTTGAATCTATCTGGCTACAGTGGAGTGCATGTTGAATTGACCGATTTCGAACTGCAACCATATAAAGGAGTTTTCTTTGCCCAGGTTATCTTCAGTGTCTTGGGAGTTATCTTGGATGAAACCATGGATATTTCTTCATCATTGATTGAAATGAAAAAGGAATTGTCTGATGTAAGTGAGAGTACTTTATTTAAATCCGGCATAAATATTGGCCGTGAATTGATCGGACCGCTGATCAATATTTTGTTATTCATCGTGATTGCTGAGAATTTGAATATTGTTCTATTGTACTTGAGCAATGGTAATTCAATTGGCTATACCTTTGATATGACTTTGGGTCTAGGATTGACGCAATTGTTGATCAGTGCGATTGGCATCATTTTGACCGTACCGGTGACCAGCTTGATAGTCAGTAAAGTAATAACAAGGAGGGTGAAATAAATGTTATATCTATTTTTAACTTTCGTTGTGTTACTGCTGATGGTGACCGGAACTCGTGGACTGACATTGCTGTTTGGTTTAGGAATTAATGTCTTCTCAATCATTGCTCTATTAATTTTGATTGCCGACGGTTTCAATGCCGTAATTACGACCATCGTTATAGCGGTAATTATTTTGGTGGTTGCAATTTATATGAACGTTGACAACCCCAATACCGCAAGTATTGCTTTTAAAACCTCATTATTAATTATGATCGTGATCCTTTTAATTACGATTCCTTTAGAATTTTGGGCTAATGCTCAAGGAATGGCGGCGGAAAATCAAGATGAACTCGAAGGCTTTTCTTTGGCCGCTGGAATTTCTTATCCACAATTGGCAATTTCAATCATTGTGATCAATAGTTTAGGAGTGATATCTGAAACCAGCGTGGCTATTACCAGTGGGCTAAATGAAATTGTTGAGAATAAGCCTACTTTAACACCAGCAGAGATATTTAATGACGGCTTTTCAGTCGGAAATAAGATATTGAATACCCAGACGAATACCTTGCTATTTAATTTCTTTGCTTCAACTTTTCCACTATTCTTTGTAATTCATTCATTAGGATATAAATTTACCGAAATTTTAAATGATAAGTTAGTTGTGGCTCAAGTTTTAACGACTCTAATTTGTACCATTGGCGTCATTTTGACTGTGCCGATAACGGCTTATCTAGTGTATCGAAGAGCAAATAACAAATCTAAAAAAACCACTAAATAATTTTGTGAACGATAACAGAATTGGTGTAACCGTTGCCAAAAATAATTAGTCCACCTAAAATGGATGTAATGATTAAAAGGGAGATCTAATAATGGCATACAGTGATTGGTGGAAAAAATCAGTAGTTTATCAAGTTTATCCAAGAAGTTATCAAGATAGCAATGGTGATGGGATTGGTGATTTGCCAGGATTGACCAGTCGTTTAGCTTATATCAAAGACCTAGGAGCTGACGTTATTTGGTTAAATCCAATTTACAAGTCACCAGATAAAGACAACGGCTATGATATTAGTGATTATCGCAGTATTCAGCCGGCTTATGGAACAATGGCTGACTTTGAGACAATGTTACAAAGAGCTCATACATTAGGTCTCAAGATTATGATGGATTTGGTGGTAAATCATACTTCCGACCAAAATAAATGGTTCCAAGAGAGTAGAAAATCTAAAGATAATCCATATCGTGACTATTATGTTTGGCGTGACCCAGTTGACGGGCATGAACCAAATAATTGGGGTTCATATTTCAATGGACCAGCTTGGAAATTTGATGAGACAACTGGTCAGTATTACTTGCATCTCTTTGCTGATGGTCAACCAGATTTAAACTGGGAAAACCCTAAAGTTCGTGATGAAGTGTGGAATATTATGCGCTTTTGGCTTGATAAAGGTGTTGATGGTTTTAGAATGGATGTTATCAATCTGATTTCTAAACCTGCTGGCTTGCCTGATGGGCACAAAGAACCAAATGAGCGCTATGCCAACGTTGGCAAAATTGTCGCAGATGGTCCGCGTTTGAATGAATTTTTACAAGAAATGAACCAAAAAGTCTTATCTAAATATGACGTTATGACTGTTGGAGAAATGCCTGATTCAACGCCCGAAGATGCTATAAAATATACAGGACTTGATTCAAATGAATTGAATATGGTCTTTCAATTTGATCATGTGGGACTTTCAGGTAATCCAGATCAACGATTAGGAAAATGGTATGATGCACCAGTTAAACTAGTTGAGCTAAAGAAATCATTGAGTAAATGGGAAACCGAACTCAACAAAAAAGGCTGGAACAGTCTGTATTGGAATAATCATGATCAGCCACGTGCGGTTTCTCGTTTTGCGACGGATGACCCTAAGTACCGAGTTAAAGCAGCTGAAATGCTAGGTACAACTTTGCACATGATGCAAGGAACACCTTATGTTTATGAAGGTGAAGAGTTGGGAATGACTAATGTTCACTACACAAAGCTTTCTCAATATGAAGATTTGGAATCTATCAATGCTTATCACGAATTTGTGGATGAAGAGAAAATCATTGATAAAGATTCGATGTTGAAATATTTATCCGCCCGGTCGCGTGACAATGCTAGAACACCTATGCAATGGGATGAAAATAAGAATTCAGGATTCTCAAGTACTAAACCATGGTTTGAATTGAATCCTAATTATCCGGAGATAAATGCAAGGGATCAAATTGAAGATGGCGAGTCCGTCTTCAGTTACTATAAGAAATTGATTGATCTACGTCATAATAGCGATTTGATTGTCTATGGAGATTATTAATTGTTAGATCCCGAGGATGAACAAGTATTTGCTTACAAGCGCCGTTATAACGGAGAAACATTGTTGGTAATTAGTAATTTCACTAAAGAAATGCTTACAAGGGACTATGGTCAGGCTAAAGGTAAATTATTGCTTGGAAACTATAATGATGATTTAAATATGGAGCTGCGTCCATATGAAAGTAAGATCTATTTATTCAAATAGCTATAATATACAAGTTATGAAATCAAGGGCTCAGCTTTTGATTATTGAACACAATGAAATAAGTTCGATGATATGTGCATGTACACATACGATAAGAAAAAATAGAAGAATCCACAATGGACTCTTCTATTTTTTTGACCGAATTAAAATTTTTCACCATCTAATTTAGCCCAGTCAAAGTTTGCAGATTACCTCAAATTTTATGAGGTGCAGTTCGTCGCTTATCGAGGGTATTTAGTTGATTTACTTAACCTTATTATCGGCCATTGGCAATAAAAAGGTATTGATTATATATACAATCCTGACTATACTACTTTTTGAAAACGTATACAAAAGGAGGAGAGAAATGACTTATGCAATGATTGGTACTTGGAGAATGGCATATGAAGGTTTGTGTAAAGGATTGAATTTACTTAAAAATGATAGTAATGCTGGCGATGCCGTTGAAACTGCCATTCAAGAAGTAGAGAATTATCCTTTTTTTAAATCAGTAGGATATGGTGGTTTACCAAACGCTAATGGTTTTGTAGAAATGGATTCCGCTTTTATGAATGGTGACACATTTGAGGTGGGGGCAGTCATGGGTATCAGTGATGTTAAAAACCCCATTTCGGTTGCTAGAAGTCTCAGTCATGAACATTTTAACAGCGTAATGGTAGGCGATGGTGCCACTCAGTACGCTACTCAAAATGGCTTTGAAAGAAAGAATATGCTAACAGATAGGGCCAAAAAGATATGGGAAAAGCGAAAAAAAGAAATCGCTGAAAAGAATCTTTCTCCCTATGACGGACATGATACGGTTGGCATGGTTAGCCTAGATAAAAAAGGATCAATAAATGTGGGAACTTCAACTTCAGGACTTTTCATGAAGAAGCCCGGAAGAACTGGAGATTCTGCACTAGTTGGTGATGGATTTTATGCAGATAGCGAGATTGGAGGTGCTGCAGCAACTGGACTAGGTGAAGATATCATGAAAGGGTGCCTATGTTATGAGATTGTGCGGTTAATGGGGGCAGGGATTAGTCCTCAAGAGGCTTGTGATAAAGCAGTCTATCCTTTTGTTGAAAAATTAAAGAAGCGTTATGGCAAAGCAGGAGAATTCTCACTGGTAGCTTTGAACAAAGCAGGAGAGTGGGGAGTAGCGACAAATGTTGAGTTTACCTTTGCCGTTGGTACACAAGATGATGACGCAAAAATTTATATAGCTCACCCAGTGGATAACCAAAAAACTAAAATTGAACCAATAACGCAGGATTGGTTGGATGCATATGAAAAGAGAATTAAGGCACCAATAGATTAGAGGAGTTTTATTCATGGAGTATTTATACAGTCAAATTGCTAAAGATTTAGAAAAAAAGATTGATAATGGCGAATATGGAGTCCATCAAAAATTACCATCAGAGAATGAATTGGCATTTCAATTTAGTACTACACGTTTGACCATTCGTAAGGCTATAGAGACGTTGGAAAAAAGACATGTAGTGGTAAAGGATCGTAACCGTGGGACTTTTGTTTTATCACCTGCGCTAAAGATCTCAAGTGGATCACAAGGTCTGGTGAGTTTTACCGAAGCTGCTGAAAGTAGGCAGTTAAAAGCTGAAACTATTCTCGTCAAACTTGCTAGCGTTTCAGATATCTCTAATATTTCTGAGCAAGTAGTCAAACAATTAATGCTTGATCAGACGTCGGAACTTTGGGAAGTAGAACGCGTACGTCTTATTGATAAGGAACCAATGACTCATGAAATGATTTATATTCAAAAGAAATTTTTACCCGAATTAAATGAAAAAAATGCACTTGGTTCTTTATTTAAGATGATTGAAAAAAATATCACCATATCGTACGGATCACAAGAGTTAGAGGCAGTACTATTAGACGAAAATATTAGTAAGATGTTACACGTTCCTGTAAATAGCCAGGCATTTTTTGCTCAAACAACTTCATATTCGGTTGAAGGTTATCCCATTCTTTATGATGAATCTTATTATCGAGCTGATAAGTATACTTTCCATAATATCCTGTATAGAAAACATTGATTTGGAGGTTAATAGTATGAAAGTAATAGTCTTCTTAGATCAAATTCAATCTGGTTTAGGTGGCAAAGAGAAGGCGGATACTGAACTTGGTGGGAAAAAATTGCCAATGGGAGCCGCAGACACGATTGATAAGAATTTAAAGAAAAAAGATTCTGAGGTCATGGCAACATTCTTTTGCGGAACTGAATACTACGAGAAGAATCGAGATGAAGTGAACGGAAAGATCACTAGAATGTGTAAAAAAATGCAACCAGATGTGTTACTTGTCGGTCCGGCATATGATTATACGGATTTTTCTAAAATGGCTTGCAGTGTTGGTTTAGCAGTCCAAAATGATTCAGATATCCCTGTTGTCGCCATGATTGCAGAAGAGAAAAATGCGGATACGATTGCCGAGTTTAAAGATAAGTTAAATATTATTCACATGCCTAAGAAAGGAGGAACTGGATTAGCGGATTCAATTGATCGGGGCATTGAATTGTGTGAAATGAAAGTTAAGAAAGAGGATATAACGGATTTTGTAAATGATTATTGTTTTTAGAAGGGAATGATTTCTGTGCAAAAAAAATTTGAGCAAGTATTAATGCCAGTGGCGACCAAGCTCGCCAATAATGTGGTTCTACGCTCACTTCGGGATGGATTTTTAATTATTACGCCATTAATTATCGTTACATCAATTTTCCTGCTAATTGGTAATTTTCCAATTCCTGGCTGGGCTGATTTTTGGAGTGGCGTCTTAGGGCCAAAATGGTCGGAATGGTTTAGTGCCGTATCTGATTCAGTTTTTAGTTTTACAGGTTTATTGGCTTGTTTTGGTATCTCTTATGCATATGGTAAAAATCGTGGACTGAAAGCAGTTCATGCCAGTGCAGTTGCAATTGTTTCGTTCTTGATAATGACACCAACTACAGTTGAAGTTGGTAAGAAAACATTAGGTGCAGTTCAAACAATTTATTTAGGACCTAATGGTATTTTCTTGGGATTGTTCACGGCTTTAGTCAGTGTTGAACTTTATCGTTTTGCAATCAAACGTAATTGGACTATTAAAATGCCTGATGGAGTTCCTCCTGCTGTTAGTGAATCTTTTGATGCATTATTACCAAGTGGTTTTGTAATCTTATTCTTCTTTTTAATCAGAATTTTATTTAGTTTAACTGACTTTGGAACAGCTTATAATTTCATTTATACCATGTTACAAGCACCATTGAAGAATGTAGGTAATTCATTACCATCAGTACTTCTATATAATTTCTTGGCATCATTGTTATGGTGCTTTGGTATTAATGGGCCAACTATTACAAATAGTGTTTGGTCACCAATTTTCTTTGTCTTAACACAAGATAATTTAAAAGCCTTTCAAAGTGGTGCCAAGTTGCCTCACATTTATACACAACAATTTATTGATATTTTCACAACATATGGTGGCGGTGGTAGTACGCTTTCGCTATTGATTGTAATGTTATTCGTATGTAAGTCGAAACGGATTAAAGAATTAGGTAAATTGGCCATTGTTCCGGGAATTTTTGGAATTAATGAACCTATTATCTTTGGATTGCCAGTCGTTTTGAATCCAATTATTGCTATACCATTTATTATTGTGCCTGTTTTAAATACTCTTATTTCTGGTATTGTGTTCAGTCTTCACTGGATACCATATACAAATGGGGTCATGTTGCCATGGACAACTCCACCATTGATATCTGGATGGCTCTCGACAGGTAGTTGGCTAGCATCAGTTTTACAGTTATTTGAGTTAGTTCTAGGCGTTATAATTTACTATCCATTTGTAAGGATGCTAGATAAACAATATCTGGATGAAGAAGCTGCAGCTGAAGAAATGAATGATGTCGATATTGATTTTAGCAATATTTAGAAGGGATGAGAGGATTGAAAAAAATAAGGCCTGATTTTCAAGAAATGTTTGATCAGTCAGAACAAGAATTTTTGGATGATTTACGTCAGTTAATAAGAATCCCCAGTGTTAATGGAGAAAAAACCTATCAAGCTCCCTTTGGAATTGGACCTAAACGAGCTTTAGAATATCTTTTGGAACTGTCAGAAAAATTAGGATTTCGAACAGGGCAGGTAGCCGACTGTGTTGGATGGGCTGAATACGGGCCTGAAGCGACTGTCGCAAATGATTATTTTGGAGTTTTAGGACATGCTGATGTTGTCGATGTAGTTGATGACTGGAATTATCCGCCATTTGATTTATCCATTAAAGATGGTTATATGTATGGGCGTGGCGTTTTAGATAATAAAGGTCCATTAATGGCTGCTTTGTTAGCTTTATATTTAATCAAAAAGCAAAATATACCTTTGAAAAAAAGAGTTCGTATCATGTTTGGAACGGATGAGGAAATGGGTAGTCGCGATATTTCTAAATTCTTGAAAGTTGAGAAACCTCCTTATGGTGGATTCACACCAGACTGTAAATTTCCTATCGTTTATGGTGAACGTGGAATTTTAGATTTAACGATCAGTCAAAGTATTAAAGATGGTTCGCTAAAACAAATTGATGACCTAAGTGGTGTATTTGATCGAAGCTTTTTGCCCGACTATGCTAGTGTCACAATTTTAGGAAATAAATTAGAATTCCACGGTAAAAAGGCACCAAGCAATGCGCCTGATTTGGCAGATAATGTCTTACCTAAATTAGTTGAAAGCTGCACTAGTTTAGACGGACAAATTGGACAAGTGTTTGATTGGATCAATCAAAGTTTCGGTCACCAAACAAATGGTCAGGGGTTAGGAATAGACTATCATGATGACGATTCGGGTGATTTACAATTGTCTTTATATGAAATTAATATAGTTGATGATTCTTTAGAAATAAGTTTTTCATTGCGATATCCGGTTACTTTTACGGAAACGACAGTGTTGAATCAAATACGTAGTCGTCTAATGCCGGACATGAATTTAATGATTAATCGCAGTTTTCCATCTGTCGTTAAGGATAAGGATTTACCCTTTATGCAAAAGTTTTCAAAGATATACGAAGCAGATACTGGATTAGATGGAACTCCAGTTACAACCACGGGAGCAACATACGCTAGAAAGATGCCAAATATAGTGGCTTTTGGTCCGTCATTTCCTGGGCAGAAAGGCATAGCCCATAAAGGGGATGAATGGATGAAATATAGTGATTGGCAAATGATTATGCAAATTTATTACGATTGTTTATTGTCGGAGTTGACTTAAAAAAGTAAAGTTTACTGTATTTTGACTAGCTGATCTTAGTCCTTAAGTTTGAATTTTTAATTATGCTGCTTTTAGAACGGAAAATTCTCGGTATTTTGCCGGTGACTTTCCGTTTAGCTTTGTCTTGATAAGTTAAAAATTAATAGTTTGTTTCTGAAAATCAAATATTTGTTTTCCTGAAATTTCATAAGTATAATTATTTGTGTTTGATTCAAAGGGAGAATAAAGATGAAACTATTCAGGAAAGGCATCTTGTATGCTTTAATCTTTTTATTTGGTATTAGTTTAGCTAATGCTTTAATTTTCAGCAATAATTATGATAATGTCCAAGCGGCCACCTTGCGTAATAAGAAAAGGTTAAGTTCGAGAGATTTTTATTATCGTATTTCTAAGAATCACTTGGTGAAAGCTAGTGACGTTAAGGTAATAACAAAAATTGGTAGACCTGATTCAAATATGGTTAGTACCAATATTCCAAATGATTTTAAACTAAAAATAACTAATCCAAGAACAGTTGTATATAAGCTCAACGGGGAGAAAACGTCTAAAAGATTACCTAAGGGAAAGGTGATTGAAATTGGCAATAAATCTAAATGGTTCAATGACTCCTATTATAAAAGTTCAAAGAATAAAATGATTCATGTGACCGATAGTACATGGATTTAAATAGATCTATTAAAAAAGTGATGCTGCATATTTATAAATATGCAGCATCACTTTTTTTAGAATTGTTCAACAATTTTTTCTTTTGTATCTAAACCATATTGGATCCACTTATTTTTCTTTTCATCAGTGAGCCGGAATACCGGAGCACTAATACTAAATCCACCAAAAATCTGATTATTTTTCACTAATGGAAAACCGATGCAATAGACACCTTCCTGGTTTTCAATATCATCAATGGCGTAACCGTTAGTTTTTGCCTGGGCAATATTATCTAACAAGCCCTGACGAGTGACGATAGTATTATCTGTTTTCTTTACCAGAGCAGTTTTATCCAAATATTCTTCAATTTTTTTATCAGAATAATAAGGCAAAACGGCCTTACCCATAGCAGATGAATACATATCCATTGCTCCCCCAAGCTCTAAATCAAAATGGATACTGTTAGTACTTTTGGCTCTATCTAACAAAACGATTTTATCGTTTTCAATTATTCCTAGATTGACTGCCTCAGTAGTTTGGTCTCGTAGCTTATTAAGAAACGGCATTGCTATTTTATCCAAATCGAAACTCTGTGAAGCTTGATCGCCATATTTAAGAAATACAGTTCCTAAATAATATTGTTTTGTAGCACCATAGGATTTTACAAATCCGCAATATTCCAGTGTTTGTAGGATTTTAAGGACAGTTGATTTAGAAGTATCAATATGGGCACTTATTTCTTTTAAACCTGGGGCTGCTTTAGAGTCTGAAATAAAATCTAATATTTCCTTAGCCTTCAGTAAAACGGCGCCGTATAAATGTTGATCAGACATTGGAACACCTCTTTTTCTTTTAATTATACCCGTAATTCAAGCATATAGGAATTATATATTTTTGTGAAAGGGCTTGCAAAAAATAAAAACAAGGTATAAACTCTTCTTGTAAATAAGAAATGTCATTTCCTAATAGGAAATATAAACAGGAGGGTTTTTCAATGTCAGAAATTCATGAAAGTGCAGAAGAAATTCGTCAACATGAGGAAGAATTAAAAAACAACTTTGGGATGGATAAGTTTAGTCTTAAAGGCAAAGTTGCTATTATCACCGGTGGTAATACTGGTTTAGGACAAGGTTATGCGATTGCCATGGCTCGTGCTGGTGCGGATATTTTTATTCCAACTTTCGGCAAGAAGGAATGGGACAATACTAGAGAATTGATCGAAAGTATGGGTCAAAAAGTTGAATTTATGGATTTGGATCTAACAGCTCCCGGTGCTGCCAAGAAAGTCATTGAGACTGCAATTGATAAGTTTGGACACATTGATATCTTGGTAAATAATGCCGGAATGATTAAACGTAATCCAATCCTAGAATCTAAAGATGAAGACTGGGATCGTGTAATTAATATTAATTTGAATGCTGTTTATTACTTATCATTAGAAGTTTCTAAAGTATATGCAGAACAAAAATCCGGAAGAATTATTAATATTGGTTCAATGCTCTCATTCCAAGGCGGTAAATTCATTCCTTCATACACAGCTTCAAAACACGGTGTTGCTGGATTAACTAAAGCCTTTGCTTCAGAAATGGGTGCTTATAATGTGACAGTTAATGCTATTGCTCCCGGATATATTAAGACTGAGAACACTGCACCAATTCGTGCTGATAAGTCACGTAATGATGAAATCCTTGGCAGAATTCCTGCAGGTCACTGGGCAGAACCTTATGAATTGATGGGACCAGCCGTATTCTTAGCAAGTGACGCTGCTTCATATATCAATGGAGCTATTGTTCCTGTTGATGGTGGATATTTAGTTCGTTAATTTTGGTATTTAAACAAAAATAATCTCTGGGGGGTTACTCATGGCTGTCATAAATTACATTATGTCGTTGGGTGCTAGTGTAATGATGCCTATCATATTCCTGATTCTTGGTTTACTTATCGGAATGGGCTGGGGTAAATCATTAGTATCTGGACTTAAAGTTGGTGTTGGTTTCGTCGGACTGAGCGTTGTTACTCAGTTGTTGTCAGATAATATCGGTCCCGCTGTTAATGCCATGGTCAAAACTTATCATTTACATTTATATACACTTGATATTGGTTGGCCAGCCGCTTCACAAGTAGCATTTGGTACGTCAGTTGGTGCGATTATTATTCCATTGGGACTATTAGTTAATGTTTTAATGTTAGTCATTGGAACGACTAAAACATTAAATATTGACCTTTGGAATTACTGGCATTTTGCCTTTATTGGTTCAATTGTTTACTTTGCTACAAAGAACTTTTGGTGGGGACTATTCGCAGCAATCATTACCATTATCATCACATTGATTGGTGCGGACAGATCTCAAAAGAAAGTCGAGAGTTTTTATGGTAAGGATCTAACCGGGATCTCAATTCCACAAGCATTCTGTGTAGGTTTTATTCCTTTCGCAATAGTAACAAATTGGATTGTTGATCGTATTCCTGGCCTCAACAAGGTTGATATCGATGCCGATAAAATGAAAGAAAAGTTCGGTGTTTTAGGTGATCCAATTGTCTTGGGTGTAATCATTGGTATGTTGATTGGTGCACTTGCTCATTATCCAGTTGCTAAGATTCTTCAATTAGGTGTTATTCTTGCCGCTGTCATGGTTTTGATTCCCAGAATTACAGGATTATTTATTGAAGGACTTTCACCAATTTCCAAACGTACACAAGAAATCATTAAAAATAAATTTAAAGGTAGAGAGTTCAATATTGGTATGACTCCTGCTCTAGTAATTGGTCATCCTGTTACTTTGGTAGCAAGTCTACTATTGATTCCAATTATTTTATTCTTGTCAGTTGTTATTCCTGGAAATGAATTCTTACCATTAGCTAGTTTGTCTGGTTTGATTTATATATTCCCATTAGTACTTCCATATACTAAAGGAAATGTTCTTAAGACATTATTAACAGGTATTTTTAGTTTGATCTTTGGTGTTCTTTCAGCAACAGCGATTGCAAAAATCTTCACTTTCGCTGTAAAAGCAGTTCAACCAAGTTTGATTCCTGCAGGTACTTCATCAGTTGCAAGTATTGACTTTGCAGCCAGTCCATTAGCCTGGATTGTATATGAAGCCACTGCAAATCTACCTATTATTGGTGCCATTGTACTAGCAGTTATCGTTGCTGGTTTAATGTTCTGGAACAGAAAAGAAATCAAAAAAGGTATGTAATTAATGGAGTCTCCTTGGGGTCAAAATCTTCAGGGAGATTTTTCATTTGGAAGAGGTGATATGATGAGTGAACTACTTACCATTGGTGAACCTCTAGTGGTTCTGTGTTCAACTGATCCTGACAGTACAATTCAAGATTCGGTGAACTTTAATAAGGTTATCGGTGGAGCAGAGTTGAATGTAGCTGTGGGCACTCGTCGCCTAAACCATTCAGTTGATTATATTGGTCAAGTTGGTGATGATCCCCAGGGAGACTTTATCAGAAATGAATTGAATAAACGTAAAATTAATACTGACTACTTGATGACTAGCAAGGAATTCTATACAGGTTATCAAATGAAACAATTAGTAAGTCAGGGCGATCCATTTGTCTTTAATTTTAGAAAAGGATCGGCAGCTTCACATATTGATCAAAATATTATTGAAAAAATTGACTATAGCGATACTAAAATAATTCATTTGACCGGCATCTTTCCCGCTAGTTCTTCTGATGCTTTAGGTACAAGCATTTTACTAGCACAAAAGGCCAATAAAAGTAATATTACCTTAACTTTTGATCCTAATTTACGTCCAGCCTTGTGGACTGATAAGGAAACGATGGTAAAAACGATCAATAAAATAGCTAGTTACGCTGATATCGTACTTCCGGGTCAAAATGAGGGAAAGATTTTAACCGGATACGATGATCCAGAAAAGATTGCTGACTTTTATTTACAAGGTCGAGCTAAGGCAGTTTTCGTAAAAACAGGTGCAAAAGGATCTTATGTTAAGACCAAAGATGGACATAGCGCAATGATATCAGGATTTAAGGTTAAAGAGGTTGTTGACACTGTCGGTGCTGGTGATGGTTATGCACTCGGCGTTATAACGGCTTTACTTGAGAATAAATCCTATGATCAGGCGGCTAAGCGAGGCAATGCAATTGGTTCGTTACAAGTCAGGACGCATGGAGATAACGATGGCTATCCTATGCGAAATGAATTAGACAATTATTACTTAGAAAATGGGGTTGAGGAATAAATGACATTATTAAAATTCGATTCATTGAAAAAAATTCAAGAAAATGGGGTCGTTGCTGTAGTTAGAGGTTACAACGAAGAAAACTCATATAAAATTTCAAAAGCCTGCATAGATGGTGGAGTTACAGCAATTGAATTGGCCTTTACTTCTCCAAATGCAGACGTAACTATTAAACGTTTGAGTGATGAATATATTGCTAATGAAGCCGTGGTCGTTGGTGCAGGAACCGTTTTAGATGCGCCAACTGCAAGAATTGCAATTATTGCAGGGGCAAGGTTCATCGTCAGTCCTTCATTTAATGCTGAAACTGCCAAAGTATGTAATTTATATAATGTTCCTTATGTACCTGGGTGCTTTACACCGACTGAGATTCAACAAGCATTAACTTATGGGGCAGATTTGATCAAAGTATTTCCAGGTTCAATTGCCGGAAAAGGAATTATCAAAGAAGTACAAGGACCATTCCCTAATATCAATATCATGCCTAGTGGTGGGGTTTCATTAGACAACATGAAGGAATGGTTTGCTAGTGGATCATTTGTAGTTGGCGTTGGTGGTAGCCTTGTTGGACCAGGAAAAGACGACAATTACGAACAAGTTAAAAATAATGCAGAGGCATTCCACAATGAATTTGAAAAAATAAATGATAAGGAACTTTTAGTCTAAAAGCAGACTTGATCGTTATTGTGGATTGGAGAATATTATGGAAAAGGTTTTAACTTTCGGAGAAATGATGCTTCGTTTGAAACCAGCTGGGTGCAAACGAATCGTTCAGTCCGATGAATTCGAAGCTGCTTATGGTGGTTCAGAAGCTAATGTCGCTGTATCATTGCTTTTACAAGGTGACCAAGCCAGTTATGTGACTAAACTTCCTCAAAATTTACTAGGTACTTCAGCGGTCGATACCCTGAATAAGTATGGAGTGAACACGAGCAAGATTTTATATGGAGGTAATCGTTTAGGAATTTATTTCTTTGAAAAAGGCGCTAGTGTAAGAAGTACTAATGTTGTTTATGACCGAAAAGCGAGTTCGTTTGCTGATTCCAAAGCTGATGAATATGATTGGGATAGTCTTTTATCCGGAATGAGCTACTTTTACTTTTCTGGCATTACAGCTGCCATTTCTGATCAAATGAGAGAAACGTTACTTATTGCATGTCAATATTGTCATCAAAATGGAATTAAGGTTATTTTTGATACTAATTATCGAGGTAAAATGTGGAGCTCTGGTGAAGCACAACAATTTTCTAGTCAAATAATGCCATATGTTGATGTATGTTTAGCCAACGATGAAGATTTTGAAAATAGCTTGGGTATCAAGGCTTTTGATGGTGATATGGAACATGGTATCGATCAGAGCAATAGTTTTAAAGATGGTATGCAAGAAGTTGTTAGAAAGTATCCCAATTGTAGTATCGTAGCCAGTATTTTGAGAAATATTAATTCAGTTGAAGATAGTAAGTGGACAGCATTGTTATTGAAAGATGGTCAAATGTACGAAAGTCCAATCTATAATATGCACGTGTATGAAGGAGTTGCCAGTGGCGATGCATTTGGAGCAGGTCTAGTACATGGTCTAATTCATGAATTCGATAACCAAAAATTGATCGATTATGCTATTTCAGCTAGCGTATTAAAACTAACGATTTCAGGCGATTTGAATCTAGTGAATGAGAGAGAAATCTTGAATAATATGACTAAGATTTCCGCAATGAGTCGTTAATAAAAAAGTCTCTTAACTAACCCTAATTAGATTAGTTAAGAGACTTTTTTGAATTAAAACTTTTCACCAGCTAATTTAGCTTGATCAAAGGCGGCAGCAAGAATCTCATTCGCATGCATTGGATCCTTGTCCATACCCTCGGCGAAAACAGCTGAATAGTCAGTAACGCCGATCATATTTAAAATCATCTTGAGATATTTGTCAGCCAGATCGTCGATGGGACTATCTTTAGGGGTTAACTCGTTATGGTAGTTGCCACCATTAGCTTGAAGATGGATGGCTTTTTTGTTGTGCAGATCACCAGTGGTTGAACCATCAGCGTTGTAGTGGAAAGTTTGACCAGCTTGCATAATAACATCAATGTAACTCTTCATTTCAGCCGGCATAAAAAGATTGTACATTGGATTTACAAAAACATATTTATCAGCATTTATGAATTCATTGACCCATTCTTGACGAGCGTCGTTGAACTCTTTTTCATCATTGGTTAAGGCTTCTTTGGTAAAGTGCTTATTGAAGATGGAAAGAGATAGCTTATTCAAAGGAAATGGCATAAATTCAGAAACATTATGAACAATAATTTCATCTTCTGGGTTCTTGGCAGTATAGGCGGTCAGAAAATGTTGATACAATTGATAGCTTGATGATTGTTTGGCAGACTCTGGGTGTGCATAAATAACTAGTACTTTTGACATATTAAAGACCTCTTTTTTGTTTAACTACAATTATAGTCAATTATCAAAGCTTTCAAAAGATATATATATTACTTTTCAGCGAGTCTTTGTGCCATATCGCCATCTGGGTAGACAGTCAAAGTTCTGGCTTTACCAGTAAATAAAACCAGTCCTGGTTTGGCACCTTTAGGTTTATGCAATTGGCGAACTTTTAAGACGTCTACGGCGACTTGCTTCAATCCCCGGCCTTTGCTGTAGTAAGCGGCTAAACTAGCAGCTTCCAGTAAGGTTTGTTCGCTGGGATTAGTGCTGTGAATAACGACATGCGAACCAGCTAATTCAGAAACGTGCATCCAATAGTAATCTTTTTTAGCTGTCAGGGTGAGGTGGTCGTTTTGGAGACTGTTTTTGCCGACTTCAACTAAGACGTGATCACTAGTAAAAAAGTGTCTTGGGTGTGCTGGTGTTTGGGGTTTAGACGAATGAAGCACATGAGTTTTTATGGCGTCTTCGGCAATCAATTGTTGTTTGATGATAGCAGCTTGTTTTTCATCAGTAGGATCAAAATTTTTCTGTCGTTGCAGTTGTTTCTCCAGATTTGATTTTGCCTGTTGGAGGTTGCCGTAAATGGTCTCAAGCCCCCGTTTGTCACGATGATATTGATGGAAATATTCTTCGGCATTAGCCATGATCGATTTTTTAGGATCAAAATAAATTGTGACTTCTTGTCCCTCTTGGCGATAGTCTGGCAAGATGACGAACCCTTTGGTTAGGTCAATTTGTTTAGAGTAGGTTTGTAGTAAAGTTCCCTTCACTAAGAGGATTTCAGTATCACCCAAACGCTTGCTAGCTTTTTCTAGGGATGAAATTTGTTTTTGAGTATGGTCGATTTGCCATTTCATTGCTGTAATGACTTCATCGGTAACTTTTATTGCTGGTTCAGTTGACATTTTGTAGCCTCAATTCATAACGTTATAACAGTATTATAGCATCAAAAAAAGGTCTTAGTTTTTGACTAAGACCCTTGGTGTAGGTGATTATTTATCGTTGTTTTTATCTTTCTTAGACTTGTTTTGATCTTTCCATTCGCTCATTGTCATAACGTCATTAACTTCTAATGAAACCTTATCGACGTCTTTTCCAGTCATTTCCTTAACTGAATGATTGATGGTATTGACGATCCGATCAAAGATCTGAGGAGCTGACTTGCCATATTCCAAGACAGCTTTTAATTCAAAGGAAACCTTGTCATCATCGGTATCCACGTTCACACCTTTAGTTGGATTGTCGATAAATCTGTCAGTGAAGTCACTGATAGCACCACCAGATAATGATAAAACTCCGTCGATAGTTTTAGCGGTATGGTTAGCGATTTTTTCTAAAACTTTATCAGAGAAGTTTAACTCTTTTTCGATTTTGGGTTGATTATTATTTTGGTTGTTACTAGGATTATTATTTTGATTTGGCATTTTGTTAACCTCGCTTTAATTTACTCTTTCATTACTTTTATCTTGCTTATTTTGCTTTTGCCATTCTTTTTTAGTCATAACATCTTTGACATAGACATTTGTCTCAACAACTTTTAAGCCAGTCATACCTGTAACGGCTGAGTCGACGGCATTGAGAATGTTTCTAAAGACATCATGAGCATTTTTACCATATTCAAGGATTATTTCGACATTAATTGCGGCTTGTTTTTCACCGACATCGACGTTGATTCCTTTAGTAATGTCTTCTTTACTGCGAAGGCGATCGGCAATACTGTCAAAAAGATTTCCGTTAAGCGATAGGATTCCCTCAATGTCACGTATGGCCATACCAGCAATTTTTGCAATAACGTCTTCGTCAAAAGTTAACTTACTGTTTTTAACTAAATCATTGTTTAACTGTTGGTCTGTCATAATTTACTCCTTTAGCTGTAGAAATTTGATCAATTTCATTCTTAAGTCAGTTTTTTCTTCGGCTTTTCCAGTTAAAGCAGCGACTAAATATCCCACTAGACCTGCCAAAATAATCAGGATTAGGTTAAAGAAACCTAAGGTGATCCAGAGAAGAACAATTGAGCTGCCAATCAGAAAGCCGATAATTCTTCTTTTCATAAGCTGCACCTCAGACTACGCGAGGAGCGTTGCCGTCACCTTGAACGTGTGGGTCCAAATTAACAATTACTTTTTTAACGGGGATTCCCAAGTCATTGTGCAACTGATTCATTACCAGTTGTTTAATTTGAGCTCCTTGTTCAGTCAGGTTCATGCGTTGATCGCTCGTCGCTGAGATTGTAGTTTTGGCGGCACGTCTTCTGCCAAGCAATTTTACTTTTACATCGACATTATGCAAGGATAAATTTTCCTTCAGATGGTTTTTCAAAAGTTTTTCGATTGAACTGCGAGAAATATTTAATTTTCCCTTGTTAGATTGAAAACTTAAGTCACTATGTGAAGAACTAGCGAACAAACCATACACTAGAATTGCTAGGAAAGTTATTCCAGAGATAATTGCCAAGAAAAGTGCTAGGTAATGAAACGGCCAATTAAGTACTGGTAGTTGTTTAATAATTCTAGTGACTGGTGGAAGCGGGTAGGTGATGGTTATGAACCAAAGTGTTTGGATGATTCCTAATAATGCGGCGATTATTAAGAATATTCGAACAGGTTTTCTCATAGGCTACACCTTAAGAAGCACGTTTGAAGCTATTTAGAGCCCATGAAATTAGTAGAACTACGATTAGAGAGCCAACTATTGCTGGGAAAATTGCCATCCCGGCAACATCTGGTCCCCAAGTTCCTAAGAGGCTTTCACCAAGCCAAGCACCTAGTAAACCACCAATGATATTGCCTACCCACCCCATAGGCATATTACGATTGACGATCATACTTGCGACTGCGCCGATAACTCCTCCGATGATAAGTACCCATATTGCGTGTAACATAATTAACATCCCTTTCTTTAAAGATTAATTATTTTATACAATTAATCTCTTTATTTATGATTCCAATATATCTAGTTCCGAAATCTTGTGCAAGAAATAACTAATTAAGTTCATATGAAGAATGTTATGCAAAATAAAAAGAACCCAGTAACCACAAGGGGGTTGCTAGGTTCAAAATTTTTTTAAGGTAAATCATTGCCGGCAGCAAAGTAAACGTCATACCACTCTTGTTTTGTTAGCTCGATGTCGCCACCCTTGGCACTATCAGCGATATGTTCAGGATTCATTGTACCGATGATAACTTGGATGTTGGCAGGATGTCTCAAAATCCAAGCCGCTGCAATCGCATTTTTACTTGCATTATATTTATCAGCTAGTTTTTGCAGTTCCGTATTCAGTTGAGGGAACTTGTCGTTGTTGATGAAAGTACCGGCAAACATACCATATTGGAATGGAGACCAAGCTTGAATCGTAACGCCCATTCTTCTGGAGAACTCGATAATTCCACCATCATGATTAATTGAACGAGTATCTGTCATATTGGTGTGCATACCGAAATCGATCATACCTGTGTGCATGATACCAAATTGTAATTGATTAAACATCAATCTTTGATCAACTGCTTCTTGAACTAATAAGTATTGTTGAGGATTGAAGTTAGAAACACCGAAATGACGAACCTTACCAGATCTTTGCAATTCGTCAAAGGCTTCCGCGACTTCTTCGGGCTCCATCAAAGGATCAGGACGGTGGAGCAAGAATGAATCTAAGTAATCAAGTCCCATTCTCTTTAGAGAACCATCGACCGCATCAATAATGTGTTGTTTAGAAAAATCGTAACTTTTACCAGGGATAATTCCACCCTTTGATTGAATGTAAAAGTCATCACGAGTCAAACTACTCTGTTTAAGAGCCTCACCGAAGATCTTTTCAGAGTCTCCGCCACCGTAAATGTCAGCCGAATCGATATAGTTAATGCCACTGTCAGAAGCGACCTCCAAGTCTTTAGCCGCTTGTTCTGGAGTTAAGCTGTTCATGCGCATGATGCCAAGAGCAATAGCTGAAGCTTGCCAACTAGTATCACCGATATAAAGTTGTTTCATAAAAATGCCTCCAATAATTTAAATGTCAATTCAATTATTGAGTGTGAGTTGGGATAAGTCAACCGCAAAGATTACGCTTACAATCTGTATGTTCATGAAACTATATTTTGGAATTCCAATGTTTTCTTTAAAATTATTGAAATTTAATTTGAAAGGATTATCATCTAATTGTAAGCGATAACAAAAAGAGGGGAGCTAAATAGTATGAAATCTTATTTAAAGAAAGCTTTAGTAATTGTCGCTAGTTTTGTGGGGATGTTAGGGATGGCAGCTTTTTCAACCAATGACGTTCAAGCAGCAGCTGCCAAAGTTTCACCGATCAGTACAGTGACAACGACAACGCTTTATTCGAAACAAATGCATTTAGATTGGAACTATGATGTTTATTTACCAGCTGGCTATAATCCAAAGGCTAATAAGCGTTATCCAGTTCTTTACATGATGCATGGATTATACGGAAATCATCGTAATTTATTAGAGAGATTCAATTCGCAACAAATGCTAGATGGTGCTATGAAGCGTAATAACACTAAGGCAATTGTTGTTTTCGTAGATGGATTCAACAGCTTTTACGTGAATCAAAAAGGTGGCCTACCTGTTGAAAGTGCCATCATGAAAGATTTGATTCCAAAGATCAATTCAACATACAAAGTATCGAAATCGAGAAGTGAACATGCAGTTGGTGGGGTGTCTATGGGTGGATACGCAGCAGCTAGATTATCTTTGAAATATTCAAATTACTTTTCAAAAGCTATCATGGTTTCACCATCAGTCTGGTACAAACTACCTAAGAGTAATCTGATCAGACAAAATATGCATGCATTCACTGATGGAAAGACTAACTGGTCAGACAAGGTTTATAACGGACTATTTCCAACTAAATATATCAATAAGCAGACCAAACCAGTTAAATTTTATATTGAGACAACGTCAGATGACACGACTGTGCCAATTAAAGACGTTAATCATTTTGTGAAAGATGTAAAAAAAGATACGAATAAAGTCTCAATCAAGTATGTAAAAGATAGTGGCGATAACCATAACTGGAATTATTGGACTAAAGCAACTCCAAAAGCATATAACTGGCTGATGGGTGAATTTTAGACGAGGGGAGAGACAGAGATGAACAATAAAGAAATTGCCAATGAAATACTGAAAAAAGTCGGCGGGAAAGACAATGTTACGGCCAATGTTGCCTGTATGACGAGACTTAGATTAGGCATTAAGGACGAATCAAAAGTTGACCTAGAAGGTTTGAAGAGAATTGATGGTGTCCTAGCAGTTGTGAAAGCTGAAACGCTACAAGTCGTTTTAGGTCCAGGTAAAGTTAATAAAATAGCTGAACCATTTGCCGAACTAACTGGAGTTCCTCTAGGTAGTGATACCGATGATGAAACTGGTGAAGAAAACATTAAAGATATCGCTAAAGAGAATAAACAAGCGAATAAGGCTAAACATGATAAACCATTACAACGTGGCCTTCAACACATTGCTAACGTCTTTATTCCACTATTGCCTGGTATTATTGCAGCTGGGTTGATCAACGGATTAACTAACGTTATTGATTATCAAACAGGATCAGCTTTTTCAACTGATTGGTGGTACATGACTATTAAGACTTTAGGCTGGGGACTATTCACCTTCTTGCCAATCTTTGTTGGAATGAATGCTGCACGAGAATTTAAAGGTAGTGCCATTCTAGGTGGTATCGGTGGAACACTTTGTTTGGGAATTAAAATTACTGATTCACCACTGAGTTCTCAAGGTATCTCGATGCCATTCACTCATGCACCATTTACAGTTGGTGTCGGTGGTTTGATTACTGCTTTGTTGATGGGTATCTTCTTTGCCATTTTGGAAAGAAATATCAGAAAAATCATGCCTAGTGTTTTGGATACATTCTTTACGCCATTGTTGACAGTTATTATTGGCTCCTTACTGGCAGTCGTCTTTTTGCAACCAGCTGGTGCTTGGTTAACGACAGCAATTTACACTGTTATGGACTTCGTTTATACCAAATTGAGTATTTTTGGTGGATTTGTTCTATCGTCAACCTTCTTGGCCTTAGTTTCAGTCGGTTTGCATCAAGCTTTAACACCAATTCATGTTCTTTTGAATGATCCAACAGGTCCAACTCACGGTATCAACTACTTGTTGCCAATCTTAATGATGGCCGGTGGTGGCCAAGTTGGCGCTGGTTTTGCTTTATATTTCAAGTCGAAGAATAAACGTTTCAAAAAGATGGTTATGAGTTCCATTCCGGTTGCAATTCTAGGAGTTGGTGAACCTTTGATGTATGCTGTGACATTACCATTAGGTAGAGCCTTTGTGACCGCAAGTATTGGTGCTGGTTTTGGTGGAATCTTTGCTTCACTTTTCCATCTAGGTGCAGTTTCACAAGGTGTTTCCGGACTATTCGGACTATTGATCATGCAACCAGGTCAACAATTGACCTATCTCTTAGCCTTATTAATTGCCTATCTAGGCGGCTTTATCGTAACTTGGTTCTTTGGGGTTGATGAGAATAGAATCAATGAAATTTATCCAGAATAGAGGGAAGTTTATGCTAGGATTCTCAGCTTATTTACATCAAAAAATGGATCAGTCCGACTTGATAGAATTCAATAAATTTGTTCTGGCGGGATTTACTGGTGTTTTTACGTCAATTAATTTACCTGAAGATGATCCTCAAATATTGTTAGCTAATTTAAAAGATCTTGGAGAGCTATGCCAGACAAATAATCTAGAATTGACACTAGATATTTCGGCTAGTTCTTTAAAGCGACTCAATTTGAAATTGCCAGAGGATTTGAAAGTTTTCGAGCAAATGCATGTCACAATGTTACGAATTGACGATGGAATTAATAATGCCGGAGTGGCACAACTTTCTCAAAAAATAAAAATTGCTTTGAATGCTAGTACAATCAGTCAGTCGGATATTGAGCAATTGCAAGCTAATCAAGCTGATTTTACTAATTTGGAAGCTTGGCATAACTATTATCCACGTGAAAATACAGGACTTGATAGAGACTGGTTCGAGGCTAAAAATAAGTGGCTCCAGGCAAATGGCTTTTGTGTCATGTCTTTTGTGGCTGGTGATAAGAATTTAAGAGCTCCAGTTTATAAAGGGTTACCGACCTTAGAAGAACAACGTTATCAGAATCCTTTTGTATCTGCCTTGCAAATGCAAAAGTTAAGAGTCGATCGAATTTATATCGGCGATCCAGCTTTGAAAGAGACTACTTTAGAACAATTCACAAGTTATTTTAGAAAGAAAATCTTAAAGATCCACGTTGACTTATTTAAGGCACCTGATTATATTGACCATATTTTTCATCAACGAGCTGACGTAGCACGTGATGTTGTCAGATTACGAGAAGGCCGAAGCCTTAATCATCAAAGAATAGCTCCCGATAATGCCGTTATACGTAAATGTGGCGCTATAACGATTGATAATGAATTAGCTGAACGTTATCAGGGAGAATTACAGCTGATGAGAAGAGAGTTGCCAGCAGATAAGACTGTCAATGTAATCGGACAAATAGTAAAAGATGATATCAAATTAACTGAATATTGTCAGGCTAATCAGGCAATTAAATTGATAGAAACGAAAGTTAGGAAATAAATGCTATGAATATAAAAAAACTATCTACTGAGAGTCGTAATCCGCAAACGACCAATTTAGACCAAATGAGTGCCCAAGAAATAGTAGCGGTAATGAATCAAGAAGATCGAAAGGTACCACTTGCTATCGAATCAGAGATACCAAAGATCGCCGAAGCAGTTGATAAAATAGCTGCAGCGTTTAAAAAAGGTGGGCGCCTATTTTACATGGGTGCTGGTACTAGTGGTCGTCTGGGTGTATTGGATGCGGCCGAATGTGTTCCCACCTTTGGAACCGATCCTGAAATGGTTCAAGGATTGATTGCTGGCGGTGGTCAAGCAATGACTTTAGCTGTTGAAGGTGCTGAAGATAATGTTGAACTTGGGGCCAGTGATTTAAAAAAGCGACAATTAACTAAAGAAGATGTGGTAGTCGGTATTGCTGCTAGCGGTAGAACGCCTTATGTTGTCGGGGGCTTAGACTACGCACGAGAAATTGGTGCTGAAACTATAGCTTTATCCTGTAATCATGATTCAATAATTAGTCAACACGCCAAGACCAAAATTGAAGTAGTCGCTGGACCTGAAGTGTTATCTGGTTCGACGCGTTTGAAATCAGGAACCGCTCAAAAAATGGTTCTCAATATGTTATCAACTGGTGCCATGGTTCGCATTGGTAAAACCTATGGAAATTTGATGGTTGATGTTAAACCTACTAATGAAAAATTGGTTCAGCGTGCAATCAATATTGTCGTTGAGGTCACTGGAGTGGAAGAGAAAGTTGCGCAGCAGGTTTTGGAAGAAGCAGACTATTCTGTGAAGGATGCAATCGTTATGATTGCCGATCGTCTGGATAAGGCTGCAGCAGAAAAGAAATTGAATGAATCAGATGGGTTTGTTCGTAAAGCGATAGAGAAATAAATTTAATAGATAAAGGTATTATTTACTACTTAGAGTGGTGAATGATATCCTTTTTTTGTATAGTAAACACTTTCATAAAAATGTGTTTCTGCTAGAATAAGAATTACTATAAGAAATATAAATGTTTTAGATGTTGGAGAAAGATAAAATGGTTACACAAATACTCTATCAAAAAGTTGCTGATGATATTAAACGACATATTCTTTCTGGTTCATATGAAGTCGGAACGCTTATTCCTACAGAAAACGAACTTGAAAAGAAGTATCAGGTTAGCAAAATCACAGTACGTAAGGCTGTGGAACAGCTGGTTTCCGAAGGATATTTGAATAAAAAGAGTGGAATTGGAACTAGAGTCATCAGCAATAACTTGTTTAATAAACTTTCGAAGGCTAAATCCTATTCGTCAATCATTAACGAGACTGAATTGTTAACTAGAAAAATTTTGGAATTCAAAAATATTTCCATCAAGGATACTCCTATCGAAGGTAAGGACGATTCTCAAGAGGTTCTCTTCGTTAAAAAAATGTATTTGTTGAATGATGAACCTTTTATCATTGTTAAACACTATTTGCCCAACATAAAATTGTCAGATAAGGATAAACGTATTGAACAAATGTCGCTCTATACGTTTCTCAAAGACAATGGCCAAATAGTTGATAATTTTAAAGATGAATTTCAGGCAGTAAATATTAACGCAAAAGATCGTAAGTTGCTAAAAAAGGACGATTCATTGGCTTTAAAACGAATTAGACGTGGGTTTGATAATCAAGGTAAATTAATTGAGTATACTATTTCCATATACGATAGTAATAAAAAGCCATACGAAATTGAATATGAGATTTAAAAATCTTTATTTAAGCGTTTACATCATAACATTATAATGTTATGATGAACCCGAAAAAAAGGAGGGACTTCTCATGGACAATTTTATCAATTTTCTCAACATTAAAATCTTACCAATTGCCAATAAAATGGGTAATCAGCGTCATATGACTGCCATTAGAAAAGGTATCATTTCTACGTTGCCACTAACCATTGTTGGTTCGTTCTTTACACTGATCAATAATATTCCAATTGAATCAGTGGCTAATGCGCTTTTACCTTATAAAGAGATTTTGGATATTCCATTTCGATATACGGTTGGAATCTTGGCTTTATATGCGACCTTTGGAATTGCACCATCGTTAGCTGAAAGTTATGGACTAGATAAATTAACTAACGGTATTTTGGCAGTATTGGCTTTTCTAGTTTCAACTGCTACACCAATACATGTTGTCAAAAATGTTAAAGGCGTGATCGATGCGGGTAGATATATTAATATTGCCAATTTGAGCGCCTCGTCACTATTTGCTTCAATTGTTACAGGACTTTTGACTGTTGAAATATATCGGTTTTTCAAGAATCGAAACATCACTATAAAAATGCCTGACGGAGTTCCACCTGAAGTATCCAATTCATTTGTGGCCCTGATTCCAGCAGCATTTATCTTAATTGTTTTTTGGGCTATTCGTAGTGTTTTAGGTTTCAATATAGCCACTTTCTTAAGCATGATTCTAATGCCACTAAAAGGTATTTTGGTTGGAAATAGTCTAATTGGTGGATTATTGACGATTTTCTTGATTACTGGTTTTTGGACTTTAGGTATTCATGGTGCAGCAATTATGGACCCAATCATTAGACCATTCTGGGAAATGTCCATTGCTCAAAATATGAGTGAATTTGCTTCTGGAACGAGTGCTAACCATCTTTCAACTATTTTCACCGAACAATTTTTACAATGGTTTATCTGGATCGGTGGTGCTGGTGGTACTTTAGCTCTGGTGACACTATTCTTATTCTCTAAATCTGCTTACTTAAAGGATTTAGGAAAATTGGCGTTTTTACCTGGTTTATTTAATATTAACGAGCCAGTAGTTTTCGGTGCTCCAATTGTTATGAATCCAATCTTAGGTATTCCGTTCATCGTGGGTCCTTTGATTACTGGTACTCTAGCTTATGTTTTGACGATTACTGGGGTTGTACCAATGATGATGTTGAGGTTGCCTTTTACTGTACCAGGACCATTGGGTGCTTTGATGAGTACTAATTGGAGTATCCCAGCGTTTATTCTGACATGTGTTAATTTCTTAATCGACTTAGCGATATACTATCCGTTCTTCAAAGTGTTTGAAAAACAACAATTAGAAAAGGAATAACGTTTGAAGGTGATGAAATGATGATTTTTCTGGCGCTCTTAATGTTTTTTATAGTAAGTGAGATTACCGTACAAAAAGGAATGATGCCAAATATTTTGAAAAAATTATCAGCTGGAAGGTTAATAATGCTATCTCTAGCCATCATCCTGGGATTGGCTATATTTAGTTTCTTTCTTAGACAAGCAGTTGTTCTAGTACTTCTTAGTACGATCTACTTATCGATTGTAATTTCAAACTATTATATGAAAGCTTTCAGCAAGATGGAAAGAGGTAAAAAGATATGACCAAACGCAGTTTAGGGATATCTCTATATCCAGATCATAGCTCTTTGAGTCAAGACAAAGAGTATTTACAACTTGCTAGTAAGTACGGATTTACCAGAGTCTTTATGAGTATGTTAGAAGTGTCTGAAGGTAAGGAAAAAGTAGCAACTAAGTTTAAAGATTTGATTGGGTTTGCTAAAAATTTGGGCTTTTCGACTACATTAGATATTGCTCCAAATATTTTCCATCAATTGGAAATCTCTTACGATGATTTATCATTCTTTCACCAACTAGGTGCTGATTCAATCAGGTTAGATCAAGGCTTTGATGGGCAAAAAGAGGCCTTGCTATCCTATAATCCCCAAGGATTGAATATTGAATTGAATATGAGTAATGACGTTGCCTATTTAAATAATATTTTGAGTTATTCAGCTAATAAGCCCTTCATTCTTGGTTGTCATAATTTCTATCCTCAGCGAGGAACTGGTTTACCATTATCATTTTTTAATCGAGCATCACAACGATTTAAGGATAACGGTATTGATACAGCAGCATTTGTGACTTCTCAAGTCGGAAAAATTGGACCCTGGGATGTAAATGATGGATTGCCTACTTTAGAGATGCATCGAGACTTACCAGTTAAGATTCAAGCTATGCATTTGTTTGCTACAAATTTGATCGACTGTGTCATTATCGGAAATGCTTATGCTTCTGAAAGTGAATTGAAGTCATTAGGTGCTCTCAATCGATATGAGTTGGTATTTGATGTTGATCTGGTATCTGATATTAATGAAGTGGAACAAACGGTCTTATTTAAAAATCAACATTTTAGACGTGGAGACATTACTGATTTAGTTATTCGATCCACTGAAGTTCGTAAAAAATATCAAACCAAAGATAATCCGATAAGTGTGGCTTCTCATGATTTTAAACGTGGTGATATTGTAATCGGTAATGACGATTTTGGAAAATATAAAAATGAATTGCAAATTGTTTTGCAAGAGCACAGTGATATTCGCAAAAACAAAGTGGCAGAAATATCAAAGAATGAGTTGTTCTTATTAGATTACGTCGGTCCCTGGGAAAAGTTTATGTTTCAGGAGGCGATGTCATGACCAGCTTATATATAAAAAAAGGACAGTCGGTTCTCAATCAGCCTCTAGAGTTATTGATAGAAGAAGGCCACATTACCCAGATAGGTGCCAAATTGAATGTGCAAGCTGATTCGACAATTGATTTACAAGACGATTCCTATATTTCCGCTGGTTGGATCGATGATCATACTCATTGTTATGAAAAGCTTTCACTATATTACGATGATCCTGATAAAGATGGTTATACTACAGGAGTTACAACCGTAATTGATGCGGGCTCAACAGGTGCTGATAATATAAGTGATTTTTACGAAATCACTCGCAATAAAAGAACAAATGTTTATGCCATGATCAATATTTCCAGAACCGGGATTTTAGCCCAAGATGAACTAGCTGACTTGAATAAGATTCAATTTGAGCCACTGAAGCAAAAAGTTAAAGAGTATCCAGATTTTATTGTCGGCTTAAAGGCACGGATCAGTAAATCCGTTGTGGGTGAAAATGGGCTGGAACCACTGTTATTGGCAAAAAGATTTCAGAAACAGTTAGACAATAATCTACCCTTGATGGTTCATGTGGGTACAAATCCGCCAGAGTTGTCAGAAATAATGGATAAATTAGGCCGTAACGATATCATAACGCATTGCTTCAATGGTAAATCAAACGGTATTTTGGATTCAGATGGGCGTATCAAAGACTTTGTTTATCAAGGATTGGAAAAAGGAATTATTTTTGATATTGGACATGGTACTGATAGTTTTAATTTTGAGACAGCCAAAGTAGCCACTGAGCAAAATATTTTTTCCAAAAGTCTCAGTACTGATATATATCATGCCAATAGAGAACGAGGCCCCGTTTATAATATGGCTACTTGTATTGAAAAAATGCTCTTTTTAGGCTATGAATTGCGTGACGTTATTCCAATGATCACGACTGTACCGGCACGTAATTTTCATTTGAAGAACAAAGGTGATCTACGTATTGGAAAAGACGCAGATATAACGATCTTTGATATTAAAGATGGACAAAAAGAATTGATTGACTCAGATGGGAATAAACGAATTACTCATCAAATGGTGAAGCCTCGTTACAGTATTATTGGAGGTCAAGTATATTCGATTGGAGAGTAAAATGGATATCTATCAAAAATATAACCTTAAACATGTTATTAATGCAGACGGGAAAATGACCATACTCGGTGTTTCAAAAGTTTCAAATGAAGTCGTTGAAGCGACTAAGCTTGGAGCACAAAACTTTTTTGAAATGAATGAGTTACTGATTCAAACTGGAAAATACTTAGCTAATTTGGTTGGTAGTGAGGATGCTTTAATAGTTAATTCTGCTTCTGCAGGTATTGCTGAATCAATAGCAGGTCTTATTGGTCAAGGAAGTATGTACCATCTACATCATCCCTACACTAATAGAATTACTAAACGAGAAGTTATTTTACCAATGGGACACGATGTTGATTACGGTACGCCAGTCGAGGTAATGATTCAATTGGCAGGAGGAAAGATGGTCCCAGCTGGCTATGCTAATATGTGTACTCCAGAACATATTGAAATGCAGATTACAGAGCAAACAGCAGCAATTTTATACATTAAAAGTCATCATACTGTTCAAAAAAGCATGTTATCTATTTCAGAAGCAATCAGGATTGCCCACAATCATAACTTACCTTTAATTTTAGACGCGGCAGCAGAAGAGGATTTGTATAAGTACCTTAAATTAGGAGCAGATGTAGTAATTTATAGTGGTGCTAAAGCGATTGAAGGGCCTGCATCAGGCGTGATTTTTGGTAAGAAAGATTATATTAGTTGGGCTCGATTACAAGGTGCAGGTATTGGTAGAGCTATGAAGATAGGTAAGGAAAATATTATCGGTCTGACTGGTGCCATTGAAAAATACTTAAGAGATGGAACTGAGACAGGCCAACAGATGATAGACCGATTGAAGCCTTTTGTTCAAAGCTTGTCTGAATTACCAGATCTTGAAGTTAATATTATTCAAGACGCTGCTGGACGTGAAATCTATCGTGCTGAAGTTAAGCCAACTGGTAAAATATCGGCCTTAGAAATATGTGATCAACTTAGAAATGGTAAAACAGCAATTTATGCTAGGGAATATCGAGTTAATCAAGGTATTATTGAATTCGATATCCGTTCAGTTAATGCTGAAGAAATGGGTCAAATTGTTGCACGATTAAAAGAAATCATTGGAGGATCGAGAAAATGAGTTTAATACCAAACTATTTAGATAATGGAATTTGCTTAAATGTTTTGGCCAATTCAGTTCAAAATGCTAAAGACTGTTATCAAGCAGCTGAAGGTCATGTTGTTTTGGGTGTATTAACTAAGAATTATCCAGATGATGACAGTGCTATCGAGGATATGAAAAAATATCAATTGGAAATTAACAATGCTGTTTCCGTAGGTCTTGGTGCTGGAGACCCTAAACAAAGCTCCATGGTGACACGAGTAGCGAAAGTTATTCAACCTCAACATGTTAATCAAGTCTTTACCGGAGTGGGAGCTTCAAGAGAGGCGCTTGGTCAAAGTGAAACGATTGTTAATGGCTTGGTTTCGCCAACCGGTAAGGTTGGGTTAGTCAACATTGCAACTGGTCCCTTGAGCAGTCAAGCCACTACAACAGAAGTTCCTATTGAAACCGCTATTGCTTTATTAAAAGATATGGGTGGTTCCTCAATTAAATTCTTTCCAATGAAAGGATTAGCTCACAAAGAAGAATTTAAGAGTGTGGCGCAAGCATGTGCTGACAATGACTTTGACCTTGAACCCACGGGTGGAATTGATCTTGATAACTTTGAAGAAATTGTACAAATTGCAGTTGATGCTGGCGTAAAACGAATTATTCCTCATATTTATAGTTCCATTATTGATAAAGAAACTGGTGATACTAGACCTGAGGACGTTGCCAAACTTTATGAAATAATTAAAAAATTTTGAGAGGTCAAGCAATGAATATTCTGGCTTTTGGCGAGGTAATGCTCCGTTTTACGGTTGCAGATAAAATGATGCTAGAACAGACTGATAATTTGCAAATTTCGACAGTGGGGACGGGTGTAAATTTACTAAGCAGTCTGGCGCATTTAGGATACAACACCGCAATACTGACCACCTTGCCCGATAATCCTGTTGGCAAAAAAGCCGCCGCTGATATTCGGAAATTGGGCATTAATGACAAAAGAATAATTTTTAAAGGTCAAAATATGGGTAGCTTTTTCGTTGAATTAGGTGAAGGGCCTCGTCCAGAAAGAGTAACGTATCAAGATCGCCTTTCCAGTTCTTTCTGTTGTATGAACCCGTCGCAATACGATTTTGAAAAGGCACTATCAGGTATTAATATTGTGCACATTTGTGGAATCTCACTAAGCTTGTCCAAGAAAACTCGTGAGGCAGCTTTTAAATTGGCTAAAGAGGCAAAATCTTTAGATAAAATAGTTTGTTTTGATTTTAATTATCGACAGAACTTAAACGATGATAATTCCCATGAAGCCATGAAACAACGCTATCAGGCAATCCTCCCATACACTGATATTGTTTTTGGTAGTGAGCGTGATTTAACTGATTTATTGGATTATTCGCAAAAAGAGGAGCAAGAACTCTATCAAACATTTTGTTCACAGTATAAGATCAGAGTTTTTGCTGGCAGTAAACGAAGTTTTTCCGATGGTAAAAAATATTTTGAAGGATTTTTGTATCATCAAGATCATTTATACAAGTCCGAACCCAAAATATTACAAGTTTTGGATCGAATTGGCAGTGGAGATGCTTTCGCAAGTGGAATAATCACTGGTTTAATTGAGAAATGGGACTATTCGGATGTGCTAGACTTTGCCGTTGCTAACTCATTATTAGCACAAGCTTCAATGAATGATACACCAATCTTAGAAAAATCTGATGTTTTTAATTACATTGATAATCAAGGAAAAAATGATTTATTAAGATAGCAGAAATCATTTTTCACCAGCAATTACTCAAAAGGATCCTGCATCTGAGCAATATAAGCATTGATAAGCTTAGTATAACTAGCATTTTTAAAAAGACTATTTTTCTCCACTTGAAGTTCATGTAAATTATCCGTTATAACGCCGTCGGCACCCATAAATATCATTCGGTCCATTGATTCTTGATCATTTGGTGTCCAAGCAAAGAATTCTTTCTTCTGAAGATGAGCATTGTCAATGAAGGACTGATTCAAGGTAGTATATTCCATCGTAAAAGCATTGGCGTTGGTAAAAGGTATTCCAAATAAATTGAATGGCATGACATAACTGGTGCTGACTTTTGGCATCAGTTTTTTTGTGTCTTCAATATAGCTGTAGTTCAATGAATGAACCATATCTTTATTTTTAATGAGGCGTTTTTGGTATTTTTTAGCAAAGAGTTTGACGAAATCTTTTTTATTACCAGGGACGGACTTTAATTCAACTAGCAATTTTTGGTGTAGGCGTGTTGCGGTTGCTAGATAGTCGTCAAAACTAGCAATATAAGTGGTTTTGCCATTTTCGTGAATTGGGGTATGGGTCAGTTCATTCAGGGTCATTTGACTAGGACGTTTATTGATACCGGCTAAAGCTTTTAAGGTATTATCATGGAAAACGACAAATTGATGATCCGCTGTCTCTTGAATGTCCATTTCAATATAGTCGGGTTTCTCTTTGGAAGTTGCTTCTAAAGATTCAATGGTATTTTGCACGCCATTGCCATCGTCAACGCCACGATGAGAGATAGTTACGGGTGGCGTTAATAACCAATTATTGAAGTATAAAGTATCGTAGCCAACAAAAGAAAAGACAACCACAGTTCCTAAAATTCCCCAGAACCACTTGTGACTTCTTGGTTCTTGTCGCTGATAGAAGTAATTAGTTCGAGTTTGACTAAGTAAGATCAGAACGGTGATACTAGCCGCATAGATGCTGACGACATAATTTAAAAGCTGAATAATCGTCATGTTGATCACGGCCATTGGAAAGTCAGCGACGTGCAAAAAACTGACATTATCAAAAATGGCTTGGATTCCTAAGAAGAATCCGTTTGCTATTAAGACGAAAATAGTTACACCAACGAGCAAGATGGCAAAAATCCCAATATAATAAAGTGTTTTATTTTTGGTCATTTGCCAGCTGCGACTAATGGCAGCTTTGATAGTTTTATTCTCGAAGATCATGAGTGGTAAGACAAAGAGCCAACGTAAACCGATATAAAAAATTACGAAATAAATAAATACGAGCGCGATTCCCAAAGGAAGATGTTCTTGAAAGAGCCAATCGATAATGAATTGAGGGATTTTCACCTTATCTAGCAAACTGGAGGACATTCCCAAACTGCCAAATGGTGTGATGATCAAAAAGTACAGTAAAAAGAAGCCGAAAGCTTTGAAGGGTAGACCAAATAAATTCTTGCTGACGCTCTTGAGATAGTCCCACCAGCCTAAACTAGCATTAGACTTGATAGCTTGAAAACTAACCAGCATCAATGTGAATTGGGCAAAAACTAATAGCAGGATTATCAGCAAAATGATGATCAATCCCACTACTACTAATGGTTTATGTAAAATCAGATTGATCACATTACTATAGGAAACATAGTTAACATCGCCAAGATAACTAATACCGTTGGCGAGAAAGTTTAAAATTGGTACCAAAATGAAGTTGATCAATAACTGGATTAGAATAATGATCTGACTGTATTTCCAGAAATATTTCCAAAAGTTTTGATTTTGATTTCGTAGTTCGTTGAATGCTCTCATAATATCCCCCTGTGACATCTTCTTAATAATACCCAATTATTAATAGAATGGTATAAAAAGTTTGTAAATCAATTTTATGATTTATGGTTGACTCTGTTAAAAGAAGCGACTATACTTCATTTTTGAAAGGTGAGTAATCACTCACTCACTTAAATGGAACAGAAATAGAGGCGATTGGTAATGAGGAATACACCAGTTATTTCAATGAAAAATGTTGTTAAAAAATTTGATAAGCAAACGGTTTTAAACCATATTTTCTTTGATATTGATCCAGGAGTCATTGTCGGTCTGATTGGGCCATCAGGAGCTGGTAAGTCGACAATCATCAAGGTTGTTTTAGGGATGGAGAAAGTTGACCAAGGGTCTACGACTGTATTCAATCAAACGATGCCTAATCGTAAGTTATTGGGTCAAATTGGGTATATGGCACAGACGGATGCTTTGTATGACGAACTGACCGGACGCGAGAATTTACAATTTTTCGCAGACATGAAAGGAATTGGCCATCTAAAGGCTCAGGAAGAAATTGATCATGTCAGTCAAGTAGTTGATTTAACGGAAGATTTGGATAAACGGGTCAGTGGTTATTCTGGTGGTATGAAACGTCGGTTATCGCTGGCAATTGCGTTGTTAGGTGATGCAAGATTACTTATTTTAGATGAACCAACGGTCGGAATTGATCCCGCTTTGAGAAGAACAATTTGGAGCGAGTTACATCGACTAAGAGATGCGGGCAGAACGATCTTAGTTACGACCCATGTGATGGATGAGGCGGAACTGGTTGACGGAGTAGCGTTACTTTTGGGTGGTCATTTGATGGCTTATAACACACCTAAAGCATTGAAACAACAATATCAAGAAGATACGATTGAAAATGTCTTCTTAAAGGTGGAGAGTGAATATGAAGAGAACGATTGCAATCGCTAAACGAGTTACTTTACAATTATTAAGAGATAAAAGAACCTTAGCTTTAATGTTTTTAGCTCCGATTCTTATATTAACTTTGATGAAACTAGTCTTTACGGCAAACTCCACGACCAATCTCAATCTGGCAACGGTTAATGTCCAAAGCAGCTTGGTCAAACAGATCGATAAAATGGATCATATCAAAACAACTAAGTACACGACGGAAAAACGGGCTCAAAAGGGTCTCAAGGATGAAAAGGTCGATGGGATAATTCGTTATCATAATAATAACTATTACGTCACTTACGCTAATACCGATGCCAGTAAAACTGCTGCTACCAAGGCGGCTTTGAAAACTTCAATTATGGTGACAAATATGCAAGAATTGAAAGGTACTTTAACTAAAATAACAGCACAATTGCCTCAACAGATGCAAGCCACGCTTCCTCAAAAATCTTCAGCAGCGACGATTCACAATCGATATGTTTACGGCAATAGTAAGACTGATTTTTTTGATAAGATGATTCCAATTTTGATGGGCTTTTTCGTCTTCTTCTTTGTTTTCTTGATCTCAGGGATGGCTTTGTTGAGCGAAAGAACTTCCGGAACTTTAGGGCGTCTGTTAGCTACACCAGTTAAACGTTCAGAGATCGTGTTTGGATATATGTTGAGCTATGGCTTTGTGGCCATTTTTCAAACCTTATTGATTGTTTTGTTCACAGTCTATGTTTTAAATGTCGAAGTAGTCGGTAATATTTTGAACGTGTTCGTAGTTAATATTGTTTTAGCGATGGTGGCCTTGGCTTTTGGCATATTGATGTCGACTTTCGCTAAATCAGAATTTCAGATGATGCAGTTCATCCCACTGATCGTCATTCCCCAGATCTTCTTTTCTGGATTAATTCCACTTGATTCAATGGCTCATTGGGTACAAATAGTCGCTTATATCTTGCCATTGAAATATTCTGGTGAAGCTACGACAAGTATTATCATGAACGGGCGGAATCTTCTTCAGGTACTTAATCCCATTTTAGTTTTAGTTTTGTTCGTAATCGTTTTAACGGTACTGAATATTCAAGGGTTGAAACGTTATCGCAAGGTGTAAAAAGGAGTTGATATTTTGGCAGCAGAGGTAATTAAGGAAGACTTTAAAACTTGGGTCGATCAAGCAGATATGCCCAAAGGGAAAAAGCAGGTTGCTTTAGCCGCTATTAAACTGTTCTCAGAAGATGGTTTCGATGGCACTTCGACTAAAGCAATCGCTCAAGAGGCTGGTGTCAGCCAGGCAACGATTTTTAAATATTTTAAAACTAAAGATGACTTGCTCGACTGGATAATTTCACCAATTATGAAAAATATTATTCCAGTCTATGTGAGTGAATTCAAAGATCAATTGTCGAGTGAGCAGCTGGATTTGCAGGCGGTGATCCATTTTATCGTTCGTAATCGTTACCAGTTTTTAATTGATAATAAAGAAATAGCCATCATCGTAATAACTACAATGATGACTAATGAAGATGTAAAGAATCATTTCGTTGAGATGATCAAACAACAGGGCAGCCCAGTTTTTACAGCATTCAGTAAACTTCTGAGTGGGACTGGTGAGGTTAGGTCAGGAATTGATTTTTTGGCCGTGATGCGGATGATCATTTCACAAATTCTGATTTATTTTATTCAAGTTAATAAAATTCTCCCGCAAGTCGATAGCAATCAAGATAAAGACTTGTCGCAAATTGAGGAGTTCATTTACCGATCTATTAAAAAATAAGTTGGTTAATTGTTGTTCAAAAAGTCGATGAACAACTTTTGATAGACTTTGATAAAGTTGAAGTACATAGCCTTATCCAGATTTTCATTAACTTGGTGAGGAGTCATGTTACCGGGACCTGAGATGATGAAGGGGAAGTCTGCTGGTTTATCTTTAACTAAATTTGAAGCATCAGTTACGGCAGTAATTGGTGAAATATGAATCTCATCAGTGGCGTAAGGCTTCAAAAGCTTAGTCATCAATTTAACTAGCTGGTTGTCTGCTTGCATGGATACGGGAACTTCATTCATGTAAACATCCATAGAAACTTTGGCACCATTTTGGTTGAGTTTTTCGATCATAGTGTTAAGTTTGGCAATTACTTTTTGGTTACTGTATTCGGGGATGGTTCTGACATTAACCTCAGCGGTGGCAGATTCTGGAATCGAGTTAACTTGAGTACCACCAGAAATCAACGTTGTATTGAAAGTGAGGGGGCCCATAGCTTGACCTTCAATTTTGTCATCACGGAAGATTTGATTAGCTTCAAGTAGAAGTTCCATCAAAGGATCGATCGCATTGTAGCCATTTTCAGGCATAGAACTGTGACTAGCTTTACCAATCGAGGTAAATTTAATATCCATAGACCCTTTTTCAGCATGACCGATATTGTAACCAGATGGTTCGGCAATTACTAAGCCATCAACATCTTTCATATCACCGTCTTGATAGAAGTAACTAGAACCTTCTTCACCTACTTCTTCGCCCATAGTAGCCATTAAGCGAATCGTACCTTTTTTAGGAAGACCTTGATCGTGTAATTCAATCAAAGTTATCACTAATGCGGCCAAGCCAGACTTCATATCAGTAATACCGCGGCCAAAGAGGGTACCGTCCTTTTCGACCATTTCGAAAGGATCAGTTTGCCAATCGGCTAAATTACCAGGATCAACGACGTCCATATGTCCTGAAACGCCAAGGACTGGTGTTCCAGAACCGATTTCTGCGATAAGATTTGCTCGATTACCGCGAATTGTTTTGATTTCAGACTTGATACCATGTTGGTTTAATAGATCCTGTAGATAAAGTGCAACTTGTTTCTCATGATCATTAACTGATTTAATAGAAATAAGTTGTTTCAAAACCTCAAGTGCTTGTGTTTCGTTGAATACCATAAGCAAGTTCCTCCAATTTGTCTTTATTATTTATGGTAACACGTTCCTTTAAATGCTTGGTGGATAAGATATGCTAAGTATTTTACTAAAGAAGTAACTAATTTTTTTTAGAAACGAGTTGAATGTGAAAATGTCTCAGAATGACCAACCGAAAGTAGCAACAGAGTTTCTGACAACTGCCTCTTTTTTTGATATTTACGATCAAGAGGATTATTTCCTCAATAATAAGCTGCTCAAAGGTGAATTTATTGAAGGAGAAAAAATTCGCCATCCCATTTTTGAACAGGTAGTCTTTGATCATGAAACTTTTAGTAATTGTGATTTTGATAAAATTGAGTTGAGCGATGTGGTTTTCAAAAACTGTGATCTCTCAAACTGCTTATTGACTGAGGCTAGTTTGTTTCGAGTGAAGTTTCAGAATTGCAAAATGATGGGTACTAGTTTAGACCAATCTTATTTTCACAATGTGGAATTTAGTAATTGCTTGATGGATTTGGCTAACTTGAATCAGGCTAATTTCAAGTCAGTTAAGTTCGATGCAACTAGTTTAAAAGATGTCAGTTTTAACGAGAATAAATTACAACGAGTTGTTTTCAATAATTGTGATTTAAACAAAATGCTGATATTACGAACTAAATTAAACGGTATTGATTTTAATAATAGTCATTTTGAGACGATTGAAGTTGATGAAGCGGCAATTAAGGGGCTGAAAGTAAACCCTGAGCAAGCAAACTTTTTGGCCGAGTATTTTTTGGGAGTCAAGGTTAATTATTAACTTTGATTCTTTTTTTGTTTCCTTTAAGTTGACAACTGTAAACTATAAAGCTAAGATAGGCTTTGAAGTTTACAAGTGTAAACGGGAAATGAGGTAAGATTTATGACACGAATAATAGTTTTAATAATTGGTTTAGCATTAATTGGATTCATCTTCTGGTGGTTCTTCGGCAAGCATGAAGTTGCCAGTGCCACAGCTCAAGTTTCCGACAATAGTCAAATGGTCGACGTTGAAGTCAATGGAGGGTACTCTCCCGAAGTAGTGACGCTCAAGAAGGGTGTACCGGCTACACTCAATTTTACGAGAAAAGATGCTTCCAGCTGTTTAGATCGAGTAGTTTTTTCTGATTTTGGAATCAATCAAGAATTGCCACAGAATCAAGCACAAGCTGTCAAAATCGATACGACTAAGCCTGGCGAATATCAATGGGCCTGCGGAATGGATATGTTCCACGGGAAGTTGATTATCAAATAGGTACAGTTAGTTAAAAAGGAGAAGATATTATGACTATCACAAAGCGTTTTTGGATCGCCTTGATCTTTTCTATCCCCATGTTGATAGGAATGATCTTGATGCCCTTTGGGATTATGGTCCCTGGCAGCGAATGGATTCAATTTGTTTTAACGACTATCGTTATGGCAGTGGCGGCTCGCCCCTTTATTCAAAGTGCTTGGGCTTCCTTTAAAAAGCATCATTCAAATATGGATACTTTGGTAGCGATTGGAACAGCCACCGCATATATTTACAGCATTTATGCCATGTTCACTCATCAGGCGGTTTTCTTTGAAAGTGCTGCGTTCGTCATTACTTTTGTTTTGTTAGGACAAGTTTTTGAAGAAAGAATGCGTAACAATGCTTCTAATGCGATTGAGAAATTGGTCGATCTGCAGGCCAAGGACGCTGAAGTTGTTCGTAACGGTGAAATAGTCAAAGTATCCTTAGACCAGATCGTGGTTGGCGATGTGATTCGTGTTAAACCGGGTCAAAAGATTGCGGTTGATGGTGTGATCACTGAGGGTAATTCAACTATTGACGAATCTATGGTCACGGGTGAAAGTATGCCAGTAGCTAAAAAGGCCGGCGATAAGGTCATTGGTTCAACAATGAATAGTGATGGAACTTTTATGTTTAGAGCAGAAAAAGTTGGCTCTGAAACTATGTTGTCACAAATTGTTGAATTGGTTAAAAAAGCTCAAAATAGTCATGCACCAATCCAAAATTTAACTGATAAAGTATCAGAAATCTTCGTACCAGTTGTTTTAATTTTATCGATTTTAACTTTCCTAGTTTGGTATACAATTTTAGGAGTTAGTTTGGCAACCGCCTTGATCTATGCAGTTTCAGTAGTAGTAATCGCCTGTCCTTGTGCATTGGGTCTAGCAACGCCAACAGCTTTGATGGTTGGAACTGGCCGTGGAGCTAAGATGGGTATTTTGATCAAAAATGGTGAAGTCTTAGAAGAAGTTAATGACGTTAAAACAGTTGTTTTCGATAAGACAGGTACAATTACTAAAGGTAAGCCAGAAGTGACTGACATTGTTGGCGCTGAAAAACAAGTATTGGCAATTGCATCCGCCCTAGAAGAATCTTCAGAACATCCCTTGGCTAAAGCAATTCTCAATCGAGCTAAGGATCTTGATCTTTCAGCACAAACGGTCACTGACTTTAAGGCACTGGAAGGTAAAGGTGTTGCTGCCTTGGTTGACGGACAGTCTGCCTTTGTTGGTAATGAGAAATTATTAGCTTACAATCGGATCGACTCAAAGTTACAAAATGAAATGGTTCGTTTGCAAAATGAAGCCAAAACGGTAGTTTTCGTTGGTTTAAATCAAAAAGTTATCGGCTTAATCGCTATTCAAGATGCACCTAAGGAAACTTCCACAGAAGCAATTGCAATGTTAAAGGCACGTGGTTTGAGAACGGTAATGTTAACCGGGGATAATCAAAGAGTTGCTCAAGCAATCGCCCAAGAAGTTGGTATCGACGAAGTGATTGCCGATGTTTTACCTGCTGATAAGGCTGACCATGTTCAAGCATTGCAGAAAAAAGGTAAGGTAGCCTTTGTGGGCGATGGTATCAATGATGCCCCCGCATTGACTGTAGCTGATGTTGGGATTGCCATGGGTTCAGGAACCGATATTGCAATCGAATCTGGCGGAATCGTTTTGATGAGAAATGATTTGCGTGACGTATCCAGAGCCTTGGAATTGAGCCGAAAGACCTTTAATCGGATCAAGCTTAATTTATTCTGGGCTTTTATCTACAACGTGTTAGGTATTCCGGTTGCGGCAGGACTATTCTTTACTCTGGGATTAACCTTGAGCCCCGAACTGGCAGGATTAGCAATGGCCTTTAGTTCATTGTCAGTCGTAACTAGTTCAGTCTTGTTGAATAAAACTAAAATTTCTAATACCGCTCAATTAGCGTAGAAATTCATCTATCAAAGCAAAAGGACCTTGATTCAAGTAGAATCAAGGTCCTTTTACACCATCGTGATGAAAATTCAATTCAAGCGAATTTTAATTTCTGTTTTTGAAAATAAAGAATTTAGATAGGACATAATTACCAACGATAGCTAAGATTTGACCGACGATTTTTGATCCAGTACCATTGGCGCTCAATAAGGAAATACCGATCCATAAAGTAGCCGACTCGATCAAGAAAGTCAGGATTCTGGTACCATAAAAAGCAATCATTTCCATGAGGGCAGCTTTTGACTTGTGACGGAAGACAATAATCCGGTCAACCCAAAAACCAACCTGAACCCCTAAGAACCAAGCTACGACATTGGCGAATTGATAGTTAAGATGTAGTGCGTGATAAAGTAGGAAAAAAGTTCCGAAGTTGACAACAACTGAAAGCAATCCCCAAAGTAGGTAACGAACAGCCTCTTTACCAGTACTATCTTCAATTACAGGTTCTTCCTCCGAATTGAAGACCGTTCCAGCATCGTTGATACCTTCTGAAACTTCATCGATTGCTTTGTCTAACGGAGTTTCTTCATTTAATTCAGTTTTCTTATTCATAATATCTACTTCTCCCAAAATTAAAACCTATGACTAATATTAAACCTTTTTCTGCAACAGGGAACAAATCTGCTGATTATAATTTATGGAAAAATATTCACTACTACATATAGTATGAGAATTATTGCTCTAACACAATATGTTCCATGTGAAACAAATTAGGATTTTTACAGTAAGTCTATTGCCAATAATTGGAAAAAACGTTTGATAATATTAAACTTTAGTTAATATGGTATATTTAAAACGTTTATTAGAATAATAGGGGGTCAATGCTTATGGGGCTCATGTTATCAACTTTAATTCTAACGTTGGCAGCAGCACTTAGTATCTCTTTGTCACAAGTATTTCCTAAAATATCGGTCAGCTATATCAGTTTGATTATTGGGGCAGTTGTATGCTTGATTCCAGCTATTAGCAGTCATGTTGAGAACTTCAATTCGGATATTTTTATCAGCATGATCGTTGCACCGCTGCTTTTCTTTGAAGGACAATCGACCCAACTCAACTTAGTGGGGAAAGAATTTAAACACATTGTCCAAATGACAGTCTTTCAGGTTCTTCTATGTTTGATTTTTGCGGGATTTGGCATCTGGATTTTTGCGGGGATCAGTTTGCCCCTAGCATTTATTTTGGCGGCTATCAGTACCCCAACTGATGCTACGGCTTTGGAGTCAGTCACTAATGGCTTGAAGATGCCCAAGAGTGAAGGCACTTATTTAAAAATGGAATCTTTATTCAATGACGCTTCGGGTATTATTTTATTGAATATGGCGACCTTGTGGTATATCAACGGTTATATCAACTACAGCGAAACGATTCTGAATTTCTTGATTTCTGCCGGTGGAGGAGTCGTACTGGGGTTTGTCTTAGGTTGGTTGATGGTATTATTCCGTCAAACCTTGATCCGGACATCTTTTAATTCAAAAAATGCTCAAGTGATTGTCTATGTGCTTGAACCATTCATCATTTATTATTTGGCTGAGGCGGTGCAGGTTTCGGGAATCATTGCCGTTGTCTGTGCTGGCTTGATTCACAATGCTGAAACTCAACGTAGCAAGTTGACTAATGCTCCTCAAGTACATTTTGGAGTAGATATCCAAGATATGATCACAGAGGTTTTTAACAGTGTGGTCTTTATCATTCTAGGTTTCATGTTTACGAAGATCATTGTTGATGAAAAAATAACGGTTCATTCGTTATCGTGGTTATTGATTGGAACGGTATTATATCTAGTCAATGTCTTAATGAGATATTTGTATAGTCGCCTGCGCCTGCAATTTAAAAAACGGTCAGCGGGGATTTTTGCTTTAGGTGGCGTGCATGGTGCAGTTACTTTAGCCTTGGCTTATACGCTTGCCGAAGAACATGTGAAAAATTCTGATTTTAGTCTAGTTTTGATGTCGGAAAGCTTCTTGATTATTTTGAGTTTGATTGTACCAACGATTGTTTTTCAATTTGTTTTGAAAAATGATGTGCCTGATGCTGAAGTCAAAAAAGAAGTCGATCAGTTGCGAGTCAATATGGTTCGTCATGCTATCACGGCGGTCAATAAGATGTATTTACCAGACAACGTTAAGCAATCGGTAGTCTTTGACTTGATGGCTCAAAAGCAGCGAACTCGAACGAGAGATTTTGTTAAAGCTTGGTTGGATGTAGTCAAACATCCCGAATTTACTGGTGCTGAAAAAGAACTAGAAATGCGGGCTTTCATGAATGCTCTGAGTGAGGAGAGACAATATTTGGATATGGTTTCTCAAAGTGAAGTCAAATACCAAGATTATGTTTTTGATTTATATAACGAGGTTTTGATGGCTGAATCGATGGTCATTGGACCAACTGTTTCGGAAGATAATGAGTAAAAATTAAAAAAATTCGCTGATTCTAATTTAGAATTAGCGAATTTTTTTTAAGTATTTTTTTGGAAGCGTGTCAATCTTACAAAACTGTCACATGGCGCTAACGGTTTGGTAATGGTGTCGAAGATTGATTTACTTTTATTTTTGCTTCCTTAATAATGGAAATGTTAATTAATCTTAGAGGTGAAATCGATGCAAAATATTACACCGTACAATAGTCCTCATTATTTCATTTATTTACTATTGCTATTGTTACCGATCATGCTGGGCTTGTGGTTCGGCAGACGTTTTAAAATCTATGATGCGTTTGCGACTATCGTAATCCTGATCGTAACTTTTTTTGGCGGCAATATGTCACAAGGCCTTTCGCTGATAGCTTACGTGCTATTTGAAATAATATTGACGTTTAGCTACTTAGCTTATCGAAAGAAACACAATAATTTTTGGGTCTTTACGTTGAGCGTCGTACTGGCCATCGTACCATTAGTTTTCGTTAAACTGGATCCTTTGATTCAGAATAAAACCATTTCCTTATTTGCTTTTTTGGGAATCAGTTACTTAACTTTCAAGTCTGTGGAAATCATTATGGAGATTCGTGATGGTGTCATCAAAGATATTAAGCCATTTGAATTTGTCAGATTCTTGCTCTTTTTCCCCACGATTTCATCAGGACCAATCGACCGTTTTCGTCGTTTTCAAAAAGATGTTTTAAATGTCCCCAGTCGCGAAGAATATTTGAAGTTATTGCAAAGTGGAACTAATAAATTGATGCAAGGCTTGCTTTATAAATTCATTATTGGCTATTTCTTTGGCTCGTTAATGGTACCGAAATTGCAAGTATTGGTTTTGTCATATAGAGGACAAACGCCACTGGGTTTATCTTGGGCATTAGTAGCGTATATGTATGCCTGGAGTATGTATTTATTCTTTGACTTTGCTGGCTATTCACTATTTGCGGTGGCTATTAGTAACTTCATGGGTGTTAAAACGCCGATGAACTTCAAAGCTCCCTTTAAATCGAAAAATATTAAAGACTTTTGGAATCGGTGGCATATTACCTTGTCATTTTGGTTCAGAGATTATATTTATATGCGTTTGATGTTCACAGTTATCAAGCATAAGTGGATCAAGAATAAAGTTACCATCGCCAATTTAGGTTATATTACGCTATTTTTGATTATGGGATTTTGGCATGGAGAGACTTGGTATTACATTGTTTACGGTATCTTTCATGCTTGTGCAATGATCACCAATGACGCTTGGTTGCGTTTCAAAAAACATCATCGTCAAAGTATCCCCAGCAATAAATTCACCCAAGCATTTGCTATCTTTTTGACCTTCAATATCGTGTGTTTCAGTTTTCTGATTTTTTCAGGAATTTTAGATAAATTATGGTTTAGTTAGGATTAAGTTATGAAGAAGAAATTATGGATGATTTTTGGCCCCGTTATTGTGGCTCTGGTAGCCTTGATGATTTTATTGTGGGCACCGATCAAATTTAAAACTGTTACTCCTCAAAAGGTGAGACAAGCTGCGACCTCACTTGATGTTCGGGTTCTTAAAGGTGAGGATGTGAAGAATGCGGCGGTAAAAGGGCACTATATCCCAATTATGGGTTCCTCTGAATTATCACGAATGGACCCGTTTCATCCTTCGTCAATTGCTCGTAAATATCACTGGAAAAACCAGCCGTTTCTTTTAGGAGATCCTGGTACAGCCTCGTTGACACATGCATTCAGTGTGGGAGGGATGACTAGTTTGAAAGGAAATAAAGCTGTTTATGTCATTTCACCACAGTGGTTTAGCAAGTCAGGCGTTCCTGCTACTGCCTTTCAATATTTTTTGTCACCTTTACAATTGTCGGGCTTTATTTTGAAGTCTAATCATGGCGATAAAGCGATGAATAAATATATTGCGCAACGAGCGATTGATTTGGGCGTTAGTGAAGGAACGACTGAAGATGAAGCTTTGGAAAGAATTGCAGCGGGAAAAAATATTACTAGCTATCAACGGTTTTATATTAAGCATATTTCCCGAGCTAATTTACAGAGTCAAGACAACCTCTTTGGGTCGCTTTCAATGAATGACCATGAAAAGAAGATCCAAAAAGCCAACTCCAAATTGCCTGCAACTTATAATTATAAAAAATTGAATCAGTTGGCAATCAAAATGGCAAAAAAAGATTCATCTGATAACGATTATCAAATAAATAATAAATTTTATAATCACCAATTGCGCAAACAAATGATGAAATATCGAAATGCTCATGCCCACGTCACTTATACCCGTTCGCCAGAGTATAATGATTTTCAAGCACTCTTATATATGTTTGCTCAAAATAAGACCGAAGTTATGTTTGTCATTCAACCGATCAATCCTTATTGGGTCAAATATACCGGCTTACCTATGAGTTCAATTACTAACTTTGATAAGAAGATCAAGTATCAATTGCGTTCACAAGGCTTCAATCAAATCGTTGACCTTTCCAACGTGAAAAACACTAATTACATCGCTGAAGATACGATTCACATGGGCTGGCGTGGCTGGTTGATGATGGACCGTCATTTGAAAAATTATTACAAGGACAAAAAAGCTGATCCAAAACAGACCCAATATAAAATGAATAGTTATTTCCTAACTAAGCAATGGGCTAACGATAATCAATTCAGTAAGTAGTAAAATAGCGTCATCAAAAATCATTAGATTCTTGATGACGCTATTTTTACCGTTCTACAACCGTTACAGCGACCGTATCACCAACACCCTTATTCAATTGTTGACGAATGGCCTTTAAAATTCCCAAAATATAACAAATACTACCGTCTTCGTGTTTAACACCCATATTGACGATTGAGCCATCATAAGCTATTCCATCAAAAGTGGCATGAACCTTTACGCGGCCTTTGCCAAATTCCTTACGGATATCATAAGGAAATTCGACGTAAGCGCCGCCTTTACCAACTTTTGAAGCTTGGATCGTGGCCTTAAATTCGTAAGTTTTCATCTTGAGCTCCTTATTTTTGAACTAATTAGTTTTAATTATGGATAGCTTACGCTTATACTGTCTTTAGTACAATATGAATTTGGAGGAAGAGCCCATCAAAAAGAAAACTTTGCGCCAACAACAAATTAAACAATTGCAAGCTGATCAGCTGAAAACTAGAGCCGAAGGGGTGCAATTATTGCAACAACTGCAAGAGACTTCTGAATGGAAGTTGGCTCAATCAATTGCGACAACTGTTAGTGCTCCATTTGAGGTTCCCACAACGCCAATTATTAAAGCTGCTCAAGCCGAGGGTAAAAAAGTTTATTTACCAAAGACAATGCCTCACCGTCAGATGGCTTTTCTTCCTTTCACTAGTAGCGAAGATTTAGTCAGAAGTAGCTTTGGTATTTTAGAACCAGTTTATAACGAAGAATTGGTCAACCAAACACCTGATTTAGTCATTGTTCCTGGTTTAGCTTTTGCAAAAAATTCAAATTATCGAGTCGGTTTCGGTGGCGGATACTACGACCGTTTCTTAGCAGAATATACTGGCAAAACTGTTGCCTTGGTACCTTCGGCAATGAATTTTGAGGCAGCGGACTGGGAGATTCAAGACTACGATATTAAGATACAACGATTGATCGTCATTGATGATAATGAGGGTTAAATAGGTGAGAAAACTACTGGAATATCCTTAGATAGCTCGTTTATTTAAATCCTGTAATTGATGTGGATACTGGTAAGCAGTTCTATTATTATGAGAATGTCATTAGATTGCGTAGCAATGATGAAATTGATGCCTCTAATATAAAATCTATTAGGATTGATAAAGGGGATGCTATCGTTGAGATGTATGATAAACAAAAGGCGCTGGCAACACTATTAAAGTATTCAAATATGTATAGTGATACAGAGCAAGAAAGTATTAACGTTGTTATAATTGAGCTATAGCTCAAAGGTATATCATTTTGGTATGGTTTTAGGCAAACAAAAAAGAGGGATGCTCGAACATCCCTTAGATAGCCCGTTTAAGACGGTGGCTACTTAAGTTTTAATAATAGTTCAAATAACCGTTAACTCAGCCAAAAGTTAGGACGGTTATTTTCTACCATTAGTCAAGAGGGAACCTGATATTATTGGGTTCTCTTTTTGAATATTCTGATTATAGGCAAGAGTCAGAGGATCCTAGTCAATGAATTTTCAAAATTAAAGTAAGCTAAATACCACCTCATACATCATATTTTTTTATGAGGTGGTAAAATCATAAATGAGAGATGATTAATGTTCGGCGAGGAACATTTTTGTATCATACATCTCATTATTTAACACTAGATGATACATCGTCCGTATAAGGTGATGCATAGCTGAAATGGCAATCTTCTTGGTTCCTTTGGAACCGGAAGATTGTTTTTTCGTTATAGGACAAACTAATGTTAGTGGGAGTGTGTGTTGAGGCGGAGATTATATTCAATACAGCTTTATAAAGTATCTTTCGTGCATAAGAATTACCGCGCTTTCGGATATGGTCTCCAGCAGTATAATTACCTGATTCACAATAGATCAAATCAATGCCAACATAAGCGTTGATTGCATTAGAACTATAGAATCTTCTGATGTCTCTCCATTCAGCAGTCAGACAGACCGCTGTCTTAAGGCCAATACCTGGAATGCTTGTGAGTACTTCTATTTCAGGCAGATTTTTGGAAAGTTCTGCCATTTCATCGATCAATTGTATTTTTTCTGTCAAAAGTGACAGAATTATCCCTACAAGTGGGTGCAGTCTAAAGCACCAAAATTGGCGCTTGTTGTCTCAAAAAAATTTGGCATCCAAACAGAAAGAATTGTTCAATCAGATACGCTTTAATTCAAAATACTGTAACAAGTGATCTAATGATGTTAGTATAATCACTTACAAAAAAAGAAAAAAGCCACCACAATAAATGTAGTAGCTTACTCGCCTGCCAGTAATATTCATTTTTAAATTGACTACAAAATTGACTACCAAAACGATAATTTAATCTGGTACTTAAAATTAATTAAAAGTAATAAAAAACCAGTTACATCAATGCTTTTAAGCATTAAACATAACTGGTTAAGTGTTGTAAAATGGGTGGTCGGGGGATCGAACCCCGGACCCACGGATTAAGAGTCCGTTGCTCTGCCAGCTGAGCTAACCACCCATGTGTCTTGCGTTGATTGCGTATCTCTCTCAACCAACGAGATATATCATACCATAAGCTCCAAATTTGTGACAAGTCTTTTTTTTAAAAAATTTCAAAAAAATTAAGGTGCTTTTATGGTCTTTTTGTTTTAATAACTAATAACTTGTATAATATTCACGTCAAGGAGATAAATTATATGGCTAAAAAAATTCTAGTAGTAGATGATGAAAAACCGATTTCCGACATTGTTAAATATAACTTGGAAAATGAAGGCTACGAAGTCATAACTGCTTTTGATGGACAAGAAGCTTTAGATAAGGTAGAAGAAGATGATCCTGATCTAATTCTACTTGATTTAATGCTTCCAGTTATTGACGGTCTTGAAGTGGCTCGAACTATCAGAAAAACTAAAGATACCCCAATTATTATGTTGACAGCTAAAGATACTGAAATTGATAAAGTAATTGGCTTGGAACTTGGAGCAGATGACTATGTAACCAAACCATTCTCCAATCGAGAACTGGTTGCTCGTGTGAAAGCACGTTTGAGAACACAAACCCATGCTCACAGCGAAGAGGCCAAGAGTAGTGAAATTAAGATTGGTGATTTAACCATTCTCCCAGATGCTTATACTGTCACTAAAAATGGTAAGGAAATTGAATTAACTCATCGTGAGTTTGAACTATTGCATTATTTGGCTCAACATATTGGGCAAGTAATGAAGCGGGAACATTTGTTACAAACTGTTTGGGGATACGATTATTTTGGAGACGTTAGAACTGTCGATGTGACGGTCAGACGTTTGCGTGAAAAAATCGAAAATAATCCTAGTCAACCAGAATGGTTAATGACACGGCGTGGCGTTGGCTATTATTTGCGTGACCCTGATGGCGAGTAATTTTTGAATGTTTGAGCTGAAAAACAAAATATGAAATCTCAAAAAACTGACCTTAGAATTGAAAAGAAGTCAGTTTTTTTGTTATCTTCATAGCTGTATAATGTAACTAAGTCTGTACTATATTAGGTGGAAATATTTTGAAAAATAGATTTGTCTTTATACATTCGATCAATTTCAAAATCGGTTTGTCGTTTATTTTGATCTTGATCGTTACTATTGAAATCATTGGTGCCTATTTTGTTCGTCAATTGGAAGACCAAAATGTTGCCAATTTTGAAAATTCAGTTGTCGTACCTTCGTATACGCTGAATCAGATTTCTGAAAATTTAACTGATAATGATCAGCACACTAGGGAAAATATCAGCAATGCGATTCAAGATTATTCACGAGTCAGCACCGACATTACCGATGTCCAAGTCGTTGACCGCAGTGGCATCATTGTTGGAGCCAAAGATTCTGAGGGGAACAATATTGTAGGTACGCAGACTCTGAAGGATAATATCAAGCAAAGTATCCGTAATGATAAGAAGATCACTCAGATCTATTATGAAAAAAATAGTGGTAGTTCTTACGAATCGATCGTACCGGTTACTTCGCCTGATAACAGTACGGTTGTTGGGGTTATATATGTTCGGGCAAGTATGGAATCAGTTTATACCGGGATCAATAATATTATTTTGATCTTTTTGACGGCTTCCTTAGTTGCTGGACTCTTGGGAGCAATCATTGCGATTTTCATTTCTAGAGCGATCACCCGACCAATCGATGAAATGAAACAGCAGGCGGTTCGAATGGCTGAAGGTGACTATTCCGGACAAGTTAGGGTTTATTCACCGGATGAATTAGGACAGCTAGCTATGGCGGTCAATGACCTGTCAGTCAAAGTTGAAGAGGCGACGGAAAATTCCGAATCTGAGCGGCGAAGACTAGATAGCGTTTTGACACAAATGTCTGATGGTGTTATTGCGACGAACCGTTTGGGCAATATTACCGTTATCAATGAAATGGCTCAAGAATTCTTGGAAAAGGATGAAGATGAAGCAATTGGGCAACCGTTAGTGGACGTTTTAGGAATCGCTGATCGAATCAGCTTTGATGATTTATTGGAAAGTCCTGATCCAATGGTAATTGAAACCAATGATGATACCGCTGAGGACTATGATGAAACTTCTGATAACTCGTTGATTTTAAACGCTGATTTCTCGCTGATTCAAAGAAACAGTGGCTTTATCAGTGGTATGGTTTGTGTTCTGCACGATGTGACTGAACAGCAAAAGATTGATAGCGAACGTCGTCAATTCGTTTCCAATGTTTCGCATGAATTGAGAACACCGTTGACCAGTATCAGTAGCTATATCGATGCATTGAATAACGGTGCTTGGAAAGATCAAAAGTTAGCGCCACAATTTTTAGGCGTTACAGCGGAAGAAACGGATCGGATGATTCGAATGATTCAAGACCTTTTGAGCTTATCTCGAATGGATCAAGGCCGTTCAAAGTTAGATAAAGAATTAGTTAATTTCAATGAGTTCTTCTCTTATATTTTGGATCGTTTTGATATGATGCTTAAAAAGGAAAAAGCTGATGCTAAAGAAGATGATACGAAAGTGGTTAAAAACTATCGTATCAAGCGGATTTTCACCAGCAAGGACCTTTGGGTCGAAATTGATACTGATAAAATGACCCAAGTGATCGATAATATTATGAACAATGCGATCAAGTATTCTCCCGATGGTGGGGTGATTACTTGTCGTCTTTTGGAAACTAATAAACATATCATTATTAGTATTTCTGATGAAGGTTTAGGTATTCCTCGTAAAGATATCAAGAAAGTCTTTGACCGTTTCTATCGAGTTGATAAAGCTCGTTCCAGAAAACAAGGTGGTACCGGTTTAGGACTATCTATTTCTAAGGAAATCGTGGAACAGCACAAAGGTAGAATTTGGGTCAATAGTGCCGAAGGTAAGGGATCAACATTCTACATTTCCTTGCCATTCGATCCTAACGAAACAGGAGGAGAATGGGATGAAGATTAATCGTCTGATTGTCGAATTATTATTAGTTATCGCAGTAATAACGAGTATTGTCTTATCCTTCTTTATTTGGACTAATACAGCCCGTTATCAAAGAGGACGAAACATTGATGTGACCACTGCAGAATCAAGTAAAAATGAAATTCCTATGAATCAAGTTATCAGTCCCACTTCTGTAATTTGGCATGATGAAACTGATCAAAACTTGATATACAACAGTAACGAAAATATTTCCTTAAGTATTCAAAAAATCATGGGTGACTGGAAGATCGGCACCCCCAAGCTAGTTTCTAAAAAAGATGGGGCATACTACCAAAAGATTATTCAAGGCAAGAACATGTTGCAGCTAGCTTATCCAACGTCCATTACAGTCAATAGCTTTGGTTACTTGTTGAATAATAATAGTTTGAAAGATAGTAAAACTAATTATCTCAATCACAATTTCAATCGCATCTTGTTTAACTTAAAAGATAAAAAAGATACCAATATTTATTTAGCTAATGATAGTAACTATGCGGTTTACAAAGCTAAAGTAAGAAATGCCTCGGCAATTCCAATCGCTAATTTGGTCAAAAAAGCGAATATTCATTTGAAAATCAAACTAGACATCATGAAACATGGAGTTTTTGTCTCGTACGTCGATCCAATCAAATTGAAGTCTTATTCTTATGTCATCAGTGGTAAAGAAGATGGTGAATATACGACTACTTTATTTGACTCCAACACCAATGGTTTAGTAACATCTGAAAATAATGGAGTTTATACTTATAACTATGGTGAATCCAAACGTTTAGTATCGGATCATAATACTGATGAATTGATATTTGATGATTACACTGATACAGCAGTTCCCAAGACTCAATTAGGCTTTTTACAACGGGGTTATCAAAAGGTTGTTAATCTTCAAAATTCAATTTCTAATTTACGTCTCTATGACGCTAATTGGGACGATAAGAGCTTAGTTTTCAGAGAGTATGTCGAAGGGTTCCCAATCTTTAAAAAGAGTCAGTTTGGCTCCATACAGGTTAAATTCAGTCGAAAAGGCAGTACGGAACATTTCTTGAATAAAGTCTTAGAAGTTCCAGTACCTTCAAATCAAGCTGCCACGAAATTGAAGTCAACTAATTCAATTTTTAAAGGTTTACAACGGGCTGGTTATTCACCAAATGATGTCCAAGATATCGAAGTAGGTTATGAATGGGAGTCGGAGACAGACAATGAAAAAGTTGTTGATCTCAAACCTACTTATTACATTAAGATCGGTGGTCACTGGAAGTCATATAACGAGTGGACAAATGAAAGTGCGGAGGAAGATTAGATGGATTTTAGAAGAATCGAAGTAATTTTTTTAATAGTATTTTTCTCGCTCGATATCTTTTTATTCTTGTCATTTCTCACCAGTCAGCAATTAGTCAACAGTTCCAGTACTAATACCTCGACCGTCACCGAAATGCGTAAGCGTAATATCAGTTTTAGCAATCTGGATACCAAGCATGGTTATGCTTATTATTTAGGTTCCCAGCCGGATGAATCTTTGGCAGAAAATGTTCAGAAATTACGTAATCAAAAAGTCGAATATTCGGATGTCAATCATGAAATTTCAAGTAGTTTAAATGAGCCTTTTACAGTTACAAAAAATAATCGTAAGAAAATTTTGGATAAGTTTATAAAAAAAGAGAGCAATGTTTTGTTTGGCAAAGAGTATAAATATTCGCCGCAACTCTCAACGTCCTCTTCAATAATCTATGTAGGAACTGGATCATTGGGGGATGTCTATGACAAAACAGACCAGCTTATTTTTAACGTTTCAGGTGGAGAAGTGGTAGGTTATAGTCAGACGTATGTTAAGTCAATGATCATTCTTCACGAAAGACAGACGATCAAGAGTGAAAAGGATGTCGTGACGAATCTTTATGCTAATTCCGAGATACCTAATAATTCGAAGATTGCATATGCAAACTTAGCCTATACGAAGTTGCTTGAAGCTAAAGATAGTACGATCTATATTCCAGTTTGGTTCGTTACGATCAGGAATAGAGATAGCAAGGTTTCTACAACTAAGAAAGTTAATGCCTTTACCGGCAATATTATAAAGAGTTCAACAAACGGAGATAATTATAGTGCCCAATGATGATAGTTTAAAAATTAGTGTTTTAGCCAGCAGCAGTTCTGGCAATGCGACTTACATTGAAACCCCTAAGCATCGTGTATTAGTAGATGCAGGCCTTTCAGGGATCAAGATCAAACGGGCGATGGAGAGTATCGGTAAAGATATTACGACCGTTGATTCATTATTTGTTACCCATGAACATACTGATCATATTAAAGGTGTCGGGGTATTGGCACGGCGTTATGGCCTCAGTATTTATGCTAATCAAAAGACTTGGGAAGCGATGCTGCCTAAGATTGGTAAAATCTCAGAGGACCAGATAAATGTCTTTAACCACAATAAAGTTATGTCGTTGGATGATTTAGATGTAGAGAGTTTTGCGGTCTCACACGATGCTGTTGATCCACAGTTTTATAAGTTTTATCATAATGGCAAAGAATTCGTGATTTTGACTGATACAGGCTATGTTTCTGAGCGGGTCCAAAAGACGATTGAGAATGCTGATGGTTATTTGATGGAATGCAATCATGATGTCGAGATGTTGCGGGAAGGCTTTTATCCTTGGCCTTTGAAACAGCGTATTCTCAGTGAAAAAGGCCACCTATCTAATGAAGACGGTGCCCATACGCTGATGGATGTGATTGGCAATCATACTAAACAGATCTTTTTAGGTCATCTGAGTCAGGAAAATAATACCAAGGCTGCAGCACGTGACGAGGTTACTCAGGTTTTAGAGGATCATGATTTTGGCGTCGGCCAAGACTTTAAAGTCCACGATACAGATCCAGCTGTGGCAGACCCTCTGATTGCGTTATAAAAGAAACAATTTAATCATAAGTCGTTCATAATTTTTTCATAAATCAACTGTATTATTATAATTAGTAAAATGTGGGGAAGTGAAAATGTATGAATAATGATAATAACGACAAAAACGAGTCAAGAGTTGAAGAAAAGAAACGTGGTTCGAATAGAAATTCGGGTAATAATTCTTTGCTTAAGACTGGTATCGTAGCCTTTATTTCCGCCGCTTTAGGTGTGGTAATCGCTTTTGTTGGTTTTACATATTTCGGCAATAATGCTTCTGATACAGCTAGTGTGGGCAATACTGCAGGTAGTGCTCAAGTTAGCAACACGAAGGTAAATACCACTAGTACAATGTCAGGAGCCTACAAGAAGGTTAATGGAGCTGTTGTTTCGGTAATTAATTTACAAAAACAAAAGGAACAGAGTTCTAGTGACGAAAGTCTCTCATCGATCTTTGGTGATTTGTTTGGTGACAGTGGTTCATCAAGCGATTCCGGTTCAGAAACTCAAGGACAAGCTGATGAAAATGGAGATAGCAGCAGTTCTTCTAATTCCAACTCCAGTTCTTCTAACAGCAATTTGCAAGAGTACAGTGAAGGGTCTGGAGTGATTTATGCCAAACAAAATGGTAAAGGTTATATCGTAACTAATAATCACGTGGTTGCGGGCTCTGATTCACTTGAAATCATCTTGGAAGATGGTACGAAAGTTTCGGCAAAATTAATCGGAACTGATTCAACCACTGACTTGGCTGTGCTTGAAATTCCTGGCAGCAAAGTACCAGCCACAGCCTCATTTGGTAACTCAGACAACGTTTCACCTGGTGACCCTGTAATTGCTATCGGTTCGCCTCTAGGTAGCGAATACGCTACGACAGTTACCCAAGGTATTATCTCTGCTACGAATAGAACCGTAACTACCCAAGACCAGACAACAGGGCAAGCTACTGGTGAAGCAACAGTTCTGCAAACTGATGCGGCAATTAATCCTGGTAACTCTGGTGGACCTTTAGTTAATGCTGCTGGTCAAATCGTAGGTATTAATTCAATGAAATTAGCTTCAAGCACTGACGGTTCATCTGTTGAAGGCATGGGCTTTGCTATTCCAAGTAACGAAGTAGTCAAGATCATCAATCAACTAGTTGCCAATGGTAAAGTTGAGCGTCCATCGCTTGGTATTAAAGTCTTAGACCTTGATCAAATTACTGATGATTCTCAATCGAGCTTGAAACTACCAAGTAGTGTTACTAAGGGTGTAGTAGTTTACAGCACAACTTCAGGATCAGTTGCTAAGGCAGCCGGAATGAAGAAGTACGATGTAATCGTTAAGTTAGGAAACAAGACGGTAACTTCAGTTGCAGACTTACACACAGCCTTGTACTCACATTCAGTTGGTGATACTGTTTCGATCGAGTATTACAGAAACGGCAAGCTAAAGACTGCGAAAGTACACTTAACTAAGAAAACAACCGATTAAGTAAATAATTAGCGTGAAACCAATAAATCTTGGTTTCACGCTTTTTTTTGAACATTTTTCTTATATTGGAATATTTATTTCGACTTTTCAGAAAACTAATCAACAGGAGTTATCCACAATTGTTAATAACTTGTGCATAAGTAGCAAAAATCAGGAAAAACTCTTGTAGAAAAGTTATCCACAGTTTTACCCACAGCTGTGGATAGAAAATTATCGTCATACGGGCACTGCTATAAAATGTAGTTATACCAAGGATAATTGATGTTTCACAAAAACGGACAAACTTTTATTTTATTGTGTAAAAAGCATTTGTCATGATAATTCGGTTTTAAATTAAATTTGGCATTCTTAAAAGACTTTCGTATGATATAAATCGAGGAGAATTTTAGATTATGAATATTAAAGTTGTTACTGTAGGTAAATTGAAAGAAAAATATTTTAAGGCGGGGATTGCCGAATATGCCAAGCGGTTAGGCGCTTTTTGCAAGTTTCAAATCGTCGAGTGTCCCGACGAAAAGGCACCGGAGAGCTTAAGTGAAGCTCAAGACCAAAGGGTGAAACAAATTGAAGGGGAACGAATATTAAGTAAAATCAAGGATAAGGAATATGTGATTTTACTAGATTTACGTGGAAAAGAACTTACATCAGAAGAATTAGCCAAAAAAATTGACGACTTATCCACATATGGCACTTCCGATATCACTTTTGTCATCGGAGGGTCACTGGGAGTCAGCCCGGAAGTTACCAAACGAGCTGATTATAGTATTTGTTTCGGTAAGTTTACGTTGCCACATCAATTGATGCGCTTAGTTCTAACTGAACAAATTTATCGCTCTTTCATGATTATCAATCATCGCACGTATCACAAATGAAATGTAAAACTTTGATAAATTTTTGACCGTTAGCTATTATTTGAATTCCATATCAATTAAACTGAGTATGTTAATTAGTGTGATCAAATTTATGTGGAGATGTAAATAATGACTAAAAAAAATAATATTCTTGTTGCCTCAGCTGTTGCCATCATGTTGGCACCAGCCGCTTTAAGTGCTCTACCTAGTCAAACGGTTAGTGCAAGTGCTGTCGGAACGGTAACTAATGCTACACCTGTCTATAATGCCAATGGGAAAGTTACTGGCGTTACCTTACCAAGTGGAAGTAAATGGCAATTAGGCCAACAAATCACTTTAAATGGAGTAGCCCACTATCAAATTGGTGGAAATGAATATATTCCTGCTTCATCAGTAAGTAATGTTATCGGGTCAGCTAATCCCGAAGATACTACTCACACAAATGATCACTACGTGACTGACAATTCTGATGCCGGAAAAACTGTTACAGCTAAGCAAACTTTGGATATTGTTGATGCTTATGGCAATACCACAGGTAGAACATTACCTGCTGGCAGTCGTTGGGTAATAGGAAATGTTTTGCACGCCAACAAACAGGTCTACTATCAAGTTGGGACAAACGAATATATCAGTACGCTTGACGTCACCCTAGATGGTGAGAATACTACTGATACAAGTACTTCAGTATCAACTGATAGTAACTCCGGTAAAATTGCTACGATCAATCAAACTGCCAATGTTTATAACGATAATGGTGCTGCTACAGGCTATGTTCTTCGTCAAGGTAGCCAATGGAAAATCGGCCAAGTAATGAAAAAGAACGGTTTAACGTTATATCAAGTTGGTAATAACGAATGGATCTCTCTAAACGATATTACTATTACTGCTACGACTGATGTTTCCGGTAATGGCAGTTACATTACGACTGGCTCAACTGTTGCTGGAAAAGTTGGTACGATGAATACAGCCGCAAATATTGTTAATGGTCACGGCGATCAGATTGGTACACAATTGCCAGCTGGCAGCAAATGGACACTTGGTACTGAAGAATTACATTATGATAAACAAGTTTTCTATCAAGTTGCCACAGATGAATTCGTCTCAGACGCTTATATAACAGTTGATGACACTGCAAGTAATAATACTAATACCAACACTAATAGTGGCATTCCACTTCCTGGTAATGGATTAATTGGAACTACTACCGTTGCTCAAAAAACTTACAATACTGAAACCAACGCTTATGATTTATCATTACCAGCTAATTCAGCATGGAAGATCGATAAACTAGTTGTTAATAAATATGGTTCATATTGGGGCGAGATTGGAACCAACCAATGGGTCTGGATCTCAAGTGTCAGATTGAATAGTGGTTTGAATTTGAAAAACAATTCCTATTACGAACCTGACTTTGCAACCAACATTAATAAATAAATCCAATAAAAAATACTTCATAATTGTTAAGTTTCTCGCCTAACAATTATGAAGTATTTTATTTTGTCTTAGATCTAAAAATAATAAAAGGTGTGTCTAAGTCGTCAGAAATTTTGACTGACAATTAGAACACACCTTTTTAAATTTATTTGTCGAAACTTTGAATCGAATCGAAGATGAATTTTACAAAGGCTTCACGGTTAACATCTTCAAGAACTTTGATGTTGTTCTTTTGTGGAGCATCTGTTCGACGATCTGGGTAAGTCATACCACGGTATTGGTCGTTAGTGAGACAAACGTCCATTGAGTAGTTAGTGCTCTTTGTGAATAGTTCAGGAGCAATCAAACTAATTACCGCACAGGCATCGTGAACAGGGATCTTTGTCATACCTTTTGCCACTTCAGCAGAAGCATAGAAATCTAGAATTGAGCTGGCCATAACGCCAACACGTCCAAGATCCTTGATTTTACTAATTTCATCCATTGTTAGGTAAGCTTTATTTTCAGTTAGGTTTAAACCGGATAAAGTAATTGGCAATCCGGAGTTAAAGACGATATCCATAGCTTCAGGATCAACGTAAGCGTTGAATTCAGAAGCTAGAGTGATGTTACCTTGAAGGGTTGAACCACCCATAATATAGATGTGTTCGATCTTTTCCTTAATATCAGGGAAAGTCTTCAATAGAAGTGCAACATTAGTAATTGGAGCTGTTGCTACGATATTAACTTTTTCGTCACTCTTAGAAATACGGTCGTACATGAATGTAACGGCGTTATGACTTGCCAATGGGTAGTCAAGACTGTTCTCAGGGAAGTCATAACCGTCCATACCGGTTTTACCGTGAATTTCGCCAGCAGTTTCAATTTCTTTTACTAGTGGGGATGCTTGACCAGATGCTAGTTCAGCATTTGAACCGAGAAATGTTAATAGCTTTTGAGCATTTTTAGTAACATATTCAAGTTGGACATTACCACCAACAGTAGTAACACCAAGTAAATCAGCCTTTTCGGGATGTGCAAGTAAAACTGTTAAAGCAATTGCGTCATCGATACCAGGATCGCAATCCATTATTACTTTAGTCATTAAATCCTTACCTCACTTTTTCAATTTTTGGGGGATCTTACTTAATGCCCGCACAAAACTGTGTCGTTCTAAAGCTCCTAAAGTAGAAAGAATCTTTTGATTATTTTCGTTCATAAATTGATCGATCGGCGTCACCAATTCTTTAGCTTTAGAAGATAAAACGATTCGTTTCAAACGGGAATCAGCCTTGGCATGGTAGCGGTTGATCAAATCGGCCTTTTCCATTGTCTGCAAAATTTTAGTTGCAGTTGGACGTCGGATATTAAATTCTTGTTCAATATCTTTTTGATAAATATTTTCGACAGGAGACTGAGATAAGTAATGAATGATCTGCAGTTGGGTTCCAGTCAGGCCATATTTAGCAGCGAAAGTATTGATTTGACGAGAAATTTCGTTCGACGCAACTTTGATTAAATGAGCCACATCGCGTGCCATAGATGTCCCCCTTAGTACATTGTATTACTCAATAATTATACCATCTTGGCTTTGTTCTAGCTGTGTTCGATTGTAATAATATTCACAATTTTGGACATTCTGTCAGTTGACATCTTAAATTTTATTTTTTATCAAAAATCATAACATTTATAATAATTGGTTGTTTGTTAATTTTTGGCTGTCATGAGATTAGCGAGAAACATTCTTTGTAAAAAATCAAAAACTCACTTATATTTGACGTAGAAACTTAATGCAGGGGGAAAAATAAATGACTAAAGTTTTAGTTTTAGGAGCTAACGGGAAAATTGCTCGTCTAGCTGAACATATTTTTGTAGATACGACTGATACACAATTACGTTTATATCTTCGTAATGCTGGCCGTTTGAAGGATTTTGCAGATTCTCATACCTTGGTTGAAGCGGTTGAAGGGGATGCGACTGATACTGATACCTTGATTGAAGCAATGAAAGATGTCGATTTGGTCTATGCTAACCTTGCTGGTGGCAATATTGAGGATGAAGCTAAGGCCGTGGTAGAAGCCATGCATGCCGAAAAGAAGACTCGCTTGGTCTGGATCTCAACATTGGGTATTTATGACGAAGTTCCTGGTAAATTTGGCGAATGGAATAATAAGACTCTTGGCAGCTATATTACTAATTACGCAGCAGCGGCAAAGGTTATTGAAGATTCTGACCTTGATTATACAATTATCCGTCCTGCTTGGTTAACTGATAAGCCAGAGGTCGATTACGAGGTCACTCAAAAGGGTGAAGACTTCAAGGGAACTGAAGTTTCAAGAAGATCGATTGCTCAAATCGTAGTTGATATTTCACAAGATCCTGACAAGTTCAAACGTGAATCAATCGGTGTCAACAAACCTAATACCGATGGTGATAAACCTGCTTGGTATTAAAACAGCGTGATTAAAGGACCCTTGAGGGTCTTTTTTTGTAAAAACAGTCTTCGTGTTTTTTTTATTACGTCTGTTACAGGCGTTATGACAAAAAGTGTTAAATAGAGTACGGAATGTAGTTACAAAGGCTTTTTATCGTTATAAAGGCTTTTTTTAATGATTCTATTTTATCAATAAATTGAAATTTTTAATGGATAAATTGAATATAAAAAACAATGGGAAAATAATATATTTTTTTCTAAAAAAACAGGATTCTCTTGAATGGACTATACCAACATGATACTTTTTAACTTGTAACCGGTTACAATAAACTGAGGGAGTTAAGTATTATGGATGATAAAAAGAGTGGAGGATTCACAGCCTCCGTCGAAAAACACTTAATGCCGATTGCAGTTAAGATGGGACAAATGAAACCATTGATTGCAATTCGTGATGGTATTGCGATTGCTATGCCATTGATCATTATTGGTTCGTTTTTTATGATTGCCAATAGTTTTCCAATTCCAGCTTGGACAAGTTGGTTAGCAGCAACTTCTATTAAGGGAGTTACTATTTCACAAGTATTCGTTAAAATCGTTAATGGTTCATTTGGTTTAATTGGTCTGGTCAGTGCATTTGGTATTGCAGCTAGTTATGCAGAACAATATAAAACTGATGGTAAATCGGCCGGAATCATTGCCGTTGCTTCATTCTTTGTCGTTACACCAAGTATCATGAGTGGAGACAAGGTTCCATTAGAGGGAATGCCATACGGTTTCTTAGGTAGTCAAGGTCTATTCGTTGCTATTTTGTTAGGACTATTGACGGGTTATATTTTCCAATGGTTCATTAACCATGATATTCAAATTAAATTACCTGATACAGTTCCACCTGCAGTGTCGAAAAGTTTCAGCGCTTTAATTCCTGGAGCTTTGATCATTACTATCTTTGGTGCAATTTATGCCTTTTTAACATGGACTGGATTAGGAAATATTCATGAAATTCTTTTACATATCCTTTCGAAGCCACTAGGATTATTAGGTGATACATTAGGTGGTACTTTAGTTGCCATCATGTTAAACAGTTTATTCTGGTTCGTAGGTATTCACGGTGGAAATGTTATTAATCCGATTATTTCACCTATTTGGTTGATGAATACTGATGCCAACCGTGTATTATCTCAAGCAGGTCATCTGGATCTTGCTCACCATGGTCATATCATTGCTCAACCATTTATCGATAACTTTGTTTATATGGGTGGTGGTGGTGCCACTATTGGTTTAGTATTCAGTATTGGTATTTTGATCATGTTGCATAAAGCCAGCAAGCAATCTGAAATTATGGGACCATTGACAATTACTCCTGGTATTTTTAATATTAATGAACCAACAATGTTTGGTTTGCCAGTTGTTTTGAATACAACGTTGATTATTCCATTTATTATTGCCCCAATGGTCAATGCCATAACGACTTATTTTGCTATGGCAATAGGTTTTGTTCCGTTATGTAACGGTGCGGTTGTACCTTGGACCATGCCACCAATTATCTCTGGTTTTCTAGCTACAAATAGTTGGACTGGCTCTTTGATTCAAGCAATTAATATCGTACTTGACGTGTTGATTTACTTACCATTTATGATTACCTTGAATAAGCAACAACGAATTGAAGAAGATGCCGATGATGCTTTGAAAGAAAAGATTGATACAGATTCTAAAGCAGATAAAGGTGAAAGTTTGTCAGACGCTACAGTATAAATTTTTAGAAAAGAGGATGATTTCAAGATGGTCAAACGATTAATTAGTGCAGATTCTAGCGATATGTTAGCAATGAATGGTGCGGAATTGAAGCAAAGCATTAAAGCTAGTGAAGGACGAGTAGTTTTGAGCGAAAATGTCGTCATGGAAGAACCCAGCGACGGGATAACTACTTCAGAAGTAGCAGCTGCTTTTGGTGCCGACATGATTTTGTTAAACGGGCTCGATGTGCTTAATCCAATTATTTTAGGACTCTATCCTGGCGAAGAAACTAGTCGAACTGCTAAACCTCATCATGATGGCCAAAGTATCCATCGTCTACAAAAATTAGTCGGCAGACCTATTGGAGTTAACCTTGAGCCAGTTGATCCTGATGCCAAGATGGCAGAAGATCGACTAGTTATTCCAGAAGGACGGATGGCTAGTGAAAAGACTTTAAAAGAAGCTGAAAGATTAGGATTCAACTTTGTAGTATTGACTGGAAATCCCGGAACTGGCGTAACTAATGCCCAAATCGCTAAAAATATTCAAGTAGCGAAAGATAATTTCTCTGGCTTAGTAATAGCCGGTAAAATGCATGGTGCTGGAGTTGATGAACCAGTTGTCAGTGAAAGTTCCGTGACCGCCTTTTTGGAAGCTGGAGCTGACGTGATCTTGGTACCAGCAGTGGGGACAGTGCCAGGATTCGATGATGATGAGTTAAAAGCTGTAGTTAAATTGGCTCATAGTAAGGGCGCCCTTGTTATGAGTACAATTGGAACTAGCCAAGAAGGTTCAGGACACAGTTTTATTGAAAGTATTGCAGTCAGAAATAAAATCGATGGAGTAGATATTCAACATGTCGGTGATGCAGCTTGGCGGATTCAATCACCATTTGAAAATATCTATGCCTTGAGTAAAGCTATTCGTGGGGAACGTCACGCTATTACTCGGATGGCTCGATCGATTAATCGTTAGAATAGAATAAGTTTAATAATTTTAAAGAATACATACCTTTTTGTTGAAGGAATGTATTCTTTTTTTATTTTATCAGTAGCAATTTCCAAAAGACTTGGAAATTACTTAGGGTTACAAAAATAGTAAAGTATCTAAAATAGTAAATGTAAGGGGTTACAAAAAAAGAAAGGAGGTATAGCAATGGATATACCAAAACAAAATATTTTGTTAGATGTGGACATTCCCGACAAAGATTCAGCTTTGAATTATATTTCCAAAAAAGCTTGTGATTTAGGCTATACAGATTCATCAGATGGTTTGTATAAGGCTTTTCTAGATCGGGAAGCAGACTATTCAACCGGATTACAAGAAGGATTTGCAATTCCACATGCTAAAACAAATTTTGTTAAGTCACCCGGAATTATTTATGTAAGAACCAGAAATGCTATTGAATGGAAAACTTATGATGATAGACCTGTGACTGATATTTTTGCACTTATTGTACCCGAGAGTGGAGCTGGTACTACACATTTAAAAATGTTGTCCAACTTAGCTACGGCACTCTTGGAAGATGATTTTAAAAAGGAAATCCGAGATCTCGAAGATCCACAAAAGATTTCAGAATATATAACTACTAAGATTGGGGTAAATGTATGATGAATATTGTTGGAATTTCAGCTTGTCCAGCAGGTTTGGCACATACGCCAATGGCTGCAAAAGCTTTAGAAAAAGCAGGAAAAGAATTAGGATATAACGTTAAGATGGAGCAACAAGGTTCTATGGGCCCAGTTAATGCAATTACACAGCAAGAAGCAGATGATGCCGATTTTGTTTTAATTGCGTCTGATCAAAAGATTACTGGTATGGATCGCTTCAAAGGTAAAAAGGTATTAAGAGTTGACATTAATGTTTGTATCCGTGCACCTAAGGCAGTTTTGAAAAAATGTGTTTCTACAGTACAGGAGGCATAGATCATGAAAAAACTATTAGCCGATTGGAAAGGTTACTTGATGAGTGGTATCTCATACATGATTCCTACAGTAATTGGTGGTGCCATGATTGTTGGTATTCCCCAATTAATCGGAATGATGTTTGGTGTCAATGATCTTTCTAAATATAAAAATGCTACAAATTTCTTCCATATGCTTTATCAAATCAATCAAGTTGGTTGGATTGGTATTGGATTAGTTAACTTAGTTATTGCAGGATATGTTGCTTATGCCATTGGTGATAAACCCGCACTAGGTGCAGGTTTTATTGGTGGACAATTAGCTACAACTATTAACGCCGGATTTTTAGGAGCTTTGGTTGCTGGATTTGTTGCCGGATATGTTGCACGTTACTGCAGAAAAATTAAAGTCGGTGAAGCTTGGAAATCAGCTCTTCCATTGTTGATTGTGCCACTTCTTACCACAGGTGCGGTTGCAATTGTTGTTGGCGTTATTTTATCTGGACCATTGTCATGGTTAAATGTCACCCTAGTAAATTGGGTTAAGGCTATGATTAATAATCACACAAACGGTGCAATCGTTGCACTAGTTCTAGGTGCCATGATTGGTACTGACTTAGGTGGACCAATTAATAAGGCTGCCTGGATGGTTGGTAATATTCTATTTATCGAAGGTATTTATGGACCAGCTTTGATGACAAATATTGCAATTTGTTGTATTCCATTGGGTTATTCTTTAGCAACATTTATCTATCCACGTAAACGCTTCTCAGATGAAATGTTTATGGCAGGCCGTAATGATTTAATTATGGGATCATTTGGTATTACTGAAGGTGCTATCCCATTCTTCCTTGTTAGTCCTTTGAAATTATTACCAGTTAATATGATCGGAGGAGCTTTAGGTGCTGTAACTGGTGAACTTTTAGGTATGAAATCGCATATTCCTCCATTGGGTGGACTTCCTGGGATTATTACAGCTGATAATAAATTAGCCTATATTGCTGGTATTTTAGTCGGTGCATTATTTATTGGTATTGTTGCTCCACTTGTCGCAAACTTCAATGTTTCATCCGAAGAAAAAGAGGAAGATGAAGACTTAGACGATATTAAAATCAGTATAGAATAGAATTATTTAGAAGGAAGTTATAAGAAAAAATGGTTAAAACAGTTCACGTTATTCCACATACCCATTGGGATCGCGAGTGATATTTTACTACCTCACGCTCAAAGGTATATTTACTCAAGGATTTAAGAAATGTAATAAATAACTTAGAAAATAATGTTGGATATGATCGTTTTATCTTGGATGGGCAATCTTCACTTATTACTGATTATCTAAAGTGGAGACCACAAGACGAAAATACAATTAAACAACTAGTATCGGATAAGAAGCTGATATTAGGACCATGGTACACTCAAACAGATCAATTTGTTATCTCTGGAGAGAGCATTGTCAGAAACCTTCAATGTGGCATGGATATAGCTAGTAAATTAGGTGGCTATATGAATGTTGGCTATGTTCCTGATTCATTTGGGCAGGAATCAAGTATGCCTCAAATTTACAAAGAGTTTGGTATTTCAGATACGATGTTTTGGAGAGGCGTGTCTGATGAAGACGTTAAACACAATGAGTATCTTTGGAAAGGTGAAGATGGTACAGAAGTAAATGTCTATCAAATACCTTGCGGATACTATATTGTCGGTGTTGTTGATGAGACTCAGCTTGATAAATTAATGCACCAAGAACCATTTTCATCACTGGTTAAAAGAGCTACTACCAATCATATACCACTTCCAAATGGCTTTGATCAAGCACCAGCCAGAAAGGATCTACCTCAATTAATTAGTAAATTGAATAAGATTGATAAAGATTTTCATTTTGAGGTTAGTTCCATTCAGGAATACATTGATGCTGTAAAGGATGAGAATCCTAAGCTAGAACAAATTAGTGGCGAATTGACTAATGGAAAGAATATGAGGATTCATAAATCTATTTATTCATCACGTTCAGACTTGAAAAAATTGAATACTCAAATTCAATATTATTTAGTTAATATCTTGGAACCAGTTTTGACTATGGGAGAGCACTACGGAATCGATTATCCTCGGGAGGCAGTTAATGATATTTGGGAATTAATGTTTGAAAATGCAGCCCATGATTCTATAGGATCTTGTGTATCTGATACGACTAATGAAGACGTTTATATGCGTTACAAGCAAGCTCGAGATATTAGTACAAACTTAGTTGAAGTCACATTACGTGAAATTGCGACTAGAATTAAAATGAATCAGAAGTATTCAATTAGTTTAACTGCGTTTAATACATTGCCAGTGGATAGGACTGAAATTACTCAAATTTCCTTCTACGCTCCATCCAAGGACTTTGAAATTATTGATGAAAATGATAATTCCATTGATTTTACAATTGAATCCGTTAAAGACGTTACTGATTATGTTTTGGAACAAACAATTCAACTAAATCCGGGTGAAAAGATTTATCGTCCTGAAAAAGTGTATAAAGTTGTTGCTTCTGTTTTTGTAAAAGATGTTCCAGCAATGGGATACAAACAGTTATATTTGAATGAATCAAGAGCACAGAATAAAGTTCTCAAGGAAAGTTCCAATAATAAGTTTGAAAATGATTACTTTGAAATTGAAATTCAAGATGATGGATCGCTTAATATCAAAGATAAGGAATCTGGAGTTGTTTATAAAAATCAGGCTATTCTTGAAGAGAATGGGGACGATGGTGATTCATTTAATTATTCTCCAGCAAAAAAAGATATGGTTATCTACTCAACAAATCAAAAAAGTAGTTTCACCATTGAAAAATCTGAATTAGCTTCGATTGCCAAGATACATTTTGACTTTAAAGTACCTCGTACTTTAGAAGACAGAGCTCATAAAGATTGTAATGTTGCAATGCCCGTTGATCTAGAGATTAGACTTAATAAAGCATCTTCTACAATCGGATTTAAAGTTTCAATTGATAATAATAAGCCTTTAGATCATCGTTTGTGCGTCGATTTTGCAACGGGAATTGCTTCTAAAGTTTCGTATGCGGATCAGCAATTTGGAGTAATTAAGCGTCCAGTATATCGTGAACAGGCAATGCAATTGTGGCAACAAAATAAGGATGAGTGGAATGAAAAACCAATTTCTATTGAAACTTGTCAGTCATTTGTTGCATTAGCAAATAATACGAATACTGTTGCTGTATTTCCCAAGGGGGTCAGAGAATACGAGATTATTGGAGACAACTATTCAACAATCAGATTAACTTTGTTTAGAACGTACGGCATGATGGGTAAAGTTGATTTATTATATCGTCCAGGTAGAGCTTCGGGGGAAAGAACTATTGCCACTCCAGCTGCAGAGTTAAATAAAAAACTTACTTTTGAATTTGGATTATTTATTGGAAATAGAAGTTTTGACTTGAGCAATGTCGCTAATAAGGCTAAAGTTTTTGATACCCCTGAACAATTTTACGAATATTCAGAGTTCTTAAATGGTCGCTTAATTTTTAATATGGATTCAGTTGATCGTATTTTAAACGAAGAAGATAGCATACTAGAGACTCAAGGTAACTTAGTCTTAAGTACTTTAAAGAAAGCCAACCATCGTAGTGGATATATTGCAAGATTTTATAATGGTGTTAGTGGAGTAACTCAAAATGATCAAATTATCTTTAAAAAGCATCCAACTAGAGTCGAGCAAGTTGATTTGAAAGAAGATAAGATTAGTGATCTTAAGGTAAGTAATAACACTGTTAAATTGGACAACATTGAACATGCTAAAATTGTAAGTATCTATTTCGAGTACTAATAATATAACCAATCTTCAAATAAAAATATTGAAGGTTGGTTTTTTATTAGATTAGTGACTGAATAAGGAGGAATGGAAAATTGCTCAAACTCTCTTATCCACGTTTAAAACAAATCTTGATAATAATTCTTTTAGCAAAAGTTGAAGTCCAAGGGAATGAATTGTCAAAGAGGTTAAAAGTTAGCACTAGAACGATTAGAACGGATATAAAAAGGCTTAATGCAGATATAGAAAGTTATCATGTATCAATTGAGAATCATCGTGGGAAAGGATATTTTATTCAACTAAATGAAAATTCAAAAATAGATCAAATAAAATCTGATTTGAAGGTTTTAGATAAACATGCTTCTTTAGAAACATCAAATGACAGAATCAAATATCTTTTAGCAAGTTTATTAGAGTCTGACAAGCCCCTGTCCATCGATAGTTTATTAGACAAATTATATATTAGTATTAATACTCTAAATAACTACATATCAGAATTAAAGAAAATACTAGATCAATATAATATAGAATTACATCATAAAGATGGTGGGTTAATTCTGGTCGGTGATGAGGAAGACAAACGTTATTGTTTTATTGAACAATTGGAAAACAAAAATTATCACGAATATATCTTAGGCTTTACTGAGAGTGAAAAACGTTTATTTAATAATATAAATCTACAGACTATTGATAAGTTTGTTAATGACTTTATTAGTTCAGTGATGGAAGATATTTCTGATTATAATAGAAAAAATATTGTCGTTCACGTGGCCTTGGCTATTTCTAGAATTAAGTCAGGACATGAATTGACAAATTTTAATAGTGATCTGATAGTTACAAAAGATTTTCAAAGCTCATTTGATCAATTGTTTTTTCAGTTGGAGAAGAGTTTGAAAATTATTATTCCACCATCTGAAAGAGAATATGTTAAATACCATGTGGCTTTGAATAATCCAGAAATAGTAAATGGATCTAGTTCAGCACAATCTGAAATGATAAGAAAATCTATACTACTTTTTTTGGATAAGATTAGAGATAACTATACATTCAATTTGTTAAATGATAATTTATTGATTAAAAATTTAACAGAGCATATCAAATCTGTGGTTAAGATAAAGGAATTAGTCCAAGGCAGAAAGAACCCCTTACTCGATGTAATTCAATCAACTTTCCCATTAGCATACGAAATGACAGCCACTTCGATAGGTATTTTAGAAAAACAATTAAATCTTGATTTATCGGAAGATGAGTTATCATTCATTACTTTGCACATAGGAGCTTCAATGGAACGAAATTATAGTAACCATTGGGAAAAGAGAAATGTTGCAATTATTTGTGGGTCTGGGACAGCTACAGCCATTTTATTAAGAATTAAATTAGAAAGTAGGTTTAGCGATTATTTAAATATCAATGGTGTATATTCATATGCCGATTATAAAAAATCAAATTATCCTCAAAATGTTGATTTTTTGATTTCAACTGTGCCAATTCTCAATAGCAAAATACCAGTGGTTCAAGTGGATTTAGCTAACTTCGCAAATGATAGTAAGGAACTTTATGATTTCATAACCTCAACGTCCAATGGACAACAGATTTTATATAATCTTTTCAATCCTAAATTAACATTTGTTAATAGTAAATTGAAAAGCAGAGAATCAGTTCTAAATTTTCTCTGTGACAAGTTGGAAACTCAAAATATTGTAAATTCAGATTTTAGAGAAAAAATGTTTCGGCGAGAGCATATGTACTCTACGGCTATTGGTGGTGGTATTGCCATTCCACATCCAATTAAATTTGCATCAAAAAAGTCTAAAGTTGCTTTTATGCAATTGAAACAGCCAATTAAGTGGGATAAAAATGGCAATGAAATCAATCTTATTTTTTTGTTGGCAATCAATGAGCAAGAATATCCCAAAGTTCAAACTTTGTTTAGTTTTTTGGTTGATTTACAAAATGACGTTCGTTTTGAGAATGCAATGAGTAAATGTATTAACTCGGAACAGGCTATTAAAGTGATTAATTCATTTATTCAGGATAGTGTCAATAAATAGTTATAATCATGATTTACATATCTCCAAGTTGCAAAAGAATTGAAAAAAATAAAAAAATTTCAGAAAAAACTTACGAAGAAAATTTTTTTCTGTTATATTAATCAATTGTTGCAACAAATGGAGGTAACTTATGAGTCAAACTCAAAAAATTAATACAAAACCTCTTCATCCATTATTATCATTAATGGGTGTTCTGATTGGTGGATTCGTCGGCATGTTCAGTGAAACTTCATTGAATATTGCTCTTCAATCTATTATGAAAGCTTTTAATATTGAAACAGGTACTGCTCAATGGTTAGTTACAGGCTATATGCTTGTAATTGCTATCGTTTTGCCTTTGTCCAGTCTCTTGACCAAACATTTCTCAACTAGAGGCTTGGTCAGATTTGGATTAATTGATTTTATTGTTGGTTCAATTATCGCCGCTGTAGCGTTTAATTTTCCAATGTTATTAGTTGGTCGAATGATTCAAGGTATTGCGACCGGAATTATTTTGCCACTAATGTTTTCTATTGCCATGAGAATATTCCCACCTAATAAATTGGGCGCTGCTTTAGGGATGGCAGCCTTAGTAATTATGTTTGCTCCTGCTATCGGGCCTACTATTTCCGGAATTATTTTGGGAGTTTCATCTTGGAGATTTATCTTCTGGTCATTCATTGTTTTCCTTTTGATCGGTTTAGTTATCATGGAAAAGAATTTAACGAATGTCTTTGAAGTCACAAAGCCAAAAGTTGATTGGGCAGCAATTGCTCTTTCTACGATCAGTTTCGGTTTAATTGTCTTTGGAATTAGTTTCCTAAGTAAAAATATGGCAATCGCTTTGGCTGCATTAGTTGTCGGTCTGATTTTCTTGGTTGTTTATATCAGACAACAATTACATGCTCAAACTCCAACTTTGGACTTTGCTGTTTTAAAGAATCCTAAATTCGTCACTGGTTCAGTTTTGGTCATGTTGAATTTTGGGATTACTTTGTCAGCGATGTACTTATTGCCAATGTACTTACAAAATGGTCTTGGCGTTGCGGTCGCTTTAACTGGGGTAGTGATGTTACCTGGTGGTGTGATCAATGCAGTTGTTTCTTTCGGAGCTGGTAAAGCTTACGATAAAATCGGTGCTAAGGTTATGTCTCGTTTAGGATTTTTGATCTCTATCATTGGTGCTGCAATGTTTATTTTCAGTAACTCACATAGTTCACTAGGCTATATCATTGCTGCACATATCGTCTTGATGATCGGGGTTCCACTAGCTATGTCACCATCACAGACTTATGGTTTGAACTCGCTTGATGCATATCAATCAGCTGATGGGTCAGCCATTATCAATACGTTCCAACAAGTTATTGGTGCGGTTGCGACCGGAATTGCTACCATTTTGTTGAGTACTGGTCAGTCCAATTACTTTGCAAATGGCGGAAGTTCATCGAAGTTAGCGTTTACTAATGGCGCTCACTACGGTTTTGTGTTTACATTAGTATTAGCTGTTTTTGGATTCATATTAGCATTCCGTGTGCATAATAAGAGCGAAGAAACAGTCAGTGCTAAGGAGTCAGAATCGGCAGTGGAAAAAACTGATGATTCTGCAGCCGAAGTAAACTAGTTGCGCAGTTTCTCGGTTAAAAACAATTGATACTAAGAAAACTGATCAAGATGATAATTGATTAGTTTTTTTTATGCCAAAGTAATTTATTCAACTAAAATTTACGGTTGAAATCTGAAATGAATTCTCTTATAATAATAGGGTTAATAAAATAAGTTAAATGTATAACAGGAAGGAGGGTTTTTTAGATGTCACAAAATACACATAAAGGTATGACTGGCCACCGCCGTCCTGTAAACCAAAAAAATGGTGCAGAAAAACGCGCTAAAACACAAGCTGTTCTTGACTTTTTAAAGAGTCGCGACACAAAAGAATCTAAATAATTATAAAAGCCTCTGGTCTTGATGATCAGGGGCTTTTTTTTACGGTTGAATGGTTTTGAGAAGTTTTAATTACCCCCAGATTTCGTCTTGGATTGATTTAACGAGTTTTAATTTGTCCCATTCTTGTTGTTCGGTCAAAATATTACCTTCTTCAGTGGAAGCAAATCCACATTGAGTTGATAACCATAGTCGATCCAAAGGCAAATACTGGCTGGCTTCTTTGATACGATCAATGACATCTTGGCGGTCTTCCAATTGGCCGGATTTAGTAGTTATTAGTCCTAAAACAACACGCTTGTTTCCAGAAACCTTGAGCAAAGGTTCAAAACCACCTGCACGTGTGGAATCATATTCTAAGAAGTAAGTGTCGACATTTTCTTTGGCAAATAAAGTATCTGCGACTGGTCCATAGCCGCCTGAAAAGGCAAAGTCAGAATGATAGTTGCCACGGCAAACGTGAGTATTGATCGTTAGATCCGCTGGTAAGTCTTTGATAGCGTTGTTATTCAAATCCAAGAGGATGTCTTGAATACCAGATTCAGCGTAAGCTTTGCCATCAGGTGTGGCTAAGAAACTATCATCTAAAAATAGTCCCCATGAACAATCGTCTAGTTGAATAACTCTAGCTCCTTCATCATAAAGGGCCACGATAGTGTCATGATAAGCTTTTTCAATATCGAGGTATAAGTCATTGATGTTGGGATAGAATTGCTTGATTTTGTCGTTATTAGTACCGCGGATCAATTCAATATACAACTGAGAAGGTGCAGGAATGGTCTGTTTAGGTTCGATATCCAAATTATCGGTTAATGACTTAAGATAGGCGAAATGCTTTAGGAAGGGATGATTAGGGTTGAACCTGATTTTTCCAGACAAAACGGCGGTATCGTCACGAGTTTCTTCATGGGCAAAATGATACCCCTCACCGTAATGAATATGATCGATTCCATCTAAACCCCAGAAGAAATCCAGATGCCAGTATGAGCGGCGGAATTCACCATCAGTAGCATAGTCTAAACCCACAGCGACTTCTTTATTAACGAGTTCCTTAATACTTTGATCTTCAACTGCTGTCAATTGTTCTTGAGTAATTTTTTTAGCAGCAAAGTCTTTTCGAGCCTGTTTCAGTTCGGCTGGTCGTAGAAAACTTCCTACATGTTGAAAACCAATTTTGTTTAATGTTTTTGTTGTCATAAGTGAATCCTCCTGAGTTTTAGTTTATTCAATTTAAAGGTAAAGAAGAGGTTAGAGTCATTTCAGTGCAGTGAATTGGGAACAAAAAAATCGTCCCTACATTAACAGAGCTTCTCTGCAATGTAGGGACGATCACCCGTGGTACCACCCTAATTTATATTTTGCTGACACAAAATACCTCAACGACACTAACATGTCCGGGATGATATCGCATCCTTGCGTACCTTCGGCTTTCACCTAGGTAAGACTCCAAGCTCATCTTCAATCAACGTTTGTTCCATCTTTTCACTCACCGATGGTCACTCTGCAAACTACTAGTTGATCTACTCTTCTCTTCAACGTCTAATTAAATTAAATAAGTTTTAATTATTTATTGGTGAATAATCTACACCTGGTTTTGATATTTGTCAAACTAAGATTTGAAATTACTGGATCAATTTGTCAGCATTCAATTCAAGAATTCGATTGAGGCGGACGATTTTAGTATTTTTACGATACTTGGCTGTCCCTGATTCAAAAATGGAGAAGATAGTTTCATCATTAGAAGCTAATTGTTCCAGATAAGGTGGTGCAGGGATATCTTTGAGAGGTTTTGTATCCAAATTAAAGTCAAAACCATTAGTTGGTGCATTGAAAACTAAAATGTGTGAGCTTTTGGGACCGTAGGATTTGGATAATAAGATCTTGTCTTTATAAAAGGCAATTCCTTGCATTTTACTGTCCAAGGAATAAGTTTGTTCGGGTTGAGCTAGCTTTCGTTGTTTCAAAACCTTCAAGGTTTTGTTTTTGTCGATATCCAAAGTACCGTTTTCGTTGACACTGTATCTAGCTAAGAGACCATCTTTTTTCTTATCAAAGAAGCCGATAAATAATGAATTCTTATGTTATGAAACAAATGAAGCTTCTGGAATTGTTCCTAAATTGATACTTTGCTTGTAAGTGATAGGTTTTTTGGTATTTTTGACATTATAATTTTCAATTTTGTCGAGGCCAATACTGGAGATTTGAGCGTGTTTTTTGCCATTGACAGTTGTGATCCACAAATTTTTATTTTCGGCATCATAAGCCAAACCACCAGCATGTGGATGCCCTTTAAGTACAATCGTCTTACTGAATTTTCTAGTGTCCTTGTCTAAAACATAAATTACGGAATTATTTTGATGATGGCGATCATAAGCTGAAATCAGCAAATAATTGTCAGCCAAAACTAAGCCCTGGGGGTCCATATTTTTGGCCGATACGACTGCCCCTTGTTTATTCAAAGTAGTTGTATGATTTAAATTGGGAATGATAAAATTCTGACCAGCTTCATCCAAACGAGTGTATTGGTAAAAGTCTGGATATTTCTTTTTCAAGATTTTCTTTAATTCACTTTGAGTGTAAACTGTAGTGCCTTGTTGTGCTCTTTGATTATGAATATAAAAAAAGGAAATCCCAGCTACAATAATTACTATTAGCGCAACGAAAATCCCTCTCATTTTTTTGGATTTCATAATTTCCCCCTCTAATTAATATTCAAAAACTATATTTAGTTTATAGCCAGAGAGAATAATCAGTCAATTAATATGAAACCCTTTTCAATTTAAAAGTTAAAGCTAAGGCCACGATTAGAAAACCTAGACAGGCAAGAAATCCCGCTTGAATACCGACTGCTTGATTGGTGGTACTGTTAGTAATTATTTTGTCAGCTAAGGTAATCACAGCAATGATTATTGCTGTCCCAAAGGATGCAGCAATCTGCCTCAAGGTATTGAACGTTGCTACACCGTCAGACAGAAACTCTTTGGGAACAGCGCTCAAGGCATGCGTTTGAATTGGAATCAGGATTAAGACTAAGCCTAATTGGCGAATTAATTGACCTAAAGTCAACATCAAAACGGAAGCATTGACATCGATGACAGCTTGCATGAAAGTTCCAAAGCAGTCGATCAAAACTCCGGTGAGAACGATTCTTCGGATGGGGTATTTATCAAACAGCCTACCGCTGACGGGTGACATGAAACCAGTTAGGATAGCTCCAGGTAAAAGCGCTAGTCCTGAAACTAACGGGCTCTTGTGTAAGATCATCTGTATCATTAACGGTAAAAGAATCGTATTACCATACATGGTTAAAACAATCAGCATATTGATCGTAGTAGCAAGGGTAAATTGAGCGTGTTTGAATATTTCGAAGTTGATGATTGGTTTAGTGGATTTGTTTTCTAAAATGGAGAAGATAGCTATGAGGGCTATTCCAATCAAGGTAAAGCCAATTACGGGAAAGGTTAGGAAGTTTGTTTGTCCGATATTTGAGAAACCACTGAGGAGGAACAGTAAACCTAAACTGATTGTGATCAAACTAGGGACGTCAAATTGTGGATTTTGGTTGGTTTCAATTTGTGGTAATTGCCAGATCGACAAAATTACTACTAAGATAATGAAAGGCAGAATTAAGATAAATAAATATTGCCAAGGAAAGTACTCTAAAATCACTCCTGACAACGTAGGACCGATGATGGGGGAGAAATTAAAAGCCAGACCGATAATCCCCATAACAGCTCCTTGTTTACTTCTGGTAGTATATTTCATTGCTAAGACGTTGACTAACGGCATCATCATACCAGTCCCGATTGCTTGGATCATTCGACCGATGATCACCATAATGAAAGTGTTGCCCAGTGCTCCCAGAATCGTTCCGATTAAGAAAACTGAACTGAAGGTAATAAATAGGTGTCGGAAGGAAAATTTCTTTATGAAAAAGGCACTAGTAGGTATCATGATGGCATTGACTAAAGTATAGCCATTAGTTAACCACTGTACGGTAGAAGAATTGACGTTAAAGACTCGCATAAAGGTTGGTAATGCTGTGTTCATCAGAGTAGAGCACAAAACACCAAAGAAGGTCCCAAAGACCATGATAAAAAGTGATTTCTTGATTTGTTTCGACATGTTTAATGCTCCTAAATAAAAAGTAGTAACTTATTTAGTTTAGTTATTCCAAGCTAGATGGTCAACACGACAAAAAGAGCAGCAACCCGATTTTGAGTTGCTGCTCTTTTTAGCCAAAGCACAAGAAACTGTGCTTTTATTCCGCATTTTTACTGTAATAGTATGTATCGGTATTTTTATTGATTATAAGTTTAATTTTGTATAAACGTCGCTAGGAATATCTTTTTGGAAAACTTCTTTGTATGAATAAACGTAACTCCCCTTGGTATCTAGTTCTAGATAATGTCCTTGCTTCAACTTGCCCATACCAAGGAATTGAATGGGATGTTCTTGTCCATCTTTGTCATAACTCTTTAAATCATAAGTGTAGTTACCGTAACCATCAGTATCCTTAGCAGATTTATTATCGATCTTGACGTATTTAGGCTCACGCTTGACCAAAATATTATAGGCATTGAATGCTTGAGCTACCTGACTAGTATTGTCTTTACTGTAGAAACAAGCTCCGAAATATCCCACCATCATTACTACTAAACCTAATAAAAAAACTCTTAATAAACTTCTCATTTGAATTACCTCCTGAAAAGTATATTAAGGGTTTTGATATTTTTTCTACATTTGATTCACTAACATTACTCTTACAGATTTGTAAGCTAATTGTTACCACCAATCAAAGTTAAGCGTATAGTCTACAATTCTGTTGAACAACTTTGCTATAAGTCTCATAATATAGCGCCTCCAACATCATAAACTTTAATTCTTAAGTTCATTATAGTTCTCTTTGAAAGCGCTATCAAATATTTTCTTTGCTAATTTTACGAATTACTGCCAAGGGAACTAGTTAAGGTCCAAGTAAGAGTTCCTGTATATGTACCACTAGTATTGGAACCTGTTTGTTTCAAAAGTAATCCCGAATTATCGGTCCAGTTCTTAGAAATGTCAGTTTCAATTAGATTATTACTGATTGTAGAGTCTGATTCAATCAAAGTTGGAGAGCTAGTTAAATCCTGAGAGTTAGAAGCTTCTGAATGCTTATAAACGACATTACCATTGAAAGCTTGGCCACCTTGAGCCAAACCATTAGAAGAAACGCTCAATTTCCAAGGATCTTGTCTACTTGAGATTGATAGATCGAAATTAGTTTTACGTTTTAGTATTCGAGAAGTACTGAAGGTATTAGTACTCTGGAATGTCAGATTTTTTGTTACCGTCATGCTTAGTAAGTGATCTTCATGAATATTTACATTGTAGGTAACGCTGTTCGAAACCAAACCGGTCTCACGGTCATAGGCGGTTACAGTGACCTTTTGAGTGGTGTTGGCTGGGAAGAGATCCCAGAAATCATTGACAGTAGAATCAGCAGCAATTAAGGATTTCAGAGGGACTGAGCCATTGTAAGTTTTTAGATCACTAGATAAATTGGCACCTGTTTCAACTGTGTGATAAGTATGGCCATTAACGGTGACGGTATAATTCATCGAGCTATTTTGGTCAAAAGTATTACCATTACTATATTTCAATTGTGTAGGTAACGTTAAATCTGTATTAGCTTTCTTGTAATATAGATCGATATCACCACTAGGGTTTGCTAATTGTAACGTATAATCCTTTTTGCCTTTGATAATAAACTTAGGTGAACTAGTTGAGACGATGGCTTCATTACCGGTGAAGACCGATGGTGCCGGTCCAACTTTTAGATCCGAAGTAGTAGGATTATTTGCTTGTCCATTGATACTAATCTTAACTTTGTCAAAGTCAGCACCACTTTGAGCACCTAAAGCTTTACTCAATGTGAAGTTTAATTGTTGTGCAGTTAATTGGGAACCGCTGATATAGTCAGTTGATGTTTTGTTAGTTAACGTGTTTGTATAAGTTATTGTAGCAATATTACCGTTGGTATCAGCTTTATAGTTGATATTTGTTGGCAAATTCATTTTAGCAATTACATTAGTCCAGTTCTTACGGCTAGCTTCACGATCAACATCTAAATTGTAATCAAGCGTCAGGTCATCGCCATTGTTTACGGTCTCGACATCTGAAGTGGAATCATCATAGATTACCTTATTTAAATTATGATCAGTAATAGTTGTTGATGGAGTTACTGTAACCAAAGCTGGAATTGATTCAAAGACAACTAGTTTATTGTAAGTAGTAGGATTTTTAGGATTGCCAGAAAGGCTCGCTGTAGCTGTATTTGAACCGGTGAATCCCCAATACACCTTGCCATCTGAACCAGCATTTAAAACTTTGGGATCGACTGTGAAAGTTTTATCTAAATATTCATAGTCACTATTATTAGCATTAGCATTTAGAGTACCATCTAGATATTTATCATTTATTTGGTATTCAAGTTGATTGGTTTTACCACCGTCAGTTGATTTATGCCAAGTAATAGTAACATGATGCCAATACAAAGGATTATGCTGGAGATCAGTACCATCTACTAAGTCAGATACCTTAGTACCTGAATGGAAAACAGAATATGCTTGATCAAAGCCCTTAAAATTGTTAATGAGTAAAGAGAGAAGGTCATTACTTAAATTTTGGGAACCAACGCGTCCCAAGGCGTAAGATTCTTTTTTACCAGGATAAGTTAAGGCAATATGACCAAATGGACCTGCGGCACCGAGTTTTGTATCTTTTGGATACCCATCGGGAGCGGTGATTTTGCCTGTTGTGTCGGCTGTGTCATATCCGTTTAATGTGTAATCATATGTACCCAAGCCACTACCTTTTTGAAGTGGTAGTGGTGAATTTTCACTTGTTACATCATTTGTTAAGGAATCAAATTCCAAAGCCATACTGTTTTGCACAGCAGTTGAAGCGATGTAGTCAGTTGATGGTAAACGGGAATAGAAAAATGGTAAATAGGTAGACTTATCGTATCCATAGACGCCTAACCCTTGATCACCTGCACCAATAGCATTAGTTTTTCTAGGATCATTCTGCAAGACAAAAGCCATACCTTGACCGTTTAAAGAGGCATTATCACCAGCAGCCCCGAAATATAACCAGGCAGAGATGGTTTCTGTTTGATTGATATTAAAATAGTTGTCATTAGACTGATTGGACCAAGATACGCCATAGGTACCATTACCGTTGGTTAAACCAAGAATCGTATTATTTCGATAAGTAGTTGCGGAATTAGTATTGTATGGATTATTATCCCCATAGACCGTGGGATTGGTTGGCAAAACAAAGTATTTGGATATATCAAGACCAGGTGGAGCTGAATTAATCGCATTCTGATTATCATCGGTATCGGCCAAAATTTGGGTCGTTTTTATTGGGAATAAAAGTGAAAATAAGAGCACGATAAATGAACCAACAACCAACCTCAGGCCGTTTTTCAAGAACCTCATAAATATTCCTCCCCTTTTTAAATATAAAAAAAATTATATATATTCCTCTTTGTAATTATAGCGGGGATGGATAATAAAAATATTTCATTTTTGTATAGAAAAATTATTGAGATATGATTTATTAATATAGATTGTTATTTATAAAAATGTGTGTTATAAAATATATAAATGTTATTTTTTAAAACAAAACAGAACTAAAAAAAGCCTTAACTTGTCTAGAGAATTATTTTCTGACAGGTTAAGGCCATTTTTTACCGCTAATATTTGATAATCACTATTATTTTTGAGTGTCGACAACTGTAGCTGGAGTGGAACCTTCAATCAGCTGCTTGTTGGAATCAAATGCGGTCGTGATCATATTGTGAATTGCCGTTTCCGTGTAAAAAGCGCTATGAGGAGTAATAATAACGTTGATGCGATTAGCTAAATTTTTGATTTTGGCGTCGGGAATATTCTCGGGACTGCTCCAAACCTTGCCAAAGACTGCATTCTCGTTATCTAAAACGTCCAAGCCGGCACCAGCAACTTTGCCACTATCTAAACCTTTAATCAAAGCATCAGTATCGATCAATTCGCCACGGGCACAGTTAATAATATAAACTCCGTCTTTCATTTGGGCGATAGCTTGGTCGTCGATCATATGTTTATTGCTATCGAACAAAGGTACATGAAGTGTGACGATATCTGATTGCTTGTAAAGCTCTTCTAAGCTATCAACGTAGAGACCAAGTTTTTCGATATCTTCATTATGATAGACATCATAAGCGACTACTTTAGCACCGAAGCCTTGTAAAATTTGAATAACCACGCGGCCAATGTGACCTGTGCCAATGACACCTACAGTTTGTTCACGATATTCTTTACCAATTGTTGGAGCCCAGGTGAAGTCACCGTTATCAAATTTTTGGTCGAATTCAGGTACACGACGAAGCAAACGTCCCATTAACAGAACTGTATGTTCAGCAATGGCATTAGGTGAATAGACGGGCACATTTGTTAAAGTGAAATCTAAATCGTTAAGATCGGTGAAATTAAAATTATCGACACCTACATTACGGATTGAAATAAATTTAATTCCCAGTTTTTGTAAAACTTCCAAAGCTTCACGAGTGTAAGCAGCGGTTTGTAAGGTAACGACACCATCTGCACCCTCAGCTAAGCGAGCTGAATCGGCCGTCAAAATATTTTCCGTGAAAGCTACCTCAACTTCAGGATTATTTTCCTGCCACTTTTTGAGTGAAGGTTGTTCATCCTCACGAATACCATAAGCAAAAATTTTCATCTGTGTTCCTCCTTGAATAGCATGTATAAGTATATTAAAACAGAATTTTCGTAGTGCTTCAAAAAAATGCCCTCTGAATTCACATTAGAATCAGAGAGCATTTTGTTTAATTACTTGTTGAAGAAATCATCCGACATCGTCATAACGGTTCAAGACATAAATCGCAAGAACTACGATGATGGCACCGATAATTTCTGGTAAGTTCACAACATATTTCAAGAAAATAATACTTAAAATTAGGGTAGTAAATGGTTGTACAGCATCAGTAATACTTACGATTGCTGCAGTTGTGTATTTCGTACTTAGAACCATCAGTAAGAAGGCAGAAACTGTACCAATTAAGATAACTGTACCTACACCTAGAATACTAGCAGTATTCATTTTAGGGGGGTTGACCCAAATGGGATTAAAGCAGTTAGCGATGATTCCCGCTAATAACATACCCCAACCGGTGATTAAAATACCGTGGTATTTAGCAATCAGTTTTTGAGGAATTGTAATGTACAAGGCAGCAGTGATACCACTACCGATTCCCCAGATGACTGATACCAAAGGAATAGATAGATGACTAAGGTTTCCACGAGTGATCATCAAGACGACCCCGACCAAAGCCAGTGCAAAAGAGATTACATCGATTCGAGAGGTCTTTTTCTTTGTGAAAATAATTGCCCCAATCATGATAAAGAGTGGCGATAAGTATTGCAAGATGGTTGCAGTTGATGAATTACCAGTTTGAATTGACAAGAAGAATGTATACATATTAGCCAATAGTCCAAAGACTGAGAAGCTCAATAATGTTAACAGATCTTTCCAATTCTTGAAAACAGCAAAGAATTGATTTTTTGGCAAAACAATTAAGCCGACGATCAATAGAATGATTCCAGCTACAGTTGTTCTAGTGCCAATGAACCACATTGCCGGGATGTTAAGATTCTTAGCAACAACTTGTAAAACAGTACCTGAAATTCCCCAGAGAGCAGAAGCACAAAACGCTAACCAGAAACCACGGTTAAGTGTTTTCTTAGCTAAGTTTTTACTTTCTTCCATTAAAAATATCCTCCTAAAAACTAATAGAACTATTATACCTGTGCTTATTTGATTTTGACTATCATTTTTTTCAATTTGTGAAAATCAGGTGGGATGAATCTGCCCCAAAGCTATGATACTTAAGGATTTCTGTGCTTAAATATTGATAAAATAATTTAGAATCTTCCAGAAAAATCAAAGATGAATTTCAATAATTTTAATTTGGTATGAATTGTCTGGGGCGACAACAGTCACGGTATCGTTCACTTTGTGGTGGTTCAAAGCCTTGCCAATTGGGGATGTAAAGGAGATTTTGTTTTTTTCCAAGTTGGCCTCTTGTTTACCAACTAGCTGGTAGGTGATCTGCTCATGGTCGTCTAAGAACTCAATTGTTACGAATTTACCGATATCTAATTGGTCATTATCTTCTGGTTGAACGACATCGGCATACTGTAATTGTTTTGATAGATAGTGCAGACGCCCGTTTAATCTGCCCAATTCTTGTTTAGCAGTTGTATACTCGGCATTTTCAGAGCGGTCACCAAGTGCAGCTGCAGCAGCTAGGTTTTTAATCTTTTGGGGGCGTTGTTTTTTCAATTCCTTGATTTCTAATTCAATGGCTTTGTAGCCAGCTGGAGTCATTTTATTGAATGTTGGTTCCATGTCTAAAACCTCGTATTTAATGAATTTCTATCATCAATTTAGCGTAATTTAGTATAGAAATCAAAAAACATCTGCTGACTATTATAAAATCAGCAGATGTCTTAATTGCATCTATGATAACTAACGATATTTCGTTAAGCTTCAAGATAATTGATTAAAGGTTTTCGTCCATGTTAAATGTAAGTTTTGAAAGGTTGATACCTTTTGTATAGAGTTCACCAAATAGTTTGTGAGCCTTATCTTGCATTTCTTTAACAACAGCTTGGTTTCTGTCAGTTAAGAATTCTGTTAATTCATCGCCAGAATAGTTAGCCGCCAGTTTATCTGTTTCAGCAACGGCCATACGAAGATCTTGACGAACTTCTGTTAAGTAGTCGATGTCGTCTTGAATGAATTCAGAATAGTTTGATTCAACAAGAACTGACAAAGCGTTATACATCCAGTATGCATCCTTGAAATTGAACTTGAGTGAAGCGTCGTTATATGATGGGTCAGTTTCGTTCATATTAGTGTAGAAAGGAATGTAAGGTGTGAATGTAGGGAAGCCGATACATAACCACATGATAGCTGCAAATTCTTCTGGGACATCGTTTCTGATTTGAAGAACATGTGAGTTTTGAGTTCTGTTCAAACCAATTGGACGGTAACGGTGCTTATCTTCATCAGAAGCATATGGGCTATATGGATCGTAAGGTGTTTCGTTGTAGTGAGAACCAAGAACATATTCAATATCGTCAACTGAAATCTTGTGATCTGTCTTCATGATGAATGGTAATTCGCCATCTTCAGGGTCTTGTTCGATTTCTGGATTGAAGAACTTTTGGCCGAACCAAACACGTGGTGTGTTATAGTGACGGTCTTTCAAGTTATCTGTACCAAAGATATGTCTGAAGTTCCAACCAGTTTTATCAGTATTTAAGTGGTTCTTTTCGACGAATTCTTGGATACCTTCGGACCACATGAATTCATCAGGTTTGTTAAAGTCGACTTGTTGAATTGAAACACGGTTAGCACATACGGCATAACTGTCATCAGGAATTCTTTGAGCTACCCAGTGATGACCAGTAACGATTTCCATATACCAAACGTCATTTTTATCACTGAATAGAACTGAGTTACCAGCTGGTGAACCAAACTTCTTGATCAATTCGCCGGTACGTTCAACAGCTCCTCTAGCTGAATCAACGTAAGGAAGAACCATACGTACGATGACATCTTCATCCATACCGTCTTTAACTAATGGGTCAAAAGCTAAAGCACGTTCGTTACCATAAGTACTTTCAGTAGCTGACATGGCAACGTTCTTTCCATTGATACCACTTTCGTCATAGTAACCGAATTTCTTGTAATCAACGTTAGGAACGGCTGGCCATTTGTAACCATTTTCTGGAACTTCTGATTCAAAGCCATTCAACCATGACTTAACCTTACGTCCTTTTTCGCCCTTAACAGCAGGGTTTAAAACAAAACTGTGTGGTGCTACAGCAAAGAATGTATCGTCATTTCTGGCAATCATTGTTGAACCGTCTAAACTGGCGTCTTTACCAACTAAAATAGTTGTACAAGCGTCATCTAAATGATTTTTCTTCATTATAAGAATTCCTCCTCTTCATACTCATCTCATTTTAGCATAACTAAACTTAAGAGTTATCCAAACTTGTTCTTTATTATGTTTTGAAAATAATGCTATACTTTTCTAAATAATAGGAGGGCAATAATGGATCTAGATACAAAAAAACAGGGCGATTCTTTTCTGAAAAATCTGCTCTTAGGGTTTCAACATTTATTGGCCATGTACTCCGGGGATATTCTGATTCCAATTCTGATTGGAACTTCACTAGGGTTCAACGCCAAGGAAATGACTTATCTAATTTCAGTTGATATTTTTATGTGCGGGGTGGCTACACTCTTACAAATTAAACGCACACCTTTGACTGGTATAGGATTGCCAGTGGTTTTAGGATCAGCTGTTGAATATGTAACGCCGTTACAAAACATTGGACATCACTTTGGGATTGCCTATATGTATGGTGCCATCATTGTTGCAGGTGTCTTTATCATGTTGATTTCGAAATTATTCGCTAGTTTAAAGCGCTTCTTCCCTCCAGTCGTAACTGGATCTTTGATCACCTTGATTGGATTTACTTTAATACCGGTAGCCTTTCAAAATATCGGTGGCGGTAATGTAGCGGACAAAAGTTTAGGTAATCCTACTAATTTGATTTTAGGCTTTAGTACAGCTCTAATTATCGTTGTTATTAGTATTTGGGGTCGCGGATTTATCAAACAAATTGCCGTATTGATTGGAATCGTGATCGGATACTTAATGGGTATTGGTATGGGTGAGATTGGCTTTAAGACAGTTAGTTCGGCCCACTGGTTCCAAATACCTCAACCATTTTATTTTGCAACGCCAAAGTTTGAATGGTCGTCAATCTTGGTTATGTTACTGGCTGCTTTGACTTGTATGATCGAGTCGACTGGAGTTTATTATGCTTTAGCCGAGTTAACTGAAAAAGATTTAGATGAAAATGATTTACAAAGAGGATATGCTTCTGAAGGTTTTGCAGCTATCCTAGGTGGTATCTTCAACACCTTCCCATATTCAACTTTCTCCCAAAATGTTGCGGTTGTACAACTTTCAGGGATTAAGAAGAACAAGCCAGTTTATTTTTCAGCTTTCTTGTTGATCATCTTAGGATTGATTCCTAAGGTTGGAGCGGTGGCAGAATTGATTCCTAATGCTGTGTTAGGTGGAGCCATGTTGATTATGTTCGGTACCGTTGGTATTGAAGGAATCAAGATGCTTTCAAAGGTCGAAATGAATAATAATAATATTATGATTATGGCCGTCTCAATCAGTTTAGGCTTAGGTGTGACCGTACAGCCTACCTTATTGCACTTCTTGCCATCAGCAGTCCAAACAATTTTGAATAACGGATTAGTTGTTGGTAGTTTTTCAGCTATCTTGTTGAATTTGTTGTTAAACCCTCAAAAGAAGACAAATTAGATAGTTCAAGCTTTTTCAAGACAATTACAAAGTTTAGTCATATTTTCATCACATTTGCTACGTATACTTATCGAGAAAGTTAAGATAAGTGTACGTTTTTTTAATATAAAGGAGTGAAAAATATGACAGAATATAAATATATCAGCATTGTCGTTAACAAGTTTGATCTGCCGATGGAAATTAAATTAGCTACTCCCAATTCAAGTTTGATCGATACTAAAGTAATTGATGCGACTATCGAAAAAATTTCAGAAAAAATCAAAGAATATGATAACGTCTTTTCATTAGAGAATAGCAATTCCGTTTTAGCAAGATTTCAAGATGGTGAAGAGACTGGTTTGATGACTTCAAAAGTCTTTCGTGAGGTATACGAGCAGACAATCACGGCTGAACAGATGACTCAGCATTATTTCAGTTCATACTTCAATGGTAAATACGATCCCATTGGTTTGTTGAATGGTTGGATGATCGATCAGATTTTTAATCGCTATTTACTCTCATTACTCAGCGCAGACGGAATCGATGGCGTGTCCTTGAGATGTGGCGAGGATGTTCGCTTGGCCAGTCGTCCCAATATTGATTTTCGGTGGCGGATTGCAATTAAGGACCCTAAGAAATTAGATATCCTTTTGGCAACTTATTTCTTGCAAAATGGCGCTGTCTCGACTTCCAATGAATTGCGTAGTTTACGTAAAGAGAAGAGTAATATTGAACAAGTTACAATCGTCAGCAGTAACGCGCTGGATGCCAATATTTGGTCTTCAGCTGGAATTGCTGCTGGAACGGACAAATTTCCAGAATTTATTTCCAAATATCACTTAACTGGTATGTTGGTTGATAAGAATTTGGGAATGGAAAACTTCCGTGATGGATTTTCAAATAAAATAGCTGTTTCCAAGTGAGACATATAACGTCGTTATATGTCTCTTTTTTCACAAATTTTTTCCTAATTACTTCATAAATAATTCAAATATGCTGAATATAATCAGCCTTAAAAATAAAAGATAGAAGGACAGACCAATGATAAAAAAAGTGACTGGAGTGGCACTATCGGTTGGCGTCGCTATTGCTATGGCAATTGATGGTTATATCGTTTTCTTTAAAAACCAACAAACAAGTTCCACTTCTAATGCAGATACACAAACTACGAATAAAACAGAAAGTTCGAAAACCTCATCCTCGTCTTCATCTTCATCGACGAGTGATTCATCAACAGGAAAATATAAGGATGGAACCTATACTGGAACGGCAACTAGTACTCAATGGGGCGATGTCCAAGTTCAAATTACTATATCTGGAGGGAAACTAACCAAAATCAATGTTTTGTCTTCGCCAGATACTGAACAAAAGTCAGTCGAGATCAATGAACAAGCTTTACCAACATATAAGTCAGAAGCAATTAAAGCTCAGAGTGCTAGCATCCAACAAATTTCTGGTGCAACGGAAACGTACAAAGGATTTACCGGATCATTGCAGGATGCTTTAAATCAAGCGGAATGATGAGGTAATAATAAATGAAAAATATACAGTATCATTTTCCCAATCGAGTGATTAATCAGATGAACATTCCTTTTACAGTAAAATTAGCGACATTTGATCCGGATGAAATAGTAATGGAACAACTAGATTGGGTTACTGAAAAAATAAAAAAACGACTACATCAAATCGATATGGACTTTTCGCCTTTTCGAACGGATTCCTTAGTATCAAGGTTTCAAAGTGGCGATCGTGATCCTATTTTGGAGTCAAAAGATTTTCAATCGGTCTATGCTCAATCCGTATTGGCTGAACAAATGACCGACAGTCTGTTTACACCTTATTTTTCGGGACATTATGATCCAACTGGGTTAGTAAAAGGTTGGGCGATCGAGCAGTCATTTAACGACTATTTAAAACCACTTTTACAAGATCCGAAGATTTACGGTGTCTCATTAAATGGTGGTGGCGATATGAAATTAGCTACTCGCTCTGACAATGATTTTTGTTGGGGAATTGGCATTGAGAATCCGGAAAATTTACAGGAGATCGTGGCTGTCTATTATTTGAAAAATGGCAGCGTAGCTACTTCGGGTAATAATAAACGTGGTGAACACATAGTACGTCTTGATGACAACGATGTTAAACAAGCAACTATTATTAGTGATAGTTTGGTTAATGCTGATATATGGGCAACGACTGGTATTGCTGCTGGTCATGCAAAATTTCTTGAAATGATTGCTCAAAATGATCTTTCAGGACTGTTAGTAAATAAAGATTACACCTTGACAGGTTTCAGTAAAGGAGTGCTGGCTAATGCTCAAAAGACACCGTTATAGTTTTGGATTATTTTGGTTGATTGCAGTCTTTTTGTTGCCCCTGCCATTTATTCAAACCTTGTCAGCTGGGTTGCCGACTATTTATCAAAGCGAATACCGAGCTATTTATTATGGAACGATTGCTTACGTGTGGATGCTATTTGCAGTTTATCTGAGTACTAAACCTAAGTGGTTAGATAGGCTGATTGGGTTACCAGAGATGTACATGGTTCACGGCATGTTGAGTATCGCGGCGATAGTTTTGGCATATTTACATAAAGAAGGTGCCCCCTCAACTGGTTGGATCAAAACAACTGGAGATTGGGCATTTGATCTCTTCTTAGGATTGATGATTTATTCATTAATTTTTATGGCCGGGTGGTTGACTAACCGAGTTTCACTTCTTAAAAAGATCAAGCAGTTCTTAGAAAAATTATTTAGACACGAATTGTCCGTTTGGATTCATCGATTGAATATTGTAGCGTTGATTTTGGTATTTATTCATGTTCAATTGATCAGTTATATTACCGCAATAAAACCTTTTATTTATCTTTTTGATATAGTCAGTTTGTTAGTTCTAGTCAGTTATATTTTTAGCAAGCTAGTTCAACCATTGACGTATGAGCAAGGAATACTATCATCTAATCAAACGATCGCCAACAATATTCAGGAACTAAAAATCAGATTACCGCGTAGTTCCCATATCCAACTGTTGGCCGGTGATTATATCTTCTTGTCGTTCCCAGATTACCCTGGTTTACAAGAGATGCATCCTTTCTCAATCGCTAACGCCCCTAATAAAGAGCGAGAGATCACCTTAGCTATTCGTGGTGATGGGGATTTTACTAAATCGTTGACCCAAGTTGAAGAAAAAGCCCGCGTCAAAATTGACGGAGGCTATGGCCGATATCAAGAATTTTTAGAAGAGCAGCCAGCTAATGCCAACATTGTGATCTTAGCTGGTGGAATTGGTGTAACGCCGCTATTATCAACGATTGATGCCAACGTTGGTCGTAACATGCGTATCTTTTATACGGCTCATAAACAAGATGATCTCTTGTATTTAAATCGCTTTGAAGAGTGGCAGAAACAAAATATTGTTGACTGTCACTTGCAAGTCGGCCGATTTAAAAATGAGCAAGTTTTGAGTAATTTACCGAATGGTTGGCAGCAAAATACGATTTTTCTGATCGGCGGACCAAGTTCGATGATGCATCATTGGATTAGAGTTTTGAAAAAGCACGGAGCGGGCAATGGTCAAATTTATTTTGAAGAATTCAGTTGGTAAACTATTGTTACGATCTTATAAAGATAGTTCATCAAAGGATAGTTCTTTTTTCAAAAGTTCATCATAAAGTCTTCAAACTTCATCTTTATACTTTTAGTTGTATCAAGAAATGATATTGATAACGAGGTATAAATTAATGAAAGCAAAAAAACAATTATTATTTAAAAAAGAAATTAATCAGATGAATATGGATTTAGTAATCAAATTGGTCACTTTAAGTTCAAACGTAACGGTGATGGAACGCATAAAAGTGGCGGTAGAAGAGATGGAGGAACATCTAAAGGATATTGATACGCTATTTTCACCATTTCGGTATGATTCACTAGTCTCTAAATTTCAGCGTGGTGATCACAGTCCGTTGACTACTTCAAATGAATTCAAGTCGATTTATAATTCAGCAATTTTATCTGAACAAATGACAAATGGTATCTATCGAGCATACTTTGCCGGGCGCTTCGATCCATCAGAGGTTGTTAAGAATTGGGCAATCGAACAAGTATTTAATGATGAATTAAAGCCGCTGTTAGAAAATCCAGAAATAATTGCCATTTATTTAAGCGGTGATGGTAACAGCAGATTTGCTACAAACCAAAATGTAGACTTCAGTTGGGACATTAAGATAGCTGATACTAGTGAGGACGAGGTATTAACTACTTATTATTTAAAGAACGGTGCCATAGCTACTAAATATGATGAACGAAGCCATCAACAGGCAACGATTATTCGCAGTAGTTTAGTAGAAGCTGGAATTTGGTCTTTAGTTGGAGCCAGTGTCAGTTTTGAGGAATTCTGGCCCTTTGTTGAACATTATAATTTGACCGGAATTACGACAGATCAAGCAAATGAAGTTCAAAATTTCAACCTTGGTTCACTGATTTCTCCCGAAAAGGCATTTAACGTAACCGTAAAAAAATAAAATACAAAAAGACCCCGAAAATTCGAGGTCTTTTTGTATTTTATTTTCATATCTAATGAAACTAGATAATTATTTAGTAAATTGAGCTTGGTCATCCCAAACGTCAACCTCATCTTTGTAGCCATCAGGATTGCCACTCCAGTAGAAACCGCCATACCAAAGGCTGCGTTTGTCTTCATCAAAGCCGTTGATTTCTTTCATATCATCGGCGCTGATTTCGAAGTCATAAACATCCGCATTTTGAACGATTCTTTGTTCATGGACTGACTTAGGTATCGTTATGACACCGTTTTGCAAGTCCCAACGCAAGATCAATTGAGCAACCGATTTGTTGTATTTGTCAGCAATGGCCTTGAGTCTAGTGTCTCCTAAGACAGTACCGCCACCAAGTGGTGACCAAGCTTCAAGGTAAATATTGTTTTTGTCACAGAAGTTTTTAATATCAACTTCTTGGCAAAGTGGGTGATATTCCATTTGATTGACTGCTGGTTTAACGGAGCAGTTTTGAAGAATATCGTTCAATCTTTCGATATTGAAGTTAGATACACCAATAGCACGTGCTTTGCCCTCTTGATAGATCTTCTCTAATGCACGCCAAGTTTCTAAATAAGTGCCATCGACTGGCCAATGGATCAAGAGTAGATCAACATAGTCAGTTTGCAATCTCTTTAATTGACCTTCGAAGTTATCGAGAACTGATTGATAGCCTTGATCGCCGTTAAAGATCTTAGTAGTTAGAAAAATATCCTCACGCTTGAGACCATTTTCAGCCAAACCTTTTTGTAATCCATCACCGACACCGGCTTCGTTACCATATTGCTTGGCAGTATCAATGGCCTTATAACCATGCTTTAATGCCCATTGAACAGCTTGAGAAGCACCGGAGTTATTAACTTTCCAAACTCCCATACCTAATTGAGGCATCTTAACACCATTATTCAAAGTTACTGTTGAATCTAATTTCAAATTCATAATAATAAAACCTCCTATAAATATAATTCTAACTCAAATATAATTGTGAGACTTGGAATTAGTGTTTCCGTTTGGTATAGTTCAATTGTATACGCTATCAATCAAGATAGTTCAAGCACTTTTTAGGGGAAGGCTGATAATCATGGATGAAGATTTCATAGATGTGGACAAAGTGAAGACAAAAATTGTAAATTTAGCGGCTAATTTGCATCTTCCAAAGGGAACTGAAGCCTTTATTAGTGACATTCATGGTAATAGCGATAATTATCTCAATATTGTTCGTAGCGGGGCCGGCAATGTCAGCCGCAAAGTTGAAGAAGTTTTCAACGGTCGCTTGACGGATCTGAATCAGCAGAAGCTGGTCTGTTTGATATATTATCCAGAAGAAATATTACCACAGATTCGTCAAAATTTTGTTGATGAAGATAGTTCAAGACAGTGGTCGATGGATACGATCAATCGTTTGATTGAAGTGATGCGTTATGTAGCGGATAAATATCCACGAAACATCGTCGAAGATGCCATGGACAGTAATCTACGTGATATAGCGCGGGAATTATTCTTAGGTAATTTAGATGCTGCAGATAAGCAGTCGTACTATCGGGAAATGATCAAATCATTAGTCAATCTAAAAATGAGTGATGAGTTTATTATTGCTACCTGCCATGCTATTCAAAAACTGGCAATCGAGCGTATTCATATTTTGGGCGACCTCTATGATCGAGGCAGTCATCCGGATGGGATCATTAATCAGTTGAACGAGAGCTGGCAAAATTTTGATTTTGAATGGGGCAATCATGATGTCTTGTGGATGGGAAGTCTAGCTGGTTCCAAGTTGTGTATGTTGAATGTCGTACGCATCTGTGCTCGCTATCATAACTTGGGATTGTTGAAAAATGTCTACGGAATCGACTTAACTTCGATAGTTAAATTTGCCATGAACTCCTATCGTCCATTGCCAAATTTTGAACCTCTAGGCGATTTAACTGGAGTCAGCGATGACGAGCGCAATATCGACAATTGTGTGCAACAAGCCGCAGCCATAATGCAATTTAAGCTCGAAGGGCAGGCTATTAAGCGTAATCCAGAATTTGGAATGGAGAACCGTCTGTTATTAGATAAAATCAGTCCGGATAAAAAGAGTTTAATGTTAGACGGTAAATCGTATCCACTCAAAAATGGCTGTTTTCAGAACGTCAATCCGGCTAAGCCCTATCAGATTATCCGTGGTGAACAAAATGTCATCATCGACTTGATCAATCAATTTATTCGTTCGTCACAATTGAATGAACATATGTGGTTCATGTTTGATAATGGTTCAATGTACCATCGTCATAACGGTAATTTATTATTTCATGGCTGTGTTCCCACAGCTAAGGACGGTAGTTTTATACCAGTTAAAATTGACGGAGAGGAGTACTCTGGTAAGGCACTTTTTGACAAGGCCAGTGAGATCATTAGAGATTCGTTGAGACATCCGACAACTGGAGATTGCTTCAATTCGGATTTCATGTGGTATTTGTGGGAAGGAAAAAATTCGCCTCTGTTTGGTAAAAATAAAATGGCAACCTTTGAACGTTATTTTGTGGAAGATCAAACTTTACAAAATGAAACACCTAATCCATTTTATAAACTGAGTCAACAGGAGTCATTTGCTGACAAAATCATGGAAGAATTTTCAATCAATAGTCGTGGACATATCATTATTGGGCATACGCCAACAGGTGAAATCGAACCGATAAAAGCCAATAAGAAGATCATTGTGGTCAATGGTCTGTCGGAACTTGATTACGGTCAGCATGATATTGGTGGTTTTGCTTTACTGTTTGATTCATTTGGAATGCGCCTGGAGACTTTGAAAAAATTTGATTCTTCGAATAAGACCGTGGCAGAAATGTCAGATGTGGTGCTGGATAAGCAGATTATCGAACACTATTCTGAGCGTAGAACGGTAGCTGATACTGATTATGGAACCAAAATAAAAGAGCAGATAGAAGATCTATCTACTCAACTTGATTAATTATTTTTTGGAGAAGCCGTTTAGGCTTCTTTTTGTTTATCTTTTTTCCACTCGTCTTTATCATCATCCCAACGTTCTGATAGGGCATGCTTTGGTAAGATCAAGTTTAAAATAATACCGACTACTGTTGCAACACCGACACCAGTAAATTGGAATGAACCCATTTGTAGATAAGCATTACCAATTCCGATTACTAAGACAACAGAGGCAATCATTAGGTTGCGTTTTTCGTTAAAGTCGACTTTATTATCAACTAGGATTCTTAAACCACTGGAAGAAATGACACCGAAGAGGACAAAACTGATACCACCGATGACTGGACCAGGGATTGTTTGGATCAAAGCACTCAATTTACCAATGAAACCGAATAAGGCAGCTAAGACAGCGGCCCCGATAACAACGTAGACACTGAAGATCTTGTTAACAGCCATAACACCAATGTTTTCACCGTAAGAGGTCACAGGAGGACCACCAAGGAAGGCGGCCATGATCGAAGCAGTACCATCACCGGCTAGAGTTTTGTGAAGACCTGGGTCTCTAAAGAAGTCACGGTTGGTCAACTCGTCAAGAACCATGATATGGCCTAAATGTTCAGCCATGGTAACAAAGGCAATCGGAGCAAAACTCAGGATAGCGCCCCAATATATTTGTTTTGGCATATAATTAGCAAACATAATATCGAAGGCAGGCAGTTTGAACCAAGGGGTGGAGATAACTTTTGAAAAGTCAACGATTCCACAAAATACAGCTAGAATGTATCCACCGACAATTCCCAAAAGAATGGCGATATTACTCCAAAAACCACGAAGGTACATATTCAATAGAACTGTTAAGAATAACGTGAACATGGCGATTCCAAAGTATTTCAAGTCGTAATGTGAACCATTCATCATGGCATTGTTAGCAGCACTTCCGGCAACTGACATACCAATGACGATAATGATTGGGCCAACGACGATTGGTGGCAAAGCTTTATCGATCCAATCAGAACCGACGAAGCCGACGATCAAGGAAACAATTAGGTAGACACAACCTACGGCAATTGTACCTTGAGCAACTCCGGGATAACCAACTGTTTTCATCAGCGAAACCATAGGCACAATGAATGAGAAACTAGAACTCATGTAAGCTGGAATCTTTCGATGGGTAATTAAGATATGAATGATCGTACCGACACCGGAACTGAACAAAGCGATACTTGGATCAAGTCCGACTAGTAATGGTACTAAAACCGTTGCCCCAAACATTGAGAATAAGTGCTGTAACGATAAGAACAACCAGCTGCTCAGTGGTGGCTTTTCATAGACATCTAAAACAGCATCTGGATTTCGATAGTCTTTACTATTTGGATCCATAAGAAACATCTCCCCTGTAATTTTGCAAAAAAATAGCCCTTCATCCCGTGTATGCGAAATAAAAGACTGAACGTGTTTCCTTATTAGCCTCACGGGACCAATTTTTAAAGGACTCTATTTAATTGATTTCACTATAATTGAGTTGCAATGTATTGTCAATAATGAAATACTAATTGATATAAATAAAAGCGCTAACAGAGGAGAGTTTTATGGTTGAATTATATATTGTCAGACATGGCGAAACAGATACCAACTACGAAGGACGCATCAATGGAATGTCAACTGACAAGCCTTTGAACGCCAATGGTATCAAACAAGTTGAGGAATTGAAAAAACATATCGATATTACTAAATTCGATGAAATTTATTCAAGTCCAATGAAAAGAGCAGTTCAAACTGCTGAGATCCTAACTGATGGTGCTTTGGAAATAAAGCAAGACAAACGTTTATATGAAGCTGATTATGGTTCATGGGATGGTCTAAAGGAATCAGATTTGCATGATAAATATCCTGATGCTTTCGATGAGAATAATTATTTATTACCAGCTTACACAAAGTATGCCAAAGATGGCGAAGAATATGATCATGTCTATCAACGGGTCAATGATTTCTTGAATGATATGGCTACTAAAGGTAATGAAAAAGTCATGGTCGTATGTCATGGATTTGTCAGCCGAGCCTTTTTAAAAGTTGTGACTGAAGCCAAAGATGTTTCTAAGATTATCCAGCCAGATAACGCAGGAGTATCGAAGTTTGTTATTTCAAAGAGTGGCACAAGCTATGTTCACTATTATGGACGAGTAAACTATATCGACTAGAGGCAAATGATGGGACTAACGAACAAAGTACCAGAAAAAGATGTACAAAAAACATTTAATGCAATTGCTGGTAATTATGATCGACTCAATACGATCATGAGTCTAGGTACACATCAACAATGGCGTAAAAAAGCTACTGCTAGAATTACCGTGGGTCCGGATAAGATTTTAGATCTTTGTTGTGGGACGGCCGACTGGACGATTATGTTAGCTAAACAATTTCCCCATGCTCAAGTTATCGGAATGGATTTTAGTCAAGAAATGTTGAAACAAGCTCAAAGTAAAGTCGCTCGATCTAACGTTACTAATGTGACTTTAGAAACTGGGGATGCGATGAATTTGATCAACTATGCAGACAGCAGTTTTGATGCAGTGACGATTGGCTTTGGACTTCGTAACGTTCCCGATGCGGCAAAAGTTTTATCGGAGATTTATCGAGTCTTAAAACCAGGAGGGCAGTTCGTCTGTCTGGAAGCCTTTAAAGTTGAGACACCAGTCATAAAAAAAGGCTGGCAATTGTATTTCAATCACGTGGTACCTTTGATGGGAAAAGTCTTTGCAAAAAAGGGTAGCGAATATCAATATCTTGATGATTCCGTTAATAAATTCGTCAGTATCAAACGCTTGGCTGAGATGATGCAGATCATTGGCTTTAAGGAGATAACAGTTGACGATTTGATGTTGAAAGCTGCCGCAATTCATTCAGCTTATAAATAAGACAAAAAAAGAACACCCGGGGAAGGTGTTCTTTTAATTTTTTAGGGGATTAAATATATATGTTATAGGGGGGATGAGATGAGATTTACTTATCTCTCATCTACAAGTAATACTATACTTGATAAGTGTGAACCAAATATTTTGAAAATGTGAAGAAATTATGAATTTTGATTTCTTTCATAAAAAAGTAAATAATTTACTTTGTAGCAAGCTAACAATTTTAATTTGAGGTGAAAACCATGGCAAATATCCGTGATGTAGCAAAACTTTCTGGACATTCAGTCTCTACTGTCTCACGAGTGATCAATCATCAGAGTTATGTAGCTGACAATACGCGCAAGGATATTTTATCGGCAATGAAACAACTAGATTATCATCCCAATGACGTGGCAAGAGCCTTGAGTATTGGGAAGACTTATCAGGTTGGAGTAGTCTTGCCTTACATTGATATTCCGTACTTCCAACGCTTAGTTTCGGCCATCACCAAAGTGGCTTTTAAAGAAAATTATCAAGTGACTCTATTGCCATCGGATTATAACGAAAAAAATGAAATAAAGTATCTAGAAATGTTGAAGCACCGCTCCTTTGATGGCTTGATTTTTACTTCTAGAACCATTTCCTTTGAAAAAATTCTTGAGTATAGTCAATATGGCACAATTACTTGTTGTGAAGATACGTTCAACTATCCCATTTCCTGTGCATATACTGACCGTAGAGAATCATATATGAAAGTTTTTGACTTATTGAAGAGATTAAAATTTCAACATATCGGCGTTACACTGAGTCGTAGTGCTAAATATAGCCAATCGACTAAGCAGACTAGTTCAGCTTTTAAAGAAATATTTGGACACGAAATCCCTAAAGAGGACTTATATATGGGTGCTTCTAATTATAGCGATGGTATTAAGGCCGCTAAGTCATTATTGCAAAGCGATTCAAAAATTCAAGTGATTTTTGCCAATAGTGATCAAGTTGCCGCCGGCATTTTACAACAATTAAAATTAATGAAGGTTGATATTCCGGTTATCGGACAAGAAGATTTTGATTACAGTCGCTTATTGAACTTTTCCACTATCGATCACAAACTAACCGAAATTGGCGAATATGCCTTTTGGTCACTTTTTGCAGATGGTATCGTCAAAAAGTCAATCCCGTCAGAGTTCATTTTGAGAGGGACTTTAATAAAATAAAAAAGAATCGATCATGAATTATTAATTCACGTCGATTCTTTTTAGTCACGAGACTGTTTTAACGCAGCCTCTTTTTTAGGGGATTGAATCTGTTTTGTAGGGGAGAAAGAATAGAAGAAACAAGTTCTATCCTGGTTTTATAACGAGCGGCTTATCATAAAAAGTTGTTAGTTTAATTTAAAAATGTAAGTGTATCTTAGATACCAATAGATAAGTCTTTTTTATTATATAAATTCTTTAGTCCTTTGTAGCTAAACGCTACATCCCATGAGAGTGGAAAAATTCCACTCTGCATTTAATAGTATAGCTTATTTTTAGTCCAACTACTACTGATAGAAGTCTAAAAACATAAAAAAACACCTCGGGGAAAGGTGTTTTAATTTAGGGGATTAAATATATATGTTATAGGGGGTGAGAAAAGGGATTAGGGATATCTCTTATCTACAAGTAATATAATACTCAATATATATTAATTAATTATTTGTAAAATGTGAAGATTTTGTGAAATCCTCTGTCAAAAGTAACTAAAAACCCGGTGATTCCAATCATAGAACCATCGGGCTTTTAGAAAAAATCAACGTTCAGTTAGTCAATATCTACGTGATGACCAGATTCGACTTTGTTTTCAAGCTTTGGCAAATTGATCTTCAAAACACCTTTGTCATATGTAGCTTTAATGTTGTTTGAATCAACTGCTGGCAAGTGATATTGTCTCGTGAAACGACCACTAGAACGTTCGCTCATGATCATATCGCCGTTTTTATCGTTATGGTCATTGAAGCTATCACGGTGTCCACTGACCGTCAAAACATTATTTTCATAGTTAATATCAATATCTTTCTTATCGAAAGCTGGCATATCTACATGGACTTGATAATCTTTATCAGTTTCCTTAATATCTGTTTTTAGAGTTGAATCTTCAGGGAAATTGTTGTCAAATATTGATGGAAAACTATTCATCCAAGAATCATTGTTAAACCAATTTCTCATCAAATTGTTACGATCCATAATTTCATTTGTCATACTACGTTACTTCCTTTCCCTTCATTACAAGTATATTATAGGTCGTGAGGGAACAAGAGTTCAAGAATTTAGCACTCTTAATTGATTAGTGCTAATTATTGGAATTTGGAAATGAATAGTTTAATTCGTGTGATACAATAAATTTTATAAAAGAAGGCTAGTGAAATGACTCAATTAATTATGAAGCGGATATATGATAAGGAATTACCGACAGGCTATCGTGTTTTGGTGGATCGCTTATGGCCTCGAGGAATGTCTAAAGTTCGAGCAGATTTGGACCTTTGGGCTAAAGAAATCGCTCCCTCAGCAGATTTACGCAAGTGGTTTGGTCATGATCCCGATAAATATGAGGAGTTCAAGAGTAAATATTTAGCAGAAATTAATACGAATTCATATACACCAGAGTTTTTAACAAGCATCAAAACGGCTTTAAAGGATCAGGATGTTCTTATACTGTATAGTGCCAAAGATCAAGAACATAATGATGCCGTAGTTTTAATGGAATATCTAAAATCTAAAGTATAAAAGTTGTAGATTGGGTTGGCTAAAAATATGGAAGAATTTGACTTACAATCTTTATTATCGAGCAACGAAAAAATGTTGATTAGATTACTGCAATCTTATGCACAGACCAGCAACATTGCGGTTTTTATCTTGGGGAATGATGATCACTTGCGTGCTGGAATTTTTGGCGAATTGGCAGAAGGCAATAATTTAGTAAAGATGAACCAATTGGCTGATTTATCTAAGTTGAGTGTCAATAAATATAAATATAATATTGAATACGCTGATGCACCGTTGCGGATAGCATCCATCAATCAACGAGTTGGTAAAGTTTGTGTTGCCAAAGATATCAAAAAAGGTACGGGAGCAGAACACGTAGCAGTTATGCAACAGCTGCAAAGTCATGCCACTTTTTTGAAAATGTTAACAGAAGACTTTTCTAAAATGATCATCCAAAATCGAGGGATCGATAATTTTATTATTAAGTATTCCCTGGATGTTAATAACGCTATTGATGAATTACAAGACAATGAAGGGCATGCTTTGCAACAGATCAAAGTAATGTCGACATCTAATACTTCGATCATTTCAGCGATTGAATACATCGATAATAACTTGAATAAACGGTTAACGCTTGATCAAGTTTCGAGTAAGGTCTATTTATCAGATTACTATTTCAGTAAACTCTTTAAACGGGAAACAGGGCTGAGTTTTTCAGTTTATTTGAATGCCCGGAAGATCCAAAAAGCAATGCTCTTACTTCGAGAGTCAGAAAAAAGTATCAATGAAATTTCGGATGCTTTAGGTTTTACACGTCTAAGTTACTTTAGTCAGACTTTTAAAAAATATACCGGCATTGCGCCCACGAAGTACAGAACTGAAAATGATAAAAAGTAGTTCTAAATGAAGATTGTGGAGTGAACCCACTTAGTTTGGAGATAAACCAAACTAAGTGGTTTTTTTGTGACGAATTTACATTTGAAGGGCAACATAGAAGAGAATACAAAACATAGCGAGTAGGGCAACCTTGTGAACATAAGATGAACAATTGTTTATAAATAATATACAAAATGACTTTTTTCATGAAAACAATTGTAGTAGACTTGAGACTTAATGTAATCGTACTACGTAGTTTTAAGGAGAGAGTTTCATGAAAAATGTCTTTAAGAAGGAATCCGTCGATACATATTTGAAGGCCGACTCCAGATTGACAAAGAGTCTCGGTGCTAGAGATTTGTTGGCCCTAGGAATTGGCGCGGTAATTGGGACTGGTATTTTTATTTTGCCGGGACACGAAGCAGCTTTGCACGCTGGACCTGCAGTGACGATTGCTTTTTTGATTGCTGCCATCGTTTCTGGATTAGTAGGAATGGCGTATGCTGAATTTTCTTCAGCGATGCCAGTAGCGGGATCGGCCTATTCTTTTGGCGCAGTTATTTATGGAGAAATTGTCGGCTGGGTACTGGGCTGGGCTTTGATTCTTGAATACTTTTTGACAGTTTCAGCGGAAGCAGTTGGATTCGCATCGTATTTCAATAATAATATCCTGGGAGCTTTTGGAGTCCATATGCCCAAGTTCCTTGCAGCTGGTCCTTTGGAAGGTGGCGGTATCAACTTATCGGCAACTTTGATTGTTTTATTGATTGCTGCCATTATTTTGAAAGGCGCTAGTCTCTCTAAAAAAGTTGAAAATGTGGCTGTTTTGATCAAGGTTGCAATTATTATTCTATTTATTGTCGTTGGGGCCTTTTATATCAAAACTAGTAATTACGTTCCTTTCTATCCCAAGCAGTTTCATACTGAACCTTTTGGAATGGGTGGAATCTCAACTGCAACGGCCACAGTTTTCTTTGCTTTTGTCGGTTTTGATGCTTTAGCTGCCAATTCAGCGGAAACAATCAATCCGAAAAAAGATGTCGTACGTGGAGTTTTGGGCACAGTCGTTGTCGCAGTTATTTTATATGTCGGTTTCTCATTTGTCCTGACTGGAATCGTTAATTATAAAGATTTAAATGTTGACGATCCGGCGGCCTATGCTTTGAAGGTGGTTCATTTGGACACTTGGAATAAATTGATCACCATTGGAGCTTTAGTGGGGATTTTTACCTCACTGTTAACGATGTTCTTCGGTGGTTCGCGTTTAGTTTATGCATTAGGCCGTGATGGTTTATTGCCTGAGAAGATGGGAGAAGTTGATGAAAAGTTTTCCGTACCTCGAAACGCCATTATCGTGGCGACAGTTGTCCAAGCATTCTTTGCTGGATTAGTGCCTTTGACTGAATTGACATCTTTGATTAACGCTGGAACGTTATTAGCCTTTGTCTTCATTTCCTTTGGAATAATTCCCTTGAGAAAACGTAAGGATATACCTAATGATGGTTTCAAAATGCCTTGGTTCCCAGTCTTACCAATTTTTGCTGGGCTGGCTAGTTTGTATTTCCTATTGATGTTACCAACTATTTCCAAAATCAGTGTTGGCTTGTGGATCACGATTGGAATCATTGTCTACTTTATCTATGGTTTGAGACATTCAAAATTACAAAATAAAAAATAGCCTCTGCGGAGACTATTTTTTTTTGCTCTTAGGAGCACGATTATTATTAATTTGGTGAATTATCAAAGTTATGACTATAGCGGCAATTAAAACACCAACGAAAACTAAGTTAGGTATTTCGATATCAATTGCTGGAATAGATAAGAATAATTTGATTGAGATGAAAAGAATCAAGAAGTACGCCATACCGTTTAATTCAGGAATACGACGCATCAAGCCCATAATCATTTCGGCGATTCCTCTCATGGCTAGGATACCGATCATGCCACCAATCAGCACGATTACGGGGTTACTAGATACAGCCAATGAAGCTAGAACTGAATCAATTGAAAAGACGATATCCATCAATTCAATCGAGATAACGACTTGCCAAAAGCGGGAGATATGTAGATGACGCTCTAAAGCATTGTCCTTATGTTCTTTTTTTGTAGCGCCATTAGTCTGACGTTTTTTGGAGAAGAAGAAGTGACTCAAGAACAGATAGAAAAGATAACCTGCTCCGAGAACTTTGATCCACCAAAAATTAATTAGATAAACTCCGATTCCGATAACTAAGAACCGAAAAATATAGGCTCCTAAAAGTCCATAAAAAAGTGATTTTTCCTGTTCGACTTTCGTTGGCAACGACTGCGTTTGTGCAGCCAAGACGACAGCGTTGTCCACTGATAGCATGCATTCCATGACTACCAAAGACAGAATAACTAGCCAATCTTCCCCCGACTCGATAACGGTTGCCCAATTATGGAGATCAAAGAATGGCCCATACATATTTACAATTGCATTCAATCAATATTCCTTGCTTTCTATTTGTTTTCCTAAACTGATAATAACAGATTGCTTTTAAGATTTACACAAAAAATATGAAAAGCAAATATCCCCATATTACATGTGAAAACTCCAAAAAGTAGGATTGATGTTGGAATCGTAATCAGAAATTGTTTGTCCAATCGTTTTGATTCCGGTCTCTATCTGGCTTTGATCGACTTGAGAAATGCTTAAACGTAATAGAGAAATATTCTTTTGTAACGGTAAAAACATCCGTGAAACGTCATCAACGAGGATATTCTTTTGAGCAAGCTGTTGCGTCAAGATAGTAGAGTTGATGCCGCGAGGTAACTTGATCGAAGTGTAAAATCCGGTTTGGGGATGATTGATCGTTGCGCCATTTGGTAAGTATCGATCGGCAACGTCCAGTAAAGTGGACATTTTTTTTGCGTAGAGTTGCTTGATATTTTTTAGGTGGACTGTAAACATCCCATTTTCCATAAAAGTGGCCAAGGTGGCTTGAGAAAGAGTGGAGGTGTAAGAATCTAAATATGATTTGTACTCCAAAAAAGCTGGAATCAGCACTTCTGGAACCACGATAGCGGCGATACGTAAACTGGGCAAGAATATTTTAGAGAAACTCTTCAAGTAGATAACCCGACCATTTGGAGAATCTGAGAAGAGTGGGTCACGTTTAGAGATTTGATCAATATCACCCAAATAATCGTCCTCAACCAAGTAGACATCGTATTTTTCAGCTAAATTTAACAGTTTTTGTTTTTCCTTTTTTGAATAGGAGTGTCCTAATGGATTTTGGAACCGACTCATAAGGTAGAAAAATTTTATTTCGTCATTTTTAAAGATTGATTCCAGACGTTTGAAATCAATTTCGTCGTTACTGATATCGATTCCGAGGATCTTACGGTTCGTTAGTTTAGCCGCGTGCAATATCCCGGAATAAGTCGGTTGTTCAACTAAGATATTTTCACGACCATTAGGAAAGGGCATATTCAGCAAAATATTGACAGCTTGTTGCGCACCCGAAGTTATGATCAGACGATCTAAAGATGTGAAGACTTGTTGAGTTTGCAAATAACGTTGAACTTGTTGCCGTAGCGATAATAAGCCTGTGGGTTCACCATAAGAAAGAATCTCCTTGGGATGATTAGCAATAATTTGATTGTAGCAGTGAGCGAGATTGGCAAAACTAAAGAATGATAAGTCAGGGCCAGCAGTTAGAAAGTCGATTTTTTGAGTTGGTTTCGCTGGTTCAAAGGAATTTTCAGTTACAAAGAAGCCCTTTTGAGGGATCGAGTAAATTAAATGTTCGCTTTCTAAAGCCGCTAAGGCTTTGATCACAGTGGTCTTACTGACAGAAAATTGTTGAGCTAAACGCCTAATTGATGGGACTTGATCGCCAGCTAATAGTTCTTGGTTGATAATTCGTCTTTTAATAGATTCTTGGATAGTTTGGTATTTCATCACAATTCCTCTCAAGTGTACTGGTACAGTTGTCGATTTCCCGTGTTTACAATTGTAGCATGTCTTCATAATATGAGAACTACCAAGAGGTTTTTGACCAGAAATTGAAGGGAGATTTTTTAAGATGAAAGTTACAGGAACAGAAGTTGTTAAACGGGGAATGGCGCAGATGCAAAAAGGTGGCGTAATTATGGACGTTGCCAATGTTGAACAAGCTAAAGTTGCCGAAGCTGCAGGAGCAGTAGCAGTAATGGCTTTGGAAAAGGTACCTTCTGATATTAGAGCTGAAGGTGGTGTGGCTAGAATGTCTGATCCAGCCATGGTCGAGGAAATTATGGGAGCTGTTTCGATTCCTGTAATGGCTAAATGCCGAATTGGCCACTTTGCGGAAGCTCGTATTTTGGAAAGCTTAGGTGTGGATTATATTGATGAAAGTGAAGTTTTGACGCCAGCTGATGATAATTATCATATTGACAAACAAGATTTCACGGTACCATTTGTCTGTGGTTGCCGAGATTTAGGTGAAGCTTTACGTCGAATCGGTGAGGGAGCTTCAATGCTTAGAACTAAAGGCGAACCTGGTACTGGCGATATCATTGAAGCCGTCCGTCACATGCAAAAGGTTAATCAACAAATTCGTCAGATTGCCAGTGAGAGACCGGAAAATCTGATGGCGATTGCCCGTGATCTGCGTGCTCCTTATGAATTAGTTCAAGAGGTTCATGAGCAAGGTAAATTGCCAGTAGTCAACTTCGCAGCCGGTGGGGTTTCAACTCCAGCTGATGCGGCATTAATGATGAATTTAGGTGCTGATGGAATCTTCGTTGGGTCCGGAATCTTTAAATCAGAAAATCCTGAAAAGTTTGCTAGAGCAATAGTTTCAGCCACGGCACATCCAACCGACTATCATTTGATTGCCGAAGTTTCAAAGAATCTAGGTAATCCGATGAAAGGAATCGACGTTTCAACCTTAGCTGATGTAGAGAAAATGGCTCCTAGAGGCATGGAATAGGAAGTGAATCAGATGATTATTGGTATCTTAGATTTGCAAGGGGCGGTAGCTGAACACCAACAGATGTTAAAGCAATGCCAAGTCGCAAGTAGATTAGTAAAAACTCCCGCTGATTTAAAAGATTTAGCAGGTTTGATTATTCCTGGCGGCGAAAGTACTGCCATCAAAAAATTATTGATTCGAGAAAATATGTTGGAGCCACTAAAAGCAATGGTAGCGGCTGGCTTTCCTGTTTTTGGTACATGTGCTGGCCTAGTTTTATTGACGCAAACTGAAAGCTTAGCTGGTTTTGATGGCGAGGTCGTTCGAAATGGTTTCGGTCGGCAAAAGGATAGCTTTGAAGAAGATTTGACTGTTTTAGGTTTTGATTCTCCCTTTGTAGGTATTTTTATCCGTGCGCCATACTTAAAGAGCGTCGGTTCCAAGAGTCAAGTTCTGGCCAAGACCGATGATGGACGGATCGTTGCGGCTATTCAAGACAATCTCTTAGTCACAGCCTTTCATCCGGAATTGACTGCCGATACTAGATTCCATCAGTTATTCATTCAAGCATGCGTTAAATAGATTAATAATATCAAAATAAAAAAGATTCGAATCTGACTTGAAAATCAGATGTCGAATCTTTTTTTGATTAATATCTAGGCAGTAGGTACGAATGTTGTATAAATCAACCAAATATTTAGAATAGTCAAGATAACTGCAACGGCGTAACCGATATATTTGACCCAGTTATTATTGGTAAATTCACCCATTAGTTCTTTATTACTTGTGAACTTGATCAATGGGAAAATTGAGAATGGTAAAGCGACACTCAAGAATACTTGTGAGAAAGTCAATAGAGATTCAATCTTAGCTTCGTTACCATGATAGATAATAGCGAAGGTAATAACTGGAATAATTGACATCAAACGAGTGATTACTCGACGTGCCCAGAGTTTCATCTTCATGTGGACGAAACCTTCCATAACGATCTGACCAGATAATGTACCAGTAATAGTTGAATTTTGACCAGAAGCTAGTAAGGCAATGGCGAACAAAATACTCAAGACAGGACTGGCAACAGCGCCGGCAACTTTTGGATCTTGCAAAGCATTGAACAAGTCAACGAAACGACCTAATTCACTATTTGTTCCATAGAATAAAGCAGCACCAAGAAGTAGTAACAAGACATTGACTACAAAGGCTAATGTCAATTGAATGTTAGAATCCCAAGTTGAGAAACGAACGGCTTGATGAACACTCTTAGGATCTTCACGGTCGTATTTTCTCGCTTGTGAGATGGAAGAATGCAAGTACAAGTTATGTGGCATAACCGTAGCACCAACAATACCTAATGATAGGTACAACATACTTTGATTTTGTAAAATCTTAGGGTCTGGTACAAAGCCGACAACCATTTGACCCATATCAGGTTTAGCTAAAATAACTTCGTATAAGAAGACGAACAAAATAACCATGATCAAGGTAGCAACGATTGCTTCGATTTTTCTAAAGCCAAGTTTCATCAAGACTAATAGTAAAAGCACATCGAAGGCCGTGATGATAACACCCCAGAGTACTGGAATGCCGAAAAGCAATTTTAGAGCAATCGCGGAACCGATAATTTCAGCAATATCAGTTGCCATAATCGCTAACTCGGTGATGATCCAGAGAATGAATCCACCAAATTTTGTAGTTCTATCTCTAGTTAACTGTGCTAAATCTCTTCCGGTCACAATTCCTAGTTTAGCTGACATGTATTGTAGTAACATCGCAATTAAACTAGAAATTAAGACTACGGATAGAAGTTTATATTTAAATTGGGCACCACCAGCAATGGAAGTTACCCAGTTACCTGGATCCATATAACCTACGGCGACTAAGGCACCTGGACCACTATATGCTAACAGAGTTTTAAAGAAACCGGCGTCTTTTGGTACTTCGACAGAATCGTTAATTTCCTCCAGGGAAGGGCCGTTAGCATAATGAATTAAACTCTCGTGTTTTTTATTTTTATCACTCAAATTTTTATCCCCCTTTTTCCATGACATATAATAACACTTTAAAAATCGTTTTAATACACTTTAAATAAAATAATTAAGCTCACCTAAAAATGTAAACGTTATTTTTTAACTCCAACATGTATTCAGCTAAAAGAAATGATTTAGCACGGTTAAAAGTGATTTATCTGTCTAGAAAAAGCTTGCTTTCATGAATTTACTATCTAAGTACGATACAATATAGGTAGTAGATGGGTTTGAAATCGATCGTGACATGATTATAATGACTAGAAAAGGGATAAAGTTAAAATGAGTGTAATATTGTTAATAGTTGATGTGATCTTTTTCCTAGGGGCAGCCTTTAATGTTTATTGGCAGTCACAAATCGAGATAAGATCAATATATAAAGTTTCATCATTAATCTTTGCAACCTTTATTGGTGCATGGCTGTTAGTATCGCCAACCAGTCAATTATCGTATATCGTGATGGTAGCATTGTTTATGCTCTTAACTATCATGAATGGTGTCGGTGGCGTCGGCGAAAAGAGGATCGTCTTGAACGGTTTCTATTCTGGTGTTTTGGATTATGCTCAAGTGGTTCATGTAACTTTGATTCCAATTGAAGTAGAAGGACGCAAACCAAAAGTAGCAGTAATCTTTAATACCAAGCGACCACAACAAGTGGAAATGAATTTTAATATTTCCTATAAAGATATGGAGAAGTATTTGCAAAAGAAATTATCCAATGATGCTTCAGTTGAAGTGGGACAAATATAAATTAAAATAACATCATTTTGAAAAAAGGTAGTATTAACTGATTATTTACAGTTAGTACTACCTCTTTTATTTGATTTTACAAACAATATTAAGCAATTAACATAAGTAAGAACCAGATGCTAGATAGCTGTCTTTTTTTTCGTACTAATATCCATATGAAATATACGATAGTTTAATTAGTTCGCCTAATTATCGGCTTGACTCTTGGATAAAATGATATGGTTTTTTGTCACCACGTTAGAAAGAGCAATATTCATTCTACTTAGAATATAGGGTACTGAAGATTCTTGTTTTTCTAATTCATCTTTATGAGCAATTAGAACTTTGCGAAGGGCATTATCTTCTGGTGTATCATTCAATACATTATTGATGATTGATATTGCCGCCTGGGCACGATCTGAACCGCCAGAGAACCACTTGATTGTTATTATTTCCTCCTTATAAGTTAGCACCCCAGAGATTGTTACCAAGATCATTATATGAGAAGGCTTTTCTCCAAGATACCTTTTCTTGATCATTTAACTTAATATTTTCAGATAGTTTAATCACTGGAGCTTTATTGAAGAAATACTGTAAACAACCAGTGAAGGCTACACCTTCACTTTTTTTGAGTTCGATAAGAGTTTCATTGACGAAATTGGCCGTTTCAGTACCACGATATCTTTTTTCTAGTTCAAGACTTAAATCGGTGAATGAATTGATAATACTAGTTTTGTCTACCATTGTTATTTCCTCCTATTTGTAATTAATATTACATGTTGAGATGGTTTCTAAGTAGAAAATATCTTCAATATGGGGTATATGTATCCTCAATGGGGTGAATATAAGCCTTTCAAGACTTAATACTATTAATTAAATTACTATAGTCGCCAGGTGTAAAAGGCAAGATATGTTTTATGAGGAAACTTGTCGTTCTAATACTTTTATTAAGAAAGAATATTTTCTACTAGAGTATCAACAATTTACTGAACCGTAATACTGATAACCCCCCTTGAATGATTGGTATTTAGTAATGAATTGCTTTGCAGTAAATGATTAAGAGTACTGTAAAGCAATTGAAGAACTAATTTTAAATATAAACCTAAGAATTTATGATAAAGAATTTTTAAATAAATAATTATAGTTGGAATTTTTTCGAAATAAAACAATTTTTTGACTTTGAAATCAAAGGGATATATATTAAAGATAATTTCAGGAGGATGTTTAAACATGTGGTATCTGATCATATAAGCCAATGAAAAGAAACGAAGTAACGATAACTATGATGAGAGCATTCTTTCCCGGTTTGCTAGGTGTAGGTTCAAATGAGAACACGGGAGATGCTGCAAAAGAATCAATGGGTGAACAATTAGAACGATTTGCTTTGTACAAAAGTACTGCTAGAACTTTAGATCATCTGACCGCATTTGAATTTCTAAAGATGAAAAATGAGACTGTGCTATATAAGTATGTGAGAATGGCTAATAATGACAGACAATTTTTAGATTCAACTGGAGCTGGATCGGGAAGTTTTTCCACGTATGCAATTGAACATGGATTTCTTGAATTTGTAGAGCGTCAAAGTTTTGTTTACACTTTTTTAACAAAGAATTCTGGACAGTGTATTGATGAAAAAATTGTAAAACGAACCGATGTTGATTATCAAAGTCTTTTAAGGGACTATGACTCAGTTAGTTTTAGGGGCGGACAGAAATTTATTAGTAGCCATCAATAAATCTTATGGTGAAGCTCTTGAAGGATATAGTAGTCCGAATGATTTGAAAAAACTAGAAACAGATAACGCCAGTGGTCAACAATATAGTCAAAGATTTTATTCAAGCATGAATGCTCCAGCCTTATATAACACTTATGAGTTTTTAATAAATAGTAATAATCATTTGGAAGATTATCACTATTTAAATCATGTACAACAATATTCTATCGGACAAGAAATACATAACTTTGCAAGTTTTTTTGATTGTAAAGTGTTCCTGATAATGCTGAAGAATAATAGAATTGAAAATACGATAAAAACAATAAAAATGTTCTCTCCTGAAATGTATCCGCATATAAATAATGAGTTAATAAAACCTGAAGATTTTAAAATATCTTTTTTTTAAAGATTCTAATCAAAAATTTCCCAATGCAGGTAAATATTTGCCATTTCCCTAGATAAGGAGACTAATCTATGATAAAAAAAATTAAGAGCCTAGTGTATTTCGAGCTAAATATTACGTTAGATAATAAAATCGTTCTTGTTTATACATTAGTTTTCCCGATTATATTTTTGCTTTTTAACCGAAATGCCAATATTACTAATGATTCATATTTATATGGATATTGGTCTTATATAATTGTAACCGGAATCTTAAGTGGTATTGTTGCAGGAACGATAAGTATGAGAGAATCAAATTTTTTAAAAATGTTTAGTTACTTAGCCAAATCAAAAGGATATGTATTTGTCTCTAATTTGATCTCTCAAATTATAGTATTAGAACTAGAATTATTAATATTCAATATATTTTCTATGTTAATTGCAAGAAATTTTAACATAAAAATTATCATCTATTGCTTCCTATCATCACTAATTATGATTCCGTTGTGCGGAATGTTTGTTTCATTCTTTTTAGTCATGAAGATGAGACAGAATACATTCAATGTTTTATTAAATGGTTATTTATTAATTATGCTAGCAAGCTTCTATGTTAAGTTCAATACCACAATAACATGGATTTTGATGGCAATTAATCCATTTGTTTATTTCTCTAACATGTATAAGTTGTTTACATTTCAGCAAGTTGATTTTATTAATTTGGTTGTACTTGTTTTCCTAGGAATAGCATATTCATTGATTGGAGTAATATCCATAAGAAGAATGCCTATTATTGGAGTTACGAATAGATATTAATAGAGGAGTTAAATATGCAAATAAAAAATTTTACATTTAAATTTAAAAAAGAACCAGATTGGTTATTTCATAATTTAAATATTAATTTTTCTTCGGAAAAAATCAATGTCATTATTGGACCAAATGGAATTGGCAAGTCTACATTATTGGACTTCATTGCCGATGCAGATGACAATCGAAATAATAAAATTTTTGAAGATTTTCCACGAAGAGAACGAATTGCATATCAATTACAAGGAGTTCCCTTTATTGGACAGACTACAGTGAAAAAAACTATTGATATGCTCCTACAAATTGATGGTAATGACAATGTTCAAAGAGAAAATCCAGATTACATTGCTAGAATTTATCCTAAAAAGATGAGTGAATTATCAGGTGGTCAAAGAAGACTCGTTGTAATTTATGGAATAAGTCTATTAGATAGAGATTTATATCTGTTTGATGAACCTGAAAGCGGATTAGATCCTGAAATGTCAAAAAAAGTGATATCTCTCATTGGTGATATTCAGAAAAGCGGAAAAAAAGTAATAATGACAACTCATCAATTTTCCAATATGAGTGATGAGCAACAATTATATTTTCTTAGTGGTCAAAGATGTGCATTTGTCGGTTCTAAAACTGAATTGTTAAATCTTACGAATACAGATGATATTTCTAAATCATACGAATATTTAAATAACAAATACTAGGATAAGAGCATATTGACATAAATGATTTAAAGCATGCATCATTGCTGATATCTATTTTTAAACCGTGTGAATTTGAGGTAAATCCTGATTTATTATATTGTAAAACACTTATTGATATCATTGATTTATACGAAATTAAAAATAAGATATTGACCAATTTTATTTATTCAAGAGATAAAATTTCGTCAGAACATAAAATAAGTAAAATAGATGTGATGAATCATAATTTGGATGATTTAACGGCATATATTTTATTTGATACTAAAAATTACTCTCTTTCAAAAGATTACTTTAATCTCTTGAAAGAGTACGAATATCCAACTCTTTTTTCGAAAGAAAGTAAGTTATTAGGTGTTAGGAGGGCAGGACAATGAAATTAAGATCAATCATTCGAAATGATTCCCAATACATGGGCAATTGAATTTGCAAGTCGAGACAAAGCACACTCAGTGTATGAAAAAGTAAAAAAAGCATATGAGTCAGATCTGGGTAGCATTACTGTTACTAAGACCGAGATTGGTAAATTTTGGATGCCATAAAATTATTGATACCGAGGAATACTGATGAATTTTGAAGAGCAAAAGAATCATCAGGGTAAAACTTTTTCCTCAATCAATACGATTCTAAATATTTTCCAAAAATAAAAACTCCTCAGATAATTTCTGAGGAGTTTTTATTAGTTCAATTCACGTTGTTGCTCACGTTTACGAAGCCATGGCATAACAAAGCCAAGTCCGAATAAGACGATAACAGTAACGAAGTTCAATAGTAATTGATGATTGAAAGCAACAGTACCGATCTTAGCTTCTTGAGGGATGAATCCTAAAGTAGCACAGATGAAGGTAAAGGCTAAACACCAGCCGCCGACTAGCAAGGCACCAGTACGGTTTTTGATGAAAGTATAATCTGAGTGAAACTTGTCTTGATTCCAACGCATGGCAACGAAAGCGAAGAAGACCCAACAAGTCTTATATGGTGAGATGATACCGTTAATGTTTAACAACCAGTTATAAATCGTATTGATATTTGGTAAAGTACCTGTCAATAGCAATAGGAATAAACTCAAACCAGTAGTCATTGTGTAACTGTGGATTGGACGACCATTTTTGTTAGTCTTAGTGATCCATTTAGGCATGAATTTGTCAGCAACATCACCGGCAAAGACCCGACTAGAGGCATCTAGTAAGACAGCTAATTGAGCCATCATGAAGATTGCTTGGACAACGGCGAAGATGTACATCAATAACTTACCTACGCCCAAACTATTGCCAAGAAGTTGGAAAGCATAGTAAGGGCCGTTCATCTTGAAGTCATGTGGAATGTGGTTGGCATTGAAGAACATTGCCAAAGCTAAGGTACCAAAGATAGTTAAGAAACCAGTCATGATAGCTAGTAACCACATAGCTTTGGGAAATTCATGTTTTGGATCACGCATTTGCACAACATATGGAGCAGCCAATTCAGCACCAGACATGGCGAAGATCAACAGCCCGGTCGTTGAGAAGTATTTCAGACTAAATGACGGTTTGAAGGCTCCCCAGTTGAATGGTTGCGTAGCGATGTGATGACCGTGCATAACGGCATATCCAGCCAATAAAACGAATAACATCGACATGATGAACATGGCACCACCACCTATAAGTGACAGAATTTCGAGTGAATTTTTAATAACATTTTCTAAAAGAATGAAGATCAAAATGATGATAAAAGTTAAGATACCGAACCAGAAAGTCGACATCTTTTTGTCTAAAGTGTTGTTACCTAAGAACATCCAACTGAATGAAACGATAACCGAGTTTGAAACGTCAACGATGTAAGGCACACTTTGAACCCAATACATCCATGAAGTCCAGTAGCCAAGTGTATCGTTACTACTATGACGAACCCATGAGGACAGACCTCCAGCTTGATTATCAAAGGTTAAACTCATTTGACTTGAAATCAATGCATAAGGAATAACGTACGAGAACAATAGGAAAATCCATGAGATAACTACAGATAGTCCTTGGTTTTGAAATGGATAAAAGATATTTTCAAAACTGATGATGGTAACGAAGTCGATCAAAGCAATGACCGGCCAGCTCAAATAATGTTTTTTAGTTGGTTCTAATGTTTCCAATTTTATTTTCCCCCGAATTGTATGTGAAGTCTTGATATATCAGGATTTTTAACTTTGGGGGTTTCAGCGTCAGCAAAGAACTGAGGAATTTCACTTGTTTACTACCTCGATCTGTATATATAATCAATGCCGTGATATTTTTTTATAAAACTTAGCTGTAAAAAAACATACCCAAAAAAGTATAATGATTTATATAATATTTTCAATAGTTTTATGAAAAATTTGAAAAATAGGGGGAAATTATGAATTTTCTGAAAATTGCCATTGGTAATGATGTGAAAGTAAGCCATTCTAGTGAGTGGGAGACAATTCCATTCAACGAAAATATCAATGTAGCTGAATTGGCAGCAATTGTTTTGAATCAAAATGATACTGCTGCCTTGAAGGTTGCAAAAAATCTACAAGTAGCGTCAGGACTCGGCATCCCTATTATTAAAATAAGCCAAAAAGAAATTACAGAATCAGAGATCTACTCACAAGCACTAGATTATCAACAAAAAATGGTGCCAGGTTTCTTAAGCGATTTAGTTAATTTTGCCAAGGACCGACCAATTAGTTTTACGACTCCAGGCCATCATAATGGTCAGTACTATGAAAAACATCCAGCTGGGGTAGTTTTTAATCGGTTCTTTGGAAAGAACTTAATGTTTGCAGATACGAGCGATACAGTCGCTGAATTAGGAGATACGATGACACATGGCGGGACTCCTTTGACAGCTGAACAAAAAGCGGCCCAAACTTATCACGCAGACAAAGTTTATTTTTGTACGAATGGGACGACTAGTGCTAACTCAATTTGTGCCAGCGCCTTATTAACGGACGATGATTTGGTTTTATTTGACCGTAACAATCACAAGTCACTTTATAATAGTGCCTTGGTAATGGGCGGAGCTAAGCCAGTTTATATCCCAACTGATCGTAACCCGCTGGGATTGATTGGTGAAATGAATCCGAAAGCTTTGGATGAAGATAATATTCGTGCAGAAATTGCCAAAGTAGATCCTAAAAAAGCTCAAGCTAAGCGGCCTTTTAGATTAGCCATTGTTCAATTGGAAACTTATGATGGCGTCTTTTATGATGCTGACTGGATGATCAAGAAAATCGGCAAACTCTGTGATTACATTCTTTTTGACTGTGCCTGGGGTGGATTTGAACAATTTGTCCCAATTATGAAGCATCTCTCACCACTGTCCTTAGAATATGGACCTGATGATCCTGGCATTCTAGTTACCCAATCGCTGCATAAGCAACAAGGCGGTTTAGCTCAAACGTCACAGATTTTGAAAAAGGATGCTCATTTGAAAGGTCAGAGTCGTTATGTTGACCACAAACACTTCAATAATGCCTATCTCAAATTTGTTACTTCCAGTTATTCATATCCTATCTATGCTTCTTTGACAGTGAATTCATACTTGACCTCTGGGCAGGGAAACGTCAATTGGTGGGATGAGACACTTCGCTTAGGAATTGATTGGCGCAAACAATTGTTAAAGAAGTCGAAATTGTTCCGACCCTTGGTACCAGATAATTTTTTAGAGATCAGTACCGATAAATTAGCTACCCAAAGTAAATATTGGTCACTCAACGCAAGCGATAATTGGCATGGATTCAAAGAAGTAGCATCAGGGCAAGCAATTCTTGACCCTTTGAAGATCACCGTTATAACGCCTGGTATTGATGTCAAACAGGCAAAATATCAAGATCAAGGTATTCCTGGACCAGTAGTAGCTGAATTCTTAATGGAGCAACGTATCATTCGGGCTAAAGATGATCTGAACTCATTATTGTTTCTCTTAACGCCAGGAGATTCTAAGGCAGAATTGGATTCATTATTGGCAGCCTTTTTAAAATTTGAAGAATTTTATTTAGCGGATGCGCCGTTAGAAAAAGTCTTGCCAAAATTAGTACAACAGTATCCCAACCGTTATGACGGCTATACCTTACAACAATTGTGCCAAGAGATGCATCAGTATTATCGAAAAAATAAAACTTTTATTTTGCAAAAAGACTTGTTCGCTAAGCCTAATATGCAAAACTATACTATGACACCTAAATTAGCCGATCAATTATTTATGAAGAATCAAAGTGAATTGGTGGATTTACAAAATATTCAAGGCCGGATTGCTGTTGAAGGTGCTTTGCCATACCCACCAGGAGTCTTTATTGTTGCTCCCGGAGAGAAGTGGGGACAGATCGATCAACGATACTTTGAGGTTTTAGTCGGAGCAATAGAGCGTTTTCCAGGCTTTGTGCCCGAAATTCAAGGTGTATATTGGGATAAAAATGCTGATGGCAGTATTTCAGTTCAAGCAGAAGTATTGAAGAATAATTTAGAGGAGAATTATAAATGACATTATCGTGGAAGACAGGTTTACCTGAAGAATTGAGTCAAAAGATTGAAAAGGTTGAAAAGATGATTCAACCAAGACTTGCAGAGATTGATCAACAAGTTCTCTATAATCAACAACGAGTTTTGAACTTGTTTAGAGAAAATCAAGTTGGTGAAGAGGATTTAGTACCATCGACTGGCTATGGTTATGATGATATCGGCCGTGATAAAATTGAAAAAATTTATGCCGGTTACTTCAAAACTGATGATGCTTTAGTTCGTCCCCAATTTGCCTCTGGTACTCATGCGATTTCAACAGCTCTTTTCAGCATGCTGCGTCCTGGGAATACTCTTTATTATTTAACAGGAACCCCATATGATACGATCCAAGAGGTTATTGGCTTGGCTGGTAATAAACGTGGCAACATGATGGAATATGGTATCAAATTTGCTACAACTGAATTACTAGATGATGGGTCAGTCGATTATGCTAACGCTGAAAAAGCTTTGAAAGCTGACAATTCGATCAAAGTCGTTGCCATCCAACGTTCACGTGGTTATGCCGTTCGTGATAGTTTTACGGTGGCAAAGATTGCTAAGATGATCAAATTTGTTAAGTCAATCCGTCCGGATGTAAACGTCTTTATTGACAACTGTTATGGCGAATTTTCCGAAATGGAAGAACCAACTTTCTACGGTGCTGATATTATGGCTGGTTCACTTTACAAAAATGCCGGTGCCGGAATTGTAAAGAGTGGTGCATACTTAGTCGGTCGCGAAGATTTGATTGATGGCGCTGGTTCGCGTTTAACCGTTCCTGGTGCTGGTAAAGGTGAGGGTGCTACTTGGGGTTACTTGCGTGACTTCTATCAAGGATTCTTCATGGGCGCCCATACGACTGGTGAAGCTTTGAAAGGGATGATTTTTACTGCCGCTCTCTGTGAAGAAATGGGTATGACGGTTTCTCCTAAGTGGGATGCGCCTAGAACTGATATCGTTCAAACAGTCAACTTTGGTAAGCCAGATCCAATGGTTGCTTTCTGTGCCGCCATTCAACATTATTCACCAATGAATTCTTTTGTCGATCCAATTCCTAGTCACCAAGATGGTTATGAAGATGACGTCGTGATGGCTTCTGGAAGTTTCGTTGAAGGTTCAACGATTGAACTTTCATCCGATGGTCCGCTCAGACCTCCATATGCTTTATATATCCAAGGTGGTTTGTCATACGCTCATGTACAAATTGCAATTACACAAGCTGTTAAAGAAACATTTTATAAATAATTCAAAAAAGTTCGCCGATTAATTTCGACGAACTTTTTTGGTTGTAACGGTTTTAGTTGATGATTAGGTCCCGGCGACGATAGCCTAGATAGCCAATAATCATTAAAATAACGGCAAATCCTATCTGCCACCAGAAGGTGCTGACTTCAAAGTTTTTAATCGGTACTTGGTCGATGAATCCAAAAGGCGTCAATTTTTTTGTCCAATCAGGTAATTTGAGCAGCTTGCCAAAGTACTGTACAAAAAAGGCCAAAACTAAATAGCCATAGTTCAAATTAGCTAACTTTGGTAGCCAGCCAATTAAACAAGCAGAAATTCCTAACATAATTAAGATTGGTGACAGATAGCCATAGAAACTGCTCATGAAGATATCAAAGTTCAATGGTTGTTTCATAACGGCGTTACCACCTAGGTATAAGCCACAAACACCAGCAAAGAGTACCGCGATGCTTGAGAGGGTTCCTAAGATTAAGACTGAACAAAACAATTTCAAGCGGCTGGTTGGTGTGGCGTGAATTATCTCAAGGTAACCTTTACTTTCACCGGTTTTAAGATAGTTGATAATCGAGATACCAGGTACGAGGGCTAGTGCCGCAAAAACGATCATTAAAACTGCCAGAAATTGTTTGATGATCAAAAGGTTGGCAGCATTAACGGCCTTAGTATCTAATAATTGTTTCAATAAAGGATTGGTCTTGAGAATATCGCCAATAGTATTAAAGATTGAGCCATAAGTAGCACCCAAAATCATAATACCGATAAACCAGATGATAATGCTGACCCGGTTTAAACGCCAAAAGAGTGATAATGGTCCACGCAAAAAAATTGTGGCATTGGCTTTTCCTGGTCTAGTGGCAATCAATCCTGAACCGATATCACGATGACTGTTTAAGTAAAAAGCCAAGCTTATTAATAAAACTGACAAAAATAACATCAATAAAACTGGCAGCCAATTATTATCTTTGTAAGTTGAAAACTTTTCTACCCAGCCCATAGGCACATACCAAGTATATTTAGGATGGGTGACATCAGTGATCATCCGTGCAATATACATAATGCCAAAGACCAAATAAGAGAGGATTGTCGCCATCCGAGCGTTGTCGGTCAATTGAGCCATCACTGCAGCGATAGTCGCAAACATAAAACCGACTGCTCCTAAGCCCAAACCTAGTAAGAAATTACCGTTAGTATCTGTACCAGTCAAGTTGGCAAACTGTAACCCTAGTCCGTAAATCAAACCGATTCCTAAATTCAAAAAGAAGAGCTCCAATAGGGTGGCAGATAAATTAGATAGTCGACCGACTGAGTGAGATTGAATCATTTCAAAAATTCCAGATTCTTCTTCGCCACGGGTACTCTTGATCATGAAGTTGAAGTTCATAATGGCAGCCACAATCGCCATAAAGACGGTCATTTCTGAAGCAAAGACATCGGCAGTAGAATAAGGTCCAGCAGGCATTTTTCCGAATAACGATACCATAGCAGGTGTCTTGAGGGTTTTAATAATTTGATCGATTGAATTTTGATTGCCGTAAAGTGTCGTAAATTTGCTTGCAACACCGACGAAAAGAGCCATCAAAACGACTGCCCAGATAATTAGTTTGAAGCGGTCACGTTTGAAACTAAAGCGAGTGAGAAAGAATGTTTTTTGAAACTTTTCATTTATCATTATGACTCACCTCATCAGTTGAATAATAGCGCATAAAGAGGTCTTCCAAAGTTGGCGGAGTGGCTTGTAAGGTAACAATTTGTTTCTGAACTAAGTAGTTCATTACCGAGTCAAGCTTGTCAGAATCAACCGAAAGAGTCAGAGTTTGGTCAGATTCTGTAACGACGTTATGGACACCTGGTAAAGTTTTTAATTCGGGAGTGGGCGCTTTAGTTTTGACCTTGACTACAGTTCTAGTCAGGTGGCGCATTTCATCAAGAGTACCAGTTTCAACGATTTCTCCATTACGAATAATACCGATATGGTCACACATCTTTTCAACTTCAGATAAAATATGACTCGATAGTAGAACTGATTTACCCGCTGCTTTCAACTTGAGAACTTCTTTTTGAAAAATTTCTTCATTCAATGGATCAAGGCCAGAAGTTGGCTCATCAAAGATATAAAAATCCGCTTCTGTTGAAAAAGCAGCAATCAGAGCAACCTTTTGACGGTTACCTTTGGAATAAGTTCGAGCTTTTTTGGTGGGGTCGAGCTGAAATTGTTTGATGAGTTGATCGGTGCGGGTGGAATGCTGACTGTGGCTAAGTTTCAGAAACAAATCGATGATTTCTCCACCAGTAAGATTAGGCCAAAGATAAACATCGCCAGGCACATAAGCAATGTGTTTGTGGATCTCGACAGCGTCTTTGTAAACATCTTTGCCGAAAATCGTCGCCTGACCTCCTGTGGCACGCAAAATACCTAGTAAAGTTCTGATGGTAGTTGATTTGCCGGCACCATTAGGTCCAATGAAGCCAAAGACTTCACCGGGATAAATATCGAAAGTAATATTTTTTAAAGCTTGAAATTTGCCAAAACTCTTTTGAAGATGATCGATATGAAGTGTAGGCGTTTGTTCGTTTAGCATGATATTTAACCTCTAAAATGAAATATTTTTCTTGAATAGTTCACTATTTACCGAGTATATTAGAGCCAAGCAATACCAAAGTCAACAACTAGGCAGGCGGGGATTGAACTATTAAATAGCTGATCTTCAAATACCTTGTTGGATTAAATAAAAAAATGAACTATTCGCATAAAAAATATTTGAGGTAATTATCATGGTTAATAATTTCAAGCGTAAAAATGATAAAAAAGAGAGTATTTTAACAGCGGCGGAGAAGATCTTCATTGAACAAGGTTATAAAAAAACCTCCATTGCTCAAATAGCAAAAGAGGCAAAGTCGTCACAAGTGACACTCTATAAATATTTTCCCAGTAAAGTTGAATTAGCCCGGACAGTCGTAATTAAATTAATTATTGACGGTTATCGCCAATCGGAAGAGGCACTAGATAACTCACAAGATAGCTTTATTAAAAAAATGGAGAATATCATGTCTTATGGTTTAAATATGTCCAACGCTATTAATGATGATTTTGTAGTATTCATGTATAACGAATTCAGTGGTCAAAATGGTGATCGCCGCGTTCGAGACACTTACAATAAATACAAACACGGTTTCTGGAAAAAGCTGTTAGATCAAGGCAGAGCAGAAGGGGCGGTTGATTCTGAGATAACTGACGATGGGGCAATCATCTATTTAGATATGTTCATTAACTACGCTATGAGTACTGATCCTGTTAATCCTCACAGTGCGATTGAAATCAAGAATCACGAAAAAGATTTAATGCATCTTTTCTTTTATGGCATTATCGGCCGAGCATAATAAAGCCTGGTGATTTTTAAGAGCTATAAGGCTGGTAGTTGTAATTGGTAGTCTTTGAAGTAATCACTCTTTAGTTTGCCAAATTCATCGATCAAAGCGTGTAATTCTTCAGCTTGTTTGGATGTGAAATCAAAGTCAGCTTCCACGGCATTTTTTAATTGCATGTAGGTAGGTTTCTTGGTAAACGCATGTAGCTGAGAAAAGAGTTTCATCGCATAATTATCGGCCACAAAAGTTGCTCGATGAAAATAATAAAGTAAGACCACGTCCGCCGTTTCATTACCGATCCCTTTTAACGACAACAACTTTTTGCGTAATTGAGGAGTCGATAATCGTTCCCATTCCGTGAAATTGTCTTGGTAGGCCGTCAGCAAAGAACGCAGGTAGATGGCTTTATTGTGGAAAAAGCCACTTGGTTGGATCAGTTGTTCCATTTCTGAATTTGTTAAATCCAACATGCGTTGAACTTCAAAATTTGTTGCTTGTTTCAAGTTATCTAAAGATTTTTTGATGTTACGTGAATTCGTATTTTGGATCAGAATCATTCCTGATAGCATCTCCGCCACATTTTCAGCCGGCCACCAGTTTTGCTCACCTAATTGTTGTGACAGCATATTGAGTAAGTCATAAATAGTAATTTGTTTGTACAATATCAAAATCCTCCCAAAAGTAATTATCCATCAAACAAAAATACGTCGCAAATGAGCTTGGAGACGTTTTCAAAGACTTTTCGCTTATTTCTGAAAATAATTAGTGCTAACATGTTATACGCTGAATTAATTATGGGGGTGTAATTATGTTAGGGATTATTTTTGTTGTGGTCTCAATTGCCTCTTTGATCCTGGAAAAGTATGTTTTAGCAAATAACTCACACAATTGGTTGGGGGCGATTGTTCCGTTTCTTTCAATTGCCTTTATCGTTTGGATGATGTTAACAAGTCGAATGCAATTTGATTTGACTAATGTAATTCTGGCCATTGTTTACGTTTCATTAAGTTTTCTTTTTTGGGGACAAGGTAATGACCGTTATCACCAAAGAGTCGTCAGTAAAATTTATGAGTAGAATTTAAAAAATAACGTCTGGTTTTCAGAAAACTAGGCGTTATTTTTTTGAATCCAGTTTAAACGATTGCTTTAATGGCTGCGGTCAGACCAATGACGTCATCTTGGAGTGAAAGACAAGGAGTTTTGCGACGGTCGATTACTTGGTTGGGTAGGTAAGGGATGTGAATAAATCCTGCTTTTAGATTAGGGAACTTTTTATCAATTAAATACTGAACCTGATACATGATATGGTTGCAAACAAAAGTTCCAGAGGTTGTTGAGATATAGCTTGGTAAACCCACATTGTGAATTGCTTGCACCATTTTTTTAATCGGCAATTGAGTGAAATAAGCGTTTTGGCCGTCTGAATGAATAGTTTGATCGATAGGTTGAAAGCCTGCGTTGTCCGCAATTCTGGCGTCATCGTAATTGATCGCGACTAATTCAGGGGTTAAGCCGTATCTATTTGAAGACTGGCCAACATTCAGCACGAAATCAGGCTGATTCTTTTCAATAGCTTGTTGAACCACTGCACCAACTTGGTCAAAAATAGTCGGAATTTGTAATTTGATAACTTGAGTATCATCGATTTGATCAGGCAGAAGTTTGACAGCCTCGATCGAAGAATTAATCTGATCAGTACCAAAGGGATCAAAACCGGTTACTAGTATTTTCATAAGAACAACCTCCCATTGTAAGTTAATATCATCTTAAGCTTTTTTAAAAATAGTTCAAAAAAAGCATCCTTTGCTAGTCAAAGAATGCTAATAGAAAGATTATCTTAATAGTTAAATAAACTGATTATTGCAGTAAAGAACAAGACATACAAGACTACGATCACAGCGGCAATAATGAATTGTACTAAGCCAGCACGGTTCCAAGTTGCTTGCACGGCTTTAAAAGTTTCAACGTCTTTGTAATTACCATTTTGCCAAGCCCAAGTATTGCCTTTGAATCCAACAACAAAGACCCAAACAATATTAAAGAATGGAATTAAGCAAAGTAAAGGTAGGTAAGTCCGATTACCGATCCCCCAAAAAATGTTGTACATAAAGGCGCCCCAGTTCCAGCCCTTAACTTCTTCTGGAATAGATGTAGAATTTTCATACATGATAATAATCTCCCTGTGTTTTTTGAAATACATATTTTTTCAATATGTAAGGCAGAAATATTATATCATGAATGTTTAATTAAAAGCATCAAGCCAAAGATTATTAGGATGACATAAACATATTTTGTAAATTGCTGACTATCAATCTTTGACCCAATCCAGTTACCAAGTGGTACAACGATAAAAAGTAGCGGAATAATGGCTGCCAAAAGTTTGACCACTTCCATGCTCCACATTCCTGATCCAAGTTTTCTTAATACGACTAAAGTTCCCACACAGACGAAGTGTCCTTGAAGGATGCCGCGCAATTTATCAGCATCCCATTTTTTAGCGGTTCCATAGACGACGATCGGTACGCCATGACTATTGAAAGATGCTCCTAAAATTCCCGAGATAATTCCAGCCACATAGTCGTATTTATCGCTAAGCTGCAAGCTTTTTTGACTAGGGTGTCTCAATGCATAGAGGTTGTAAACTCCGTACAAGATAATGAAACTTCCCAGGACTTTCATGATGATAATTGGTGAACCGAGTTTAATAATCAAAATACCTACAGGAATACCCAGCAATGAACCGAGAACAAGTCGTTTCAAGGTAGGCAAATCAATGTGCTGACGGTACTTGATTGCTACTGGAATAGCGACTAGAAGACCGAGTGCCCCAATTAAAGCAGTAGAGGTTTGGATATTAAACGAAATTAAGGCCAATAGAGGCATAGTTACGAGTGCTTCTCCGAAACCAAACACAGTTCTCATCAAGGCCCCAAACAGAGCAATCAGTACTACGAGTATGTAAGTCATTAAATAAATCTCTCCTTATTTTTTTACTAATCATAAATAAGAGTGACAACCTTTTTTAGCTGTCACTCTTATTTTGTAAGCTGATTTTTAATTAGAGAATTGGTGATAACAATCTGGAGAACCGTTGCTTGAAGTGGAGCCAAGCACCTTGTTCTTTGATTATATCTGGAGTCAAAAGAATCGAATCGTCCATATCTTTTTCAAAAGCCCGAGCAATTTGATGAGCTACCTTGGCATCATAAATAAAAGCGTTGGCCTCAAAGTTCAAGGAGTAACTTCTAAAGTCATGATTCATTGAACCAACGGAACAAATTTTGCCATCAAAGACAGAAGTCTTCGAATGTAAAAAGCCTTTTTGATAACTGTAGATTTTGATACCATAACTCGTCAGCAAGTTAGCGTAATACTGAGTAGCCCGATAGATAAAGGGATGATCAGGCATACAAGGAATCATGATCCGGACATCAACACCTGATCTGGCAGCAATCGTTAAAGCTGTAAACATAGGATCATCTGGGACTAAATAAGGTGACTGAATCCAGACACTCTTCTTAGCTGATACGATCATATCAATGAAGCCATCCTTAAGGATCTCTTCTCGACTATCAGGACCATCAGTAATGATTTGGATAGGTAAATTAGCGTCCGTATTAAATTTATCGGATGGGAAGTACTTTTCAGTAAAGGCTAACGGCTTAGCATTTCGGTCTAGTGAAGCATTCCAATCTCTGAAAAAACGTTCCTGCAATAGCAAGGTAGCCGGACCAAAGATCCTAGAATGGGTGTCTCGCCAATAACCGAATTTTTCAGTTGTATTAACATATTGATCACCAACATTGAAGCCACCGACCCAACCAAATTTACCATCAATGACAACAATTTTTCTGTGCAAGTGATAGTTGAGTCGAGTTTTGGCAATGACGTTTTTTGAAGTGATGAAAGGTAAGACCTCGCCACCAGCAGCTTGGAAAGTCTTGAAATATTTAGGCTTAGTCCCATTAGATCCCCATGGATCGTAGAGTAAGCGGACTTCCAGACCCTCTTTGGCTTTTTGCGTCAAAAGTTCTAGGAATTCATCCCCAATGTGACTTTTGATGAAAGCATAATATTCAACGTGGACGGTTTCTTTGGCGTTTTTAATGTCTTCAAACATCTTTTCAAATTTAGCTTTACCATCGAAGAAAAGTTCAATCTCGTTGTGACGTGTCAGAGGAGCTTCCTCAGTCTCATTAAAGAATCGAATGATATGTTCTGCATAGCGCGTTTCATCGTACCGTGAGGCGTTTTGAGGTCGCTTTTGAGCAGTGATCGCCATTTGCTTCAACTGACTTAAACTGTAGTGTTCCTGTTTGCTAATATTAAAGATTTTTTCTTGAGCAATCCCACGACCCAAGAAGGCGTAAATTAGGAATCCCACAATTGGTAACAAGACCAGCACTAAGATCCAAGCCCAAGTAGTAACAATATTACGAGGTCGATGGAAAACTGTAATCAAGGCTGAAATGGTATTGACTGTTAAGACAATGAGAACTAGCCAGATGATCCATACATCAATCATAAAATAAATTCCCCTCTATTATTCTTACTAGAAAGTTTACTTCAAAAAACTAATAAAATCTAATTTTTACGGCTTTTAAGAAAAATAAAAAAGCCGTTTGCACGGCTTTCATTAATTTCGATTGTTACCAAATATTAAAATTAAACGTAATAGCTGTAGAGCAGTTGAAATAACCGCTGCTACATATGTTAATGCAGCTGAGAATAAAACTTTTCTGACCATTGGCACTTCATCGCTGTCGAGAATGTCTCCTGAGCTTAAAATACTAATAGCTCGGTTGGAAGCATTGAATTCAACTGGTAAAGTTACGACTTGGAATAAGACGACTAGAGCAAAGAGCCAGATTCCGATGGTGATCAATGTGTGGTTCATTCCTAAAAGGGCACCAATAATGATCAAGGGAATTGATACATTCGATCCTAAATTGACGGCTGGGACTAGAGCAGCTCTCATTCGCATAGGAGCATAGCTGGTCTGATCTTGAATCGCATGTCCACATTCGTGAGCAGCGACACCGATGGCCGCAACTGAAGTTGAATCATAAGTCGATTCAGATAAATTTAAAGTCTTATTGCCAGGATTGTAATTATCGGTCAGTTTACCACCGACACGATTGATTTGAATATCTTGTAAGCCCGCACTATCCAGAATATATCTGGCGGCATCAGCACCGCTTTTACCACGATGACTGGTGAACTGATCATATTTTTGGAAATTATGATTTACGTACCAGGATGCCCAGAGACTGATGACTAAACCAATCAGAATCAATAAATAGCTCGGACCAAAACCATAACCATATCCGTACATATATGTTAACTCCTCTTTAATGTATTGTTGTTAGAAGTATTATATCCATTATTTGTGAAGTTTTCTTGAAAAAGATGATCAAGTTGATTAATTTTGATTGTTTTTAAAGCCAGTTGGTCTTTGACAAAGCTTAAAAGTCGATCGGCAATCTCTTGCTTTTCCGCATTCGTCAAAGTTTTAACAGTGACCATTAAGGCGGCAGAATGCTGATTCAAATCAAGGTCGCTCAAAGAGATCTCAGCTACGATTTCGTCATGGTGTTTCCGATTCAAAAACCAGTAGATACCTTCATTCCGCATGATAACTTTGGCGGTATTAGAAATATATTCTGTCGTCGGATCGATCTGCATACCCAAGAATTCACTTACAGCTTTTAAATTAAAATGGGTTGGAAAATCCCAAAAGAAATTTTGGGTGATGAAAGGTCGATAAGACTTCATTTTTATCTCAGACATTGAAACAACTTCTCCCTTTTACAAACAAATTACTCAACGAGCATACTCTTCTTAGCACTCTTGTGTAGCTTGTGGATGAATGGTTTGAGCTTTTCAGTCGTAAGTAGACCTAATAAGTAGAAGGCTACACCAAAGGCTATTAATATAATAATATCTTTCGTGGCATTAGGCCAATATATTCCACCGACAGCTTCACGGATCAAGTTGACCGCATAAGTAAATGGCAAGTACGGATTAATAAATCGGAAGAACCCATCTGACAAGACTACTGGGAAGTTTCCACCGGCACCAGAGATGGACAGAACTAAGATGATGATTCCTAGGCCTTTACCGACGGTCCCAAACATCTGAACTAGTGAGTAGAGAATGGAAATAAAGACTAGACTGACCAGCATACAGAATACTACCAGCAAGACTTTTTCCTTGGTATAAGCATGCAGAATGTATAAGTTACCCAGAGCTGCGGCAATGGCTTGAAGTTGATTCAAAAAGCCAAAGGTCAAGAAACGGCCATTAAATCTTTGCTTAAAGGTGTAACGCTGTTTTTGACGTTCATTGAGTTCAAAATGCACTGTGAAGACACTGGAAAGCAATAATGCACCGACCCAAATACATAGCGCCAAGTAGAATGGAGCACTAGCTGAACCGTAATTTGGTACGTCATACAAGTTATCCTGCTTCAACTTAACAGGGTTAGAGAAGAAGTCGGATTCCTTATTCGCATCGGATTTCATCAATTTGATCAAGGCGTCTAAATCGACATTCTTTTCGCCTTTCTTGAGCAAGGAAGCGGAATGATGAATATCTTTCTTCAACTGTGGCCAATCATTTTCGATGAAGTTGTTGGCAGTAGATAGAGCTTGTTCAAGTTCAGGTGTCTTGGAGTTGACCAAGTTCAAAGTTGTAGTCAATTCATTTTCGATCTGAGGCAATTGATATTGTACAAAGAACGTTGCTGTGGCCAATTTCTTTTTGAGGGTAGGGTAATCATTATTGTAGAAATCATTAGTTAAGTTGATTCCGGTAATAATATTACTCATATTGCCGTTCAGTAATTGATTGGCATCGTGTATTTCATTGCCCACGGCAGGTAATTGTTTTTGATACTTTTGCAGATAAGTTAAAGCTGTTTCTAGGATACCCTTGGTATTGTTCAAAAGACCAGGAACAGCAGGGATGATGTCCGTGTTGATATCGCTTAGAGTTGTTCCAGCATCTTTTAAGAAGGTCGAAATACTACTAATAGTGCTAGATACACTATCCATAATATTGAGACCCTTCAAGGTATTGATACCATCGGCTATCTTATCAGCCTGTGTTTGTAGATCAGCTAGTTTAGCCTGCAATTGAGTTGTATCCAAGCTGTCATAATTGTCCAAAATGTCATTAGCTTTGGCAGCTAAAGTATCATTCAAAGCAGACAAGTCATTTAAGTGTTGGATTGGCTTATCCAAAGCTGTAGTTGGATCTTTGCCAAGTTGTTGAGCAACATTGTTGTAAAGTGTTTGTAAGTCAGACAATGAAGAAGCAATCTGCTTACTTACAGTTGATAGTTGAGTTGCATCGTCAGCTACATTTTGAATTACAGTCTTTAATTGTTCTTTAAGTTGTTGATTGGTTGGGTCATCTTTGATCTTATCAATCAACTTACTGATATTTTGCATTGAGTTACTGATCTGAGTAGCAATATTAAAGATCATCGACAATCCTGTATCAATGGTAGTTTTGATCACTGGTATAGCCTGCTGGATCTTTGGAATCAGTTCATTGTTGGCTTTTTCAACAGCACTTTGCGCATCTTTACCAAGTTGTTGCACTTCAGGCATTACTTTTTGAACTTTTGTAATCACGGAAATACCATTTTCAACTTGATTTATGCTGTTGGTCATTAATCCAGAGATTTTTCCAAAGTCATTGTCGACTTCATTGATCTGTGAACCAGCGTTTTGAATTTCGGGGATTTTTGTCTTAAGGTCCTTGGCAGCAATCCCACCAGCATCTGCTAGAGGCAAGAAATTATTCAAATTAACCAATTTTTGTGCATCTTGATTCAATAGTGGCAAGTAACCGTACATATCGTTGGCTTCTTGTAACTTCTGGTTCAAGTTTGGAACTAAGGTGTTAGCCTTTTGGACTTTGTCCATAATACTTTGTAATTCAGGCATATTATCATTGGTCGTGATCAATAAAGCCGATAGACGTCTTAACATAGGTAGATTATGTTGTAGATCACCACCGGATTTGTTCAGTACGCTAGTTATCGTTTTACTGATAGTTCCGACAAACTCATCTGAGATAGTATTTTGTAACGTCGTTGCACCTGTCTCAGTCAGCTTCGGGGCAATGGCGTTTATCTTCTGATTAACTTTGAAGACCAGCGTAGGTTTCTTGATATTACCAGATAAGAAACTAATGATATCCTTCGAAAAGTTTTTAGGGATATAGATACCAGCATAGTAGGAACCGTCTTTTACCCCTTGATCAAGTTTTTCTTTGGAACTGACAAAAGTCCAGCCCAATTTGTGATTCTTTTTTAGATTGGAAATCAGTTGATCACCAATTTCGATTTTTTGACCTTGCAATTCAACAGCTTGATCATCTGAATAAACTGCGACTTTCAGGTCACTAGTGTTGGAATATGGGTCCCATAAGGCCCAGACGTTGAACCAACAATAAAGACATGGCAAAATGACCAGTGCCAACATGAGTAATGTCGCTGGTTTTGATTGTAATGTCCGTTTAATATCTAGTCTGAATAGCTCCCAAGCTTTGATAGAAATCCCCTCCAAATTCCTGTTAAAACTGAATGCCGTTATATAACGCTAGGATAACGGATTGTTGTAAATAAATCCATTAACAGTGTCTAAGATTTCCGAATCATCGTGAAGCATTGAATGCTCAGCGGTTGAGCCTTTAATTAAATATTCAGTGTACTCCTTGACCCTTGGTTTAAGGATGTAGGAGATGGATTTGGCTGAAGTCACTGAAATGTATTTGTCGCTGTTTGAGTGGTCATCAACATTACCAAAAATATTTATAACACGAAGATCATCTGAAACGTTATTACGGTTAACAAAGATTCTAAAATATGTTGGACTCATAAATGCTGGACGTCCATTTGGTTTGAGACGATTAATATTAGGTAAGTCGCCTAAACCAATAATTCCATTGAATGGTCCAGCAATGAGTACTAATTTCTTTAGCCTTGGCATGTATGAACGCATTTTTTCACGTAAACTTGTCAGTACTAAAGCTACGGCACCTAAAGAGTGCCCAATTGCGTCATAGGTTTCAAACTCGTGTTTTGTCCGTAAATCGAATAAGAGTTTTAATAACCAATATTCCATCTGGTTGCTGCCAACCCATTTATTTTGAAAAACCACTTGAACAATAGGATGTTCATCCTCAGTCCAGATTCCTTCATATGTGATTTTGCCACGCCAGTTGATGGTGGCTTTAAGGAACTGGTCTTTTTTCTTACCATTACAGTTCAAAGCTGATTCAATCATTTTCTGTGTCGTATAATCCCCACCCCGAAAACCGTGGATGTAGAGAATTGGCCATTGCCCATTTTTCATAAATTCACCCCAACAAGATATTATTATATAATTATTATTGAGAAATTTTAACCAAATGAGGTATGACAATTGCAAAAATATTATGCAGTAAGACGTGGAAAGAAACCAGGTATCTATTTGACCTGGGCAGAATGTAAAGCCCAAGTCGATGGATTTTCGGGTGCGAGATACAAAAGTTTCACTGATCGAGCCCAAGCTGAAGCCTTTTTGGGTGGCAAGGATTCTTACATTAAGAGTACAACGAAATCAAAATTGAAACCACAAACAGAAGCAAATAAGCGAAAAACTTTAGATATTGCAGATTTTGAAACTGTCGTTTATACCGATGGTGGTTCCAGAAATCATGGTAATTTTAAAGGTGGACACGTCATGACATCGGACAAAGGTGCCTGGGCCTACCATATCAGCAATCATGGTGAAACATTTGAAGGTACGGCAGGTGAATTTGGTGCAACTAATAACCGGATGGAGATAATGGCCCTAATCCAGAGTATTAAACGATTAAATGAATTAAAAATCAATCAACAAAATACGATATTTGTCTTAGATTCTCAATATGTATTGAATGCAATCACCAAGGGATGGCTCAACGGCTGGAAAAAACGCGGTTATAAAAAAGCTGATGGAAGTGTCCCTGCAAATGTTGAATTATGGAAAGAATTAGATGGGTTGTTACCAACTATTCCACAAAAGAGCTTTGAATGGACTAAAGGTCACGCACAGAATATCGGTAATAATCGAGTTGATGAATTGTTGAATGAGACGATGGATAAGATGTAATAGGAAATGATCAGATAACCGAGATTTCAGCAGTCAAATAAAAAAAGCCCACAAAGTTAAAATAACTTTGCGAGCATAAATTACTTTTAATGGAACAAACCGCTAAAGAAAGATACGATACTATCCCAAATTCTTTGTAAGAAGTTACGATTTTCTTGAGTATTTAAATTGTTGAAGATGTTTTTAGCTTTACTCATGATATCGTTACTCAATTTTGAAGCTTGTTCTTTAAAGTTGGAATTCTTCAAAGCTCCAGAATCTCTAATTTGGACCATCAAATTGATAATTTGTTGTTTTTGATTGTCAGTAATGATGTTTTGAAGATTATTCTTTTGTAAGTTGTTATTAACAATTGTAGTAATTTGGTTGACGGTAATATTGCTACCTTCTTTAGCCATGTCTGATTTAATACCAGCAACGGCATTGTTTAGTTGTTTGTCAGTATAACCATCGGTACCCTTATTGGCGTCAGTAATGCCACTCAAAACGTTCATTTCTTTTTGAGCTGCGTTAACTTGGCTCTGATTCAAAGAATCACCACTATTAGAATAAGCGGCATAGATACCAGCTAAGGCACCAGAACCATCGATTGGGGTAGCGGATGTTACATAAATATTGGCATCGCTGATACCTGCTGTAACAGCGGCATTCCGATATTGATCGGCAGTAATAGTTGTAATATTGTTTTTACCATTATAATCGACGATTTTGACATTGATACCAGAACCGGATGATGTCTTTTGAATCAAAGCAGATGACCAAACTCCAGAGTTACTTGTAAATGAATTACCACTTGGATTTAAGTATTTCACTAGAGTATCGCCGGTAACGGTAATTGTATTGTAATTGCTACCGCCGCTAATTTGTGAAGACAAGGCATTGATTGTTCCTTGCTTTTGGTCAGAAGTTAAAGATGTACCTAAGGTCATAACTGGCTGGTCGCTTAAACTATCAGCTTTAACATTTTGTGCTGAAAAAACTCCCAGTGTAATCACAGATAATAAACCTAATAAAATAATGTTTAATTTTTTCAAGGCTATATCCTCCTTAACGCTAATTAAACCAAAAATGTGTGAATAATTCGAGAATTTATAAAAAAAATTTCTTAAACCTAAAGCTGAAATGGTTTTCTGCTTGGGATTGTGCTATTCTATAGGTTCTAGGAATACGCTTAAATAAGAAAAAAATAAAGGATTAGGTGAATAACAATGAAAATTGTCGTTCTTTCAGGTGGAAGAAGTACGGAAAGAAATGTTTCTTTATCTTCCGGAGTTAAAATCACCAACGCACTTCGTGGCAAGGGTTATGAAGTAGCTTATATTGATTCATTTTTAGGTAAGGATGTTGCAGAAGATCAAATAGACGATCTCTTTACAACTGAACCAGAAAGCGAAAGCAAGTTGATCATTGATGACGAAGTTTTAACTGATGAAAAGATCAACGCTCTTAGAACTGACGGTACTAGAGGGTTACTTGGCCCCAACGTATTAAAGATTTGCCAACATGCTGATATTGTTTACATGGGCTTACATGGTGAAGATGGTGAAAATGGTAAGATGCAAGCTGTTTTCGATGTCTTTGATATCAGATATACCGGAAGTGGTACGTTAGCTTCTGGTTTAGCAATGGATAAGAAATATTCTAAAGAAATTTTTGTTCAAGACAATATCCCAACTGCTAAGTATACAACTACTAAGACAGCTAAGATTTTGTCAGAAGATATTCCATTCAACTACCCAATGGTTGTTAAACCTTCCAATGGTGGTTCAAGTGTCGGAACACATATCGTCGAGAATGCAACAGAATTGAGAGAATCAGTTGCTGATGCTTTGAGATTCGATAGCGAAGTTTTGATTGAAGAATATATCAAGGGCCGTGAATTTTCAGTTGCGATTGTTGATGGCTTGGTTCTTCCAGCGGTTGAAGTTACTGTTGATACTGGTTGGTATGACTTCCAACACAAGTTCCAAGAAAATAATGTTACACACTTTATCACACCACCAAATAACTTAGACGATGAAATTCATAGCAAGATGCAAGCTTTGACAAAGAAAACTTTCGAAGCTTTGGGCATGAGTAATTACGGCCGTGTCGACTTCTTACTTCGTGATGGTCAATTGTATGTCATGGAAGCTAACACACTTCCTGGTATGACACCATTGTCATTGATGCCAAGAGAAGCCGAAGCAGCTGGTATTTCATATGCTGACTTGTGTGAAAGAATCATTAAGAGCAAAGTTAAGTATTACGAAGATAGAAAATAAACGTAAGCCGTTAATTCAATTTTGAATTAGCGGTTTATTTTTTTGAGTGTAGAATAAAGAGGGAAAGATATTAAAAAAATTAGATTGCGAGGAAGTTTGCTTATGACAAGAAGAATTGGAATTATTGGTATGGGTAATGTTGGTGCAGCTTGTGCGCACTATATCGTTGCTGGTGGTTTTGTCGATGACTTAGTATTGATCGATCAGAACGAGAAGAAGGTTAAGGCAGATGCACTTGATTTTGAAGACGCTATGGCTAATTTGCCTTATCATACAAACATCTTTGTAAACGATTATTCACAATTAGACGATGCTGATATTATTATTTCAGCAGTCGGTCATATCAGTTTGATTGGTGGCGATCATCCTAATCGTTTTGGCGAACTAAAACCAACTGGAGAATCGGTAACTGATGTTGCTAATAAAATCAAACAGACTAAGTTCCATGGAATTATGGTAGTTATTAGTAATCCTAATGATGTTATGACTTCAATGTATCAACAAATCCTTGGTTTCCCTAAAGAACGTGTCATTGGTACGGGAACGCTTTTGGATTCAGCGAGAATGAAACGTGCAGTTGGTAACGCCTTTTCTGTCGATCCCCGTTCAGTTGAAGGTTATAATTTGGGCGAACATGGTAACTCACAATTTACTGCTTGGTCGACCGTAAAAGTTATGGACCAACCAATTGAAAAATTGGCTAAAGAGTCAGGATTAGATTTGGAAAAAATCAATGAAGATGTCAGAATGGGTGGCTTCACAGTCTTTGATGGTAAAGGCTACACCAACTATGGTATTTCTACAGCTGCTGTCCGCCTCTCATTAGCCATCTTAAATGATGCAAAAATCGAATTACCAGTTTCAAACTATCGTGAGGAATATGGCGTTTACTTATCATATCCAGCTATCGTTGGCCGTGAAGGTATTCTCAAGCAATTGCAATTGGACCTTCCTCAAGAAGAGCTAGATAAACTTCAATATTCAGCCGATTATATTAAGAAGAATCTTAAATAGAGAAGATTGCTTAATTTCAAAATATTATGAATTCCCAGTGGATAACAACTGCTGGGATTTTTTTGTTGCCAAAATGGCTACAATTTAACTAATTAAGTTAAATTAATTATTTTTTAATGAAATTAGAGTATAATGTCAAATACAACTTAAGTTTGAATGAGAGGTAATTTTATGACAAGAAAAGTAGCAATTATTGGAACAGGTAACGTTGGTGCAGCTTGTGCACATTATATCGTTTCAAGTGGTTCCGTTGATGACTTAGTAATGATTGATATTAATGAGAAAAAAGTGAAGGCGGATGCCTTGGATTTTGAAGATGCGATGGCCAATTTACCATTCCACACCAATATTTTTGTCAATGATTACTCTCAATTAGATGATACTGAAGTAATTATTTCAGCAGTCGGAAATATTAAACTGCAAGATCGTCAGACACCAGATCGGTTTGCGGAGCTTGATTTTACTAGTAAAGCAGTTGAAGACGTCGCCGAAAAAATTAAAGCTACTAAATTTCATGGCAAAATTGTGGTAATTAGTAATCCTAATGATGTGATGGTTTCTATTTATCAGAAAATTACTGGTCTACCAAAAGAATGTGTCATGGGAACAGGAACCTTGCTTGATTCTGCACGAATGAAACGCGCAGTTGGTGCAGCGTTACATGTTGATCCACGTTCGGTTGCAGGATATAACTTGGGTGAGCATGGTAATTCACAATTTACTGCTTGGTCAACGGTTAAGGTTCTCGATCATTCAATTACTGAATTGGCACAAAAAGACGGATTGGATTTGGATAAGTTAAATGAAGATATCCGAATGGGCGGTTTTACAGTTTTCAGTGGTAAAAAGTATACCAACTATGGTATTTCAACTGCAGCGGTCAAGTTAACAATGGCAATTTTGAATGACGCATACATTGAATTGCCTGTATCAAATTTCCGCCAAGAATATGGCGTTTACCTCTCATATCCAGCAATTGTAGGACGCAAAGGAATCGTTAAGCAAATTCAATTGGATTTACCTCAAGAAGAGTTAGATAAATTACAATACTCTGCTGACTTTATTAAGAGCAAGCTACCCGCTGAATTTAAATAGTGTTAGGTGAGCGTATCCGTTTGTATGTGTTCATATAATTTAAAATATTTTTAATATAGGTTTTTAAAATTAGTATATTCAAAAAGTAAAAGGCATATCGCTAGTATAAGAATATGCCTTTTTTTTGCCGTTATAACGGGGAATAAGAAAATACAAATATTATTTTTTTTGGATTATAGTCAAGCCTTGATGAAACGGGGATATGTTTAAACTGGTATCACTTTTTTTTGGTTTGCTTAAAAATACACCGTTGACATAACGGCGTTATTAATCTATTGTTCGAAATGTAAACGGTTACTAAAAGACTGGTGGTGCCATCCATGTTTATACGACAGATTCTTAATAACAATGTAATCTTAGTCGAGGATTCTAACCACATCGAAAAATTAATATGGGGAAGGGGTATAGGATTTCAAAATAAAAAAAATCAAAATTATGAGCTAGGGACCAACGATAAAGTTTATACAATACAAAATAGTGAAAAAAATGATGAATTTATTAATCAATTTAATCAATTACTGAAAAAAGTACCGTATGAATATTTCAAGGTCACCAGCAAAATTATTGATATTGCAAAAGAATATACTGGCAATAAATATGACGATTTTCTTTTAATTACCTTAACTGATCATATTTATTTTTCAGTTGGTAGAATGAAGGACGGAATATTTATCGGAAATCCTTTTTTAAATGACTTGAGAGTTCTTTATGAGAGAGAGTTTAATGCGGCAAAGGTAGGTCTCAAGCTTATTGAATAGGTTTCAGGGATAAGTATTCCAGACGATGAAGCTGGATACATTGCGATACATTTGATTGAAAGCAAAATTGAAAGTAATGATGAGCCGAGTGAAATTAAAACAGAGATACTTTTACAGAGAATTGAAGAGATAAGCAATCTTGTTTCTAAGAAAATTACAATAGACAAGAGTGATATTAGCTACAATCGTTTTTTAATTCACTTGAAGTACTTAATGATTCGTTGGGCAAGGGGAACTGATGAAACTGACGAATTGAGTGAATATGAATCAAAATTATATTCTGAAATGGTAAAACATGATCGTAGATTGAGAAAAATATTAAATCTTGTCGTAAAGTATTTTGAAGATCAATTAAACTTTTCACTGAATACATCAGAAAAACTATATCTTGCACTACATATAAAAAGATTATTCAAATAATGGGCTTGTAACTTTAAGTAGGCAATACCTTGTAATCAATTTTATTGGTTATTTGGTTTTGTCTCTTTTTTTGCTTTCAATTAATAAAAAAACAAGGAGGAAACTTCAATTGAGTAATAACAACGAAGCAGTAAACGAAGAAAAGATTAGCCGCAAAACGAAAATCTATGGTTTTTTTCAAGATCTAGGTAAGTCATTTATGTTCCCTATTGCCACTTTAGCAGCAATGGGAATTTTGGTTGGATTAGGTAGTTCTTTTACCGCTCCAGCAATGATGGCAAGAATGCCATTCTTTAAGATTCCAGCCGTTTACAGTATCTTTAGTTTTATGAACACTGTTGGAAGTTTTGGATTTACGTATTTACCTGTAATGTTTGCAATGTCGATACCTTTTGGATTAGCAAAGAAAAATAAAGGTGTTGGAGCAATTTCAGCTCTTGCAGGTTACATTTCTTTAAATATGGGTATTAATTTTATGCTTCAACAGCAACATCAATTAGTTAGTGCAGCTAAAATGCAGTCTGCTGGACAATCATTGGTCTTGGGTATACAGACATTAGAGATGGGCGTTTTGGGCGGTATCTTTGTTGGATTGATCGTTTATGCATTGTTAGAAAGATATCAAGAAATAAAACTACCAGATGCCTTTTCTTTCTTTGGTGGTATTAGATTTATTCCCATTATTAGTGTGATTGTATGTTCGATACTGGGATTAGGTGTGCCATTTGTTTGGCCAACTATTCAGGGATGGATTATTGGATTAGGCCATGTTATTCAAAATGCAGGTGTCTTCGGTCCGTTCTTGTATGGAATTGCCTTAGCTGTCTTAAAGTTAATGGGACTCCATCATATTTTGTTAGCAATGATTCGTTTCACGGATGCTGGTGGTACTGCAGTAGTTGCAGGAAAAACAGTTCATGGTGCCTTAAATATATTTTATGCTGAATTGAATGCAGGAGTTCCAATTTCTGGTAAAGCAACGGCGTTCTTATCACAAGGATTTATGCCAACTTTCATGTTTGGTTTACCAGCAATTTGTTTAGCAATTTATTTCACAGCTAAGTCTAAAAATCGTGACCGAATAAAAGGTATTCTGATTTCCGCAGCTTTAGTAGGTTTTGTATCTGGAATTTCTGAACCAACAGAATATCTCTTCCTATTCGTTTCACCAATTCTTTATGTATTCCATACAATTATGCAAGGTCTATCTTTGTCTGTTATGGCATTGTTAGGCGCTAGAATGGGTAATACCGATGGTGGTGTTATTGATTGGATCTTGTTTGGCTGGTTACAACCCGGATCTAAGTGGTGGATATTAATTCCAGTAGGGATAGTCTGGTTTGCAATATACTTCTTCGTTTTCCGTTGGTATATTTTAAGGAAAAATGTCAAAACACCAGGTAGGGAAGATGATGGAGCTGCGGTTATGACTAAAGGAAATGGAATCTATGATCCAAAGGTTATCTTAGGGGCTCTAGGTGGTGCTGGAAATATCACATCACTAGATAACTGTGTTACACGTTTGAGATTGATGTTAAAAGATCCTTCAAAAATGAATGAAGATACTTTGAAACAGTCAGGGGCTCTTGCAGTTGTTAAAGCTGATAAAGCCGTTCAGGTTGTATACGGTGCTCAAGTTCAAAGTGTAAAAGATGGTCTAGAGAAGGAAATGGGTATATAGGAGGAGCAACTTTAAAATGAAATATGATTTTGACGATATTGCAGACAGAGGCATTGACAATGCTAGAAAATGGGATAAAGAAATTGTTAATAAAAAATTTCCCGGACTTCCAGATGATTTTATTCCACTTTGGATTGCTGACATGGACTTTAAAGCTGCTCCAGAGATCAGAGATGCGCTAACTAGAATGTCACAAAATGGAGCATATGGCTATACATACGCTACTCAAGAATGGTTTCAAAGTGTTATCAATTGGCAGCTGAAAAAACATAATAATCACATTGAACAAGAATGGGTGACCTTAGGATATGGAACAGTTCCAAACATGCACTGTTTAGTTCAAACTTTAACTGAACCAGGTGATTATATAATAATGAATACACCTGTATATGGTCCGTTTGCTTATGCTGCCGAGCATAATGATAGACGAGTTATCACAGTTCCTTTGATTTTAAAAAAAGATCGTTATTATTTAGACTTTGATAGAATCGAAACAGAGATGAAGAAGAACCATCCAAAGATAATGATGTTTTGCTCTCCACATAATCCTAGTGGAAGAATTTGGAGTAAAGACGAGCTACTTAAAATAGCACAGCTATGTTTTGAAAATAATGTAGTTATGGTTAGTGACGAAGTTCATTCTGAGCATATTATGGAAGGACAATTTATTTCTGCACTCCAATTGCCAGAAAAATACCTGAATAATTTAGTTATGTTCACTTCCCCAAATAAAGCATTTAATCTTGGTGGACTTAAACTATCATACTCAATTATTCCAAATGAACAGTTAAGATCAGCACTTAGGATGCAATATATAAAAAATTCTGTTACCTCTCCTAATGTTCCGGGACAAATTGCAATGACTACTGCATATAATGAATGTGGTGAGTGGTTAACACAGTGTGAAGCTTATATAAAAAAGAATTTACAAATTTTCGAAAAGGCTTTGGAAAGCGATTTTCCAGAATGGAAATTATTAAAGGTAGAATCCTCATATTTACCATGGGTAGATATTTCAAATTCTGAATTCGATATGCATACTATTGCACAAAATATGGCAATGAATGCTGGTGTCGTTGTTGGTATAGGTGATGATTACGTGGCAGACGCCAATGACTTCTTGAGATTCAACCTAGGTACTTCCAGAGAACTTGTTGAAGAGTCAATGGAGAGGATGGCTAAGGAATGGAAAAGAATGAAACTAAATAGTCAAAGGGTGTTGAAAAATGTTTAATTTTTTTAAGAAGAAAAAAGGCAATGAACTAGCTGCTCCCATAGATGGAAAATTAATTTCAATTGAAAATGTATCGGACCAGGTTTTTTCTCAGAAAATAATGGGTGATGGTTTTGCGGTCGAGCCAGATTCAGATGTAGTAGTCTCACCAGTGAAAGGTGAAATTGTAAGCATTTTTCCAACAAAACATGCAATCTCTATAAAAGACACTAAAGATATGGAAATATTGCTTCATTTAGGGATTGATACTGTAGATCTGAATGGTAAGCCATTTGAAATGTTGGTAGAAGAAAAGCAACATGTCGAGGTTGGTGATCCGCTAGTAAGAATGAGTAGACAGGAAATTAAAGACAATAAAAAAGACGATACCGTCATACTAGTGCTACCTGGACAAAATAACCTTCACTTTGATCCAAGTATTACAGAGCGAGAAGTTAAAGCTGGTGATATGTTAACAACAGTTGGATAATTTTATATATCAAAAATTATCAATAAATAGATATAGCACTATATGAAAGAACGCATGCATAACGCTACGTTCTTTTTTCTTTATCTTGGTATATAAGACATTTGAGTGATTGTAAATTCATTAATGAAAAAAGATTATACTTATGAAAAATTGGTTAGACCAATTTCAAAGTGGTATCTTTTTATGAACCCATAATAAAAAATACCACTTAATTTTTACAACGTTATAAGTGTTGATATAAAAGGATTATTAAAATAAACCACTCAAAAAATGGTCTATTCCACATGTTGCCATGCTATTTGTAACCGTATACAATGGTCTTGTGGTTGATACCAGAAAGGATTCGATTCGTATGAAAATTACTCTTCAAGAACAGTTAATCAACTTGCTGACTAATTACATTCAAACTTTACCAGCAAATGCAAAGTTACCATCCGAACGCGAACTGGCAGAAAAATACGAATTATCGCGTACGACTGTTAGAGCTGCTCTAATGGAGCTAGAAATTACTGGCTTGATCAGACGTGTTCACGGAAAAGGCACATTTGTGAATAGAGTTGATTTAAATAGTGATTTGAATAGTAGTTACAGTTTCAACAAGCAGATGATTTCACTGGGGAAGAAACCACAAACCAAACTTCTTAGTTTTGAACGAAAGGAGGCTAACGCATACTTTGCTAAGAATTTGGAAACTGAAGTAGGTAGTCAAATCATTAAATTAAAGCGACTACGTTATGCTGATGGAATTCCTGTGATGCTGGAGCGCACCTATTTACCAGCTGATCACTTCAGTTTAATGACTGAATCGATGTTGAATAATCGCTCATTATATTCAGTTTTTTCAGAAGAGTTCAACGAACAGGTTTATTATGCCGATGAATATTTTCTCGCAGGCATCACGAGTGTTAATGATAGTAAATATTTAGACATAAAAGAGGGAACCCCTTGTTTGAACCTTCGGCGCCAGACGTATAATCCGCACAATCAAATTATTGAATTTACATTGAGTGTTGCAAGAAGCGATCAATTTGCTTATCACATTCGACACGATGTCAGTAATAAATCCTAAAGAAGAGTAAACATTTGGAGGTAGAAAGTTATGGGTATTATTGCAGTAAGAATTGATGAAAGATTAATTCACGGTCAAGTGGCCAATTTATGGACAACAAAATTACAAGCTTCAAGAATTATGGTAGTTGATAACGATATTATAAAGAACGACATTCAAAAGACTGCCCTTAAATTGGCTAAACCAGCTGGAGTTAACTTGAGTATTTTAGGAACAAAGAAATCTTCAGCTAACATTTTAGCTGGTAAGTACGACTCACAAAAAGTATTCCTTGTAGTAAAGAAACCTGAGACATTGGTTGAGATGATCAACGAAGGGGTTACATTCGACACTATTAATGTTGGAAATATGTCACAAAAGGATAATACTCAACATCTTACACAATCAATCAATGTTACTAGCGATGATTATGATGCATTCCAAAAAATCTTGGATGCTGGTGTAAAAATCACTGCCCAAATGGTTCCAAACGACGATGCAAAAGACTTCTCAGGTATCTTAAAGGAATTCAAGAAATAACCACATATTAATTGGGGGAAAAAACAATGGAATTTACAATCGTTCAAATATTACTTTTAACGGCATATTCTATGTACAACATCTATGATGAACTTCAAATGAACTCATCATTAAGTCAACCAGTCTGGGCCGGAATGATCTCTGGTTTAGTCATGGGGGATATGAAGACCGGTCTTATTATCGGTGCTGCTCTACAACTAACAGTTCTTGGTGTTGGTACTTTCGGTGGTGCTTCAAAGATCGATGCTAACTCAGGTACAGTTTTGGCTACAGCCTTTTCAATCGGTACAGGTATGAAAGCTGCTACAGCTGTTGCCGCTATCGGTGTACCAGTTGCTGCTTTGTTAACATCATTTGATATCTTAGCTAGATTTGCTAATACTTATTTCCAACACAAAGTTGATAAGGATATTGAAAACTTCAACTACAAGGGTATTGAAAGACATACTATCATGGGTGCACTTCCATGGTGTCTATCACGTGGTATCCCAGTATTTCTAGCTTTGGCATTGGGTCAAGGCGCTGTTAAGACAATGGTTACATATCTAAACGGTGATCTTCAATGGTTAAACACAGGTCTACAAACAGCCGGTGCTACATTACCTGCTGTCGGATTTGCTATCTTGCTACACTACTTACCAGTTAAGAAACACATCGCATACTTGATCCTAGGTTTCACAATTACAGCCTTGCTTTCAACATTATTCTCAAGTATCCAAGCACTTGGAACAGGTTTGACTGCTGCTAGCAAAGCATTTACAACAACCTTCAATTCTCTACCAATGTTAGCAATTGCCCTAATCGGTGGTGCCTTTGCCATTCTTGAATACAAGAAATCAATTGCTAAATTGAACGCCACACCAGCTGCTGGTTCAAAAGCCGGTTCTGATGACGAAGATGAAGAAGACGAAATTGAAGACGCTAATGGGGAGATAAACGGTGATGAAGAAGAATAAAGAATATACATTAACTAAAAAAGATTTCACTCAAATTAATAAGCGTAGTTTGTTCGGTTTCCAAATGGGTTGGAACTATGAAAGAATGCAAGCCTCTGGATATCTGTATACAATCTTGCCACAACTAAGAAAAATTTATGGTGACGGTACTCCTGAATTGAAGGAAGCTATGAAGACTCATAACCAATTCTTCAATACAAGTAATTTCTTTAACACAATCGTTACTGGTATCGATCTTGCCATTGAAGGTAAGGAAGGTGCCGACGGTCTTGATACTGTTGCTGGTATTAAAACTGGTTTAATGGGACCATTCGCTGCCATCGGTGATTCATTGTTCGCTGCTTTAATTCCAACTATCATGGGTGCTATTGCTGCTACAATGGCCGCACAAGGTAACCCAATTGGATTGTTCCTTTGGTTAGCTGTCAACATTGCAATCATGGTCTTTCGTTGGAAACAATTGCACTTTGCTTATACAAGAGGTACAAAACTTGTTTCAGAAATGCAAGGTCAATTGAACGCTTTAACAGATGCTGCTACATTGCTTGGTGTTTTCATTGTTGGTGCTCTAATTGCAAGTATGATCAACATTCAAGTTCCATTTATAGCTCATTTGGGTAAAGTTACACTTCCTGTTCAAAACAATATCGATATGATCTTACCAAAACTTGTTCCAGCTGTAGTTGTAGGTTTGGTTTACTGGTTACTAGGTAAGAAAGGTATGACATCTACAAAAGTTATCTTTATCGTTATTATCGCAGCTGTTGCTCTATCAGCAATCGGTGTACTTGGCAAAATCTAGGAGGATTTAACAATGGCATTAATCTTGATGAGTCATGGAAATATGGCAATCGAAACTTTAAAATCAGCTGAATTAATTATCGGAGAATTACCAGAGACATCAGCTTTGGGTCTTCAAAAATCTGACGGACCAGAAGATCTTAAGGCCAAAGCTGAAGCAGAAATCAAAAAGTATTATGACAAGGAACCAGTGTTCTTGATCGTAGATTTACTTGGTGGAACTCCAGGAAACGTCGCTGTCAATTTGACGCAAGAATATCCTAAGATGCAAGTTATTTCTGGCTTGAACTTGCCAATGGTCATTAATTACGCTAATCAAAAATTCATCGGCTCAGATATCAAAACAGCCGATCTAATGAAAGAGGCCAAAGACGGCATCGTTGATGTCAACGCCTTTATCAATGCTGATTCAGATGAGGATGATGAAGAGGATGAATAATCCTTACCGGTATACTTTACGATTAGCGATAGATAAAAATATTTATGATGCTGAAAAAAAACAAAATTTACTTGAATTTGTTAAAGAAGCACATATTTCCGACGTAGCTTTTTTTATCAATCAAGAAGAATTGTCAGACGCACATATAACTCTTGAAAAAGCCAAAGAATTAATCACTAATGTTGATGAAATCAGTCAACCTTTGAAAGAATTAGGTATAACGATCAGCTTGAATCCATGGACAACTATGAATCACTCCGACCGAGGAATTCATATTAAGCCGGAACTCGATATTAAGTCAATGGTTAATTATCAAGGTGTTAAAAGTATTTCAATGGCTTGTCCTGGATATCAAGGCTGGGCTGATTATATTAGTGATATCTATGCAATTTGGGCCAGCATTCAACCACATGAACTGTGGCTAGAAGATGACTTTAGACATTACAAGAATGCACCATTTAAATTGGGATGTTTTTGTGATGATCACATGAAACAATATAACGAGCTTTTAGGAACAGATTTGTCACGGGCAGATTTTGTTGAAAGAATGTTTACTGGTGGCGAAAACAAGTATCGCAATGCCTATTTGACTGTTGCCAGAAAAGAGATTTTACAAGTAGCTCACTTAATTGAACAAAAGGTCCATGCTGTTTCACCCACGACGACCTTAGGTTTAATGAGTTCATGGCCTGAAGTTCACGCACTGGAAGGTCGTGATTGGCAAAAGCTCTTGGATGAATTGAGTGGTGAAAACACTCCAGCGGTGTCACGTCCACATTTGCCAGCTTACAACGAAGTAAGTCCACAACAATATGCACGTGATTTTGAGAAATATACCGTTGCTACAAGAACAGAAATCGGTCAACGTCATAAAATCTATCCAGAAATGGAAAGCTTCTTGTATTCTCCATATGCAAAATCAAACAAGTTTACGCAATTTCAACTAGACACGACTAGTTTAGTTCATGCCAATGGCGTTTTACTCAACATGTTCAGCATGATGGGTGATGGAATCAATCCAACTTATCGTTATGCCTCCCTGTTAAACGATGATAAAGCATATTTAGACTTCTTAATGGAGAACGGCATTGATATTGAACATCGAAGTGGCGTAATAGTGCCGATGAATCAGGATGTTGCTAAAACTAAGATTGATCAAACAGGTACGCTTGAAGGATTGATGGCTTCGCAAACACAATGGCTAGAATTGCTTTCCACAATGGGAATCGCAACCAAGCCAGTAAATTATCTTGATCAGGAAATCAAAAATAAGTGTGTTGCGATAACTGGTAATTTCCTCAATACCTTGTCTGATGATCAAATCAAGCAGATCTTTACCCGTAATTTCGTCTTGTTAGATGGGGATGCGGTGATTATCTTGAATAATCGTCATTTGTTAGACTTGATCAATGCTACAGAGATTGAAGTCATCAAGAATCGTTCAGGACATCAATCGTTTGAACAATTCGATGGTGAAACTATTTCTGGTATCAATAATCCAAGATTGACGATGCTGACGCACACTGGCGACTACGTGAAAATTACTTATAAAGCCGGTGTCAACGTGCATTCATCTGCTTATGACCGCTTAGAGAATAAATTGGGTCCAGTTACAGTAACTGATGATAAATTTTATGTATTACCGATGACTGATTCGCCTAAGTACGGTTGGCAAGCTCAATATACTGACATCCGCGAAGGTGACTTGAAGAAGTTCTTTGAAGAAGAATTGAGTATAGCTCATTTGGTCGATATGTATAATTGCAAGTTAGTGATTGATGAAGATCAATCTCAGATGATCCTCAGTAATTGGTCGATCGATGACATCAAGGGTATTAATTTCTTCTTAAAGGATCGCAACGTTAAACAAGTTTCCATCACTTATCGAGGGGAAGACGGTACTGTTCAAAATGAAATTTTAGATGTTGAGTTAGATTCAAACGGAATCTATCACGTCGACTTCACAGTCAAAGAGTTGGCTGTCTTACACATCAAGTTCTTAGGTTAAAAATTATTTAGAGAAGGGATTCAATATCATGTTTACAAAAACAGATCAAGAATTAGAAAAAATGGGTGCTAAAATCACTACCCGTGAAATTCAACAACAACCAGATTTATGGAAGGAGGCTTTCCAAAACTATACCGACAAGAAATCAGAAATAGATGACTTTTTGAACAAGGTAACTTCTAGCTACCCTAACCAAAAAATCAGAGTCATCTTCACTGGTGCGGGTACATCGGCATATGTTGGCGATACCCTCAGACCATATTTAAATCGTGTTGGTGATACTGCCCACTTTGTTTTTGAAAGCGTTCCTACAACTGATATTGTATCTGCACTGCTAGATAATTTAAGAAGTGACGATCCAACTATTCTCGTATCATTCGCTAGAAGTGGTAATTCTCCAGAAAGTGTTGCCACAGTTGAACTTGCAGAAAAACTAGTTAAGAATTTGTATCAAATTACAATCACTTGTGCTCCAGAAGGTCATTTAGCCAAAAAGGCTGAAAACGAAGCCGGCAATTTATTGCTACTTCAACCAGCCCTTTCAAACGATAAGGGATTCGCCATGACCGGAAGCTTCTCTTGCATGACTTTGACGGCAGCTTTGATTTTTGATACAAATGCTGAAGACCAGAAAAAAGCTTGGGTCGACACAATGATCAAGATGGGCCAAGAAGTGATCAGTCGTGAAGATGAAATTCAAGCCTACGCTGATTTAGACTATGATCGAATCACTTACTTAGGTAGTGGCTCACTTTCAGGTCTAACACGTGAAGCTCAATTGAAGGTACTTGAATTGACAGCGGGCGCATTGACTACGATCTTCGATTCATCAATGGGATTCCGTCACGGTCCTAAATCATATGTTAACGGTAAGACAATCGTCTTTGATTTCATGAGCAACGATAAATATACTCGTCAATACGACGTTGATATCTTGGAAGAAATCAAAGCTGATGAAATTTGTAAGAAAGTCGTTGGAGTGGGGACTTCAACTGACAATGATTTCACTGGCGACAATTTCTTCATTGCAGCCGGTGACAAAGATCTTCCAGAACTTTATCAAGCTTTACCAGATGTTGTATTTGCCCAAACATTTGCTCTGTTGAATTCAATCAAAGTGAATAATACTCCAGATACACCATCAGCTAGTGGAACAGTTAATCGTGTTGTTAAAGGGGTTACCATTCACGATTACGAATAGTTACTAATGAGTTTGAAAGGTTGGAACATTAATTTGTTTCAGCCTTTTATATAGCAATAAATTATGAGGAGACGTTTAAATGTCATATTATATTCAAGCCAAAAAATTCTTTTTGAAAAATGCAACTGAAAATGGTGGTTATCTAGAAGTTACCGACGATGGTAAATTCGGTGAGTTTTATCCAGCCGGAACTGAAAAGCCAGCGGGCAAAATTGTTGATTATTCCGATAAATTCATTGCCCCAGGTTTAGTAGATACACATATTCATGGTTTAGTAGGCCATGATGTGATGGACGATGATTTTGATAAGTTGAATGAAATGTCAGAAGGATTGTTGAAGGCTGGTGTTACTTCATGGTTACCAACCACTTTGACAGCCTCACATGATCAACTGTTGAGCATTTGTCACACTATCGGTGATAATTATCAAAAAGTTACAGGTGCAAAAGTACAAGGAATTCATTTTGAAGGACCTTTCTATACAGAAAAACACAAGGGTGCCCAAAATCCTAAGTACTTCCGAGATCCTGATGCTGAAGAATTTAAAGATTGGCAAGATGCTGCTCACGGAATGATTAGAAAGATTTCAATTGCTCCAGAACGTAAAGGTGCTCCTGAATTCGTTAAGGCTGTTGCCTCTGATAAAGTTGCGGTCTATCTGGGCCACAGTGATGCTACCTTTGAACAAGCTAAAGCCTGTGTCGAAGCTGGTGCGACTGGATTTACACATACTTATAACGGGATGAGCGGTTTGAACCATCGTCTACCAGGTATGGTCGGTGCAGCTCTTTCAATGAAATTAGTTGATGACGAGTTGATCTGTGATGGTCACCATGTCAATCCATACGCTGCAAGAATCGTTATTGAAAAGAAGACTCCTGAACATGTTGCTTTGATTACTGACTGTATGCGTGCCGGTTTAATGCCTGACGGAGATTACATCTTAGGTGAATTGCCAGTTGTCGTAGCTGACGGTACAGCCAAGTTGAAAGAAGCTCCCCACAGTTTAGCTGGTTCAATTCTGATGTTGAATGAAGCTATCAAGAATGTTGTTGATTGGAATATCGCGACTGATGAAGAAGCCGTTGAAATGGCTAGCTACACAGCTGCTAAGAGTTCTAAGATCCTTGATAAATGTGGGATCATTGCTGGCGGTCGTGACGCTGACTTTATCGTCTTGAATGATGATATGTCCTTGTCAGAAACATACTTAGACGGTGTTTCAAGATACCAAGCTTAATCTGTTGATTGATTTTTAATAGACGAAAAGTATCCTCTGATTCTTTAGAATCAGGGGATATTTTTCAGTTAAAACGCTTTATTACGGTGGTATAGACCGGTGAACAATGGTATAATGAAAACGTTAAAATTAGTAAGGAGACTGGATAATGTCATATTATATTCATGCTAAGAAGTTCTTTTTAAAAAACACAACTGAAAACGGTGGCTATCTTGAAGTCACTGATGATGGTAAATTTGGTAAATTCTTTACTGCTGCTGAGGAAAAACCAGAGGGCAAGATTGTCGATTATTCTGACAAGTTTATTGCACCTGGTTTAGTAGATACACATATTCATGGTCTAGTTGGACACGACGTGATGGACGATGATTTTGAAAAACTCAACGAAATGTCAGAAGGATTGTTGAGAGCTGGTGTTACTTCATGGTTGCCAACAACTTTGACAGCTTCACATGAGCAACTAAAGCACATTTGCCAAACAATCGGGGATAATTATCAAAAAGCAACCGGTGCTAAGATTCAAGGTATCCACTTTGAAGGACCTTTCTACACTGAAAAACACAAGGGTGCTCAAAATCCTAAGTACTTCAGAGATCCTGATGCGGAAGAATTCAAAGACTGGCAAGATGCTGCTCATGGTATGATCAAGAAGATTTCAATTGCCCCAGAACGTAAGGGTGCTCCTGAATTCGTTAAGGCTGTTGCTTCAAACGATGTTGCAGTTTACCTTGGTCACAGTGATGCTACTTTTGAACAAGCTAAAGCCTGTGTTGAAGCTGGTGCTACTGGTTTCACACATACCTACAACGGAATGAGTGGCTTAAACCACCGTCTTCCAGGTATGGTCGGTGCAGCTCTTTCAATGAACCTAGTTGATGACGAATTGATCTGTGATGGTCATCACGTTAACCCATATGCTGCAAGAGTTGTTATCGAAAAGAAGACTCCTGAACATGTTGCTTTGATTACTGATTGTATGCGTGCTGGCTTGATGCCTGATGGTGATTACGTTCTTGGTGAATTACCAGTTGTCGTTGCTGATGGTACAGCTAGATTAAAGGACGAAACTCATAACTTGGCTGGTTCAATCTTGATGTTAAATGAAGCTATCAAGAATGTTGTCGACTGGAACATTGCTACTGATGAAGAAGCCGTTGAAATGGCCAGCTACACAGCCGCTAAGAGTTCAAAGATCCTTGATAAATGTGGTGTGATTGCTGATGGCCGTGATGCCGACTTTATCGTGTTGGATGACGATATGACATTATCAGAAACATACTTAGATGGTGTTTCAAGATACCAAGCTTAGAAATTATCGCTATACCGATAGTTATTTTTTAAAATACTTTAAAACCGGGAATACACCTTGTAAACTCGGTTTTTTTGTTACAGGTCTTTTGTTGTATACTCTACTTATTGGAGGATTACTATGAATAAAAAGATAATTGCTCATAGAGGAATACCAACCTTAGCACCAGAAAATACGATGGCTGCATTCAATGTCGTTGTCAATCACGATGTCAAGTGGATTGAGACAGACTTGAGCATTACTAAAGATGAAAAAGTTTTTGTTATTCATGATGACAAATTAAATAGAACAACTAATCAATCAGGTTCGATTGAAACAGTCGATAGTGAAACAGTCCAAAGTGCCGATGCTGGCTATTGGTTTGCTGAAAAGTTTCGTGGTGAGAAGGTCCCTACTTTAGATCAATTAATTGATTTTCTTAATATCCATAAGATAAATGCCAACATTGAGCTAAAAGGTGTTGTAGGGGACAATGCCAATTACTTAGCCGATAGATTGGTTGAAGTTTTTGCGAAGGCTTTAGAGAGATTAGATGATCATGTCGAGCTGATCATCTCTAGTTTCAATCCCATCATGTTAGAAAAAATGTATCAGTTGAGACCGGACTTAAAATATGCGGTATTATTCAGCAGAGTGACACTAGGGGAAGACTGGAATTTAGTTATGCAAGCTTGCCATGCTCAAATTGTGCATCCAGAGAGTGCTGGCTTAACTGAAGCTAAGATTCAAAAAATGAAGGATTATGGTTACGAGATCAATGTTTGGACTGTCGATGACATTAATCGAGCTCGTCAATTGCTTAATTGGGGTGTCGATGGTGTTATTACCAACATTGCTGATCGGATGAGTTTTTTAGAAGAATAAACAAAAACACCTCGGGATTTCAGTAATGACTGAAAAGATCCCGAGGCTTTTTTGTCTAGACGAAATTGTCTTTTGGAGGATTCATTATGAGAACTAATAGCTTACTGGTTTTTAAAGGGGCAGAAGCTACTCCAAATACAATGATTTTAAATCAACAATGATCAAAACCGCAAAATCAACAACTACTCTTGATCTTGCCTCATCTCAATTCAACGTGTTTCAGAACTTATCCCATTCAATACGATCCACCTAGATTACGATACTTTTAATCGATGACGTCTTGGTAGATGTATGCTCACGATCGTGAGACTTCGAAGAAGGGGAACTATTGGTTACATTTCCTTTCTTCTTATGGACAAGTATAAACAGAATTGATTAATATCCAACGAAGGTGCTATATATCATACTGATTGTACAATATGTTTAAACAGATTGTGTAAAACACCAATCTAGTTTTGATGTATAAGTCCCAGCAGGGACATTAGCGTTTTTAACATGCAATAATATGCCCTCGTTTTTGTTCCAACTAAGGGATTTTACTGGCTGTCCTTTGAACGTTGTATAAATATTGGTCTCATTGTTCAAGGGTTGTGGAGCCTGATCTGATTTATAAAAATACAAGTTAGCTGGCAGCTGGGTATTTTGATCCAGTGACTGAGTTTCAGGTAGATATTTCATGAAGGGAGTTTCTTGCTTTAGAGATAAGGTAGTGGCGTTTTTATCACGACGCTGATCGATAATGGTTGCAACTTCGTTAGGGCTGTTGGTTTCAGCCGTTCGATATTTAATCGTGTTCGTATCAAAAAATTCCAGTGGTTCAAAATTGATATTTTGGGGATACAAGATAATTCCATTGGAAATGTAGTTTAGTCTTAGTTCGTCGCCAAGCGTTTGATATGAGTTGTCGGAACTATCTACACCGATAAAGAAAGGCTTGGAGGAAAAATTCTGGTGATCAATAATACCTTGAGTAATTGTATTGATTTTTATTTTTTTGGTTGTGTTTGGATCGAATTTATTCAGTTGAATCTTAACTTTTTGAAAGTTATTAACTGCATTTAAAGTGAGACCAAAATCCTTTATTTCTTTATCATCAACGGTAATTTTACTAATTTGAGAAGTTAAATTTAAGTAGATAAAAAAATAGCTATTACTAAAATCGATATTACCGTTATTATCCAAATCAATTTCATATTGAATCTCATCACCGTTAGTGACCTTATTCAAAGTTTGCGTACCATTGTCATCACTGTTAAAAGATAGATTAGTAATGGAACTAGTTACTTTTACATCAGGATCAAGTCTTGGCAAAACTGTTAAAAGACCATCACTGGTGGTTAGTGTTTTATTTTTAAATTCGATAACGGCAAAGTATTTCTCGCCATTATTTTTTTCAGATAAAGTTTCAGTTGTATATTTAAACTGGTTGGAGTTGTAATTGCGGAGACCGACGATTTTGCCGCCCTCTCGTTTGAACCAAGAAACCTTGACATCCTCGTCATCACGGTCTTCTTGTTGATCAAATCCTTGGATGGTGAAAGTTGCTTTGGTCCCGGACCGAGCTTTTTGGTCATATAAACCACCACCAACGTTCATCAGTTTAGTCTTGGTAACAGTACTGCCATCGGAATTAATAGCTGTGGCTGTAATGAAAAAACTGCCTTCTTTGCCAGTCTTGGCAGTTACCTTACCATTATCATCGATCGTGGCCAGATCATCAGGACTAATACTCCAATTAACCGGCACAGTAGAATCAGATGGAACCAAGTGGGCACTTGCAAAGGCTTCGTTTTTGCCAAAGTTATTATTAGTGTTGTACAAGTAGTCAGTGTCGACATTAATATCACTAATAGCAGTTGCTTTTATTTCTTTCGGTAGGACATGTACAGTAGCGATTTCCGAGTAATTTTTTTTCAGAGAAAATGAAACCAGTGTACTTGTCGAAAATCTGAAAGCGATAAGTGCCAGTTTGTTCGGGCGGAAATTTTAAAGTTGCATCTTTATATTTCGAAATGATTTCAGGTGGTTGGTTTTCAAAAGACATGTACCAAGTGTGACTCAGCGGTTAAAAAGGATTTTCAATAACGCTGAATGATGGTCGAACTGAGCTTGTAGTGATTTGGACGTAGTCACCCAATGTGACATAGTAATCTGACCCGGGTTCAATATTGAAACCTCCGGTAGTCCAAAAGCCACGGTACTTGACTGGTCGAGGACTGGGGGCAGGGAAACTTGCTTGAGATGCAGCCGCTTTTATCACGGCACTATGAGCCAATAAAAGAATTAGAATAATGGCAATCGGGATGATTAGGTAATGAATTTTCGCTAATTTAAATTGCATTTTTAATCCCCCTTCAAGTTATCTATACCAATAATAAATAGTATATAGAAATTTAGAAAGTCGATAAAGCATTTTTTTTGAAAAAAAGTTATTGAATAATGAATAAAAATATTGATTATTAAAAATAAAATCACCTTTATTTAGCTATGAATTAGCCAAGTAAAAATATAAAGAGAATTTTACGACTAAAAAACCCTTCAACGATTTGGATTTCGTTGAAGGGTTTGATTAAACTGCTTCTTTATCAATCTGCAAAAGCAGGCAACATTTGGTTAAATACTTTCCGTAAAATTCCAATTAAGTGTGGCTTGATAGGAACCGCCCAATGTAAATTTGTTATTAACATAGAGCAGCAGACCGTCTTCTTCCATCCAACCGATCGAATTCAGCTCTTCTCCAGAGTTAGTTTCAGAAATTAAAACTGGTGCATTCAGTATATCGGTAAAGGAGCCATTTTCGTAATAACGCATTACCGCTTGAAGAGTTTCTCCATTTTCATTGATGAAATCAGTTACTTGTGAGACGTAAACTTTCAAAGCCGTTTTATCCCTTCTTTGATCTTCGACATTGACAATATTATTTGGCGAATTTAACTCGGCCGGGCGTTTTTGTAACAAATCTTGGTTACTAGGACCTACCCAACCATAATCAATATCAGCAATGTCAGTGGAAAAACTATCAATGGCATAATTGATTGTTTCTTGCACTCCTTCTTGACGATAAATTTGCTCATCTGAAGTGGAGCCATAAGCATAATTGGTGAAATTAAATTCCTCTGATGCAGAAATTCCAGCGACAGTTGTAAAGACATCGATTGCTGCAGTTTCTTGTTTACCGATAGTACCAATTTTAATGACTAAATTGTCGGTATTATTATCATCGTCATGAATGATACTGTAGTCTTCTTTTTCTACGGGTACACCATTTAATCTAACATCATTGACGATAGTTTTATTATGTAGTGGAATGACATAATTACCATCGATCAATTCGGCATCGGGACTCTTATTGTAAATATTGTCATGGTAGCTTATTTGATCACCGTTGACGACGTTATTCAAGAGGTTATCTGTATCATCGGAATGATTATAGGTAAGATTTTGAATCTTATTGGTAATCTCCAGTTCAGGCCCAGAAGGGATGACAGTTAGTAGTGCTTTGTTAGTAGTCAGTTTTTTACTAACACTTCCTGACTTCAATGTGATCACGGCCTGATAATAGGCACCGTCATCGTCCATAGTAGTCGGATTGGTTGTATAGAAGTCGTCTTTTCCAGAAGCAACTTGCGTACGCTTGGTAGAACCTGGTTCATATCGGTACCAAGCAATGGTAATTGTCCCCGTGTTCTCGTCGTCTCCATCACCACCGGTATTACCCATGAGGGTATAGGTAGCACTTTGACCAGACTTAACAGTTTGATCATCTAAACCACCACCAATTCTTACTTTGGCAGTGCCAGATACACTAGAGCCGTCATCATTGGTCATTGTACCAGTTACCGTTACGACACCATCTCGATCTTTCTTATTAGCCGTGATTAGACCGTCTTCATCAATTGTGGCTAAACTAGTATCGTCGATGGACCAGGAGATAACCCCGGTAGCGTTTTCAGGCGTTGGAACGGCATGAGCATAAGTCGTATTAGATATTTCATCACTCGTATTGTATAAATAGTCATCATCTGTTGTAACGTCCAGTTTAATCGCATTTACTTCTTCAGGGAGAGTATGTACCGCTGCGACCTCTGAATAAAGATGTCTTTTTATGGTCGGAATCGTATAGTATTGGGTATCTAGTTGATACCAAACGGTTCCCTCTTCGGTAGGCGTTATAGTTAAATTTTTCTTTTTACCGGAATCGCCCTTGGGAACTTCAGTCCAATTTTTTCCATCAGTAGTTTTCCACCATTGATAATGTGGCGTATCAAAAAGACCTAAAATAACAGCCCAAATTGACCGGCCAGCACTGGTTCGTAATGTGACCGGTTTGTTAACTACGGTGTATGAATTAGCATTAGGTTGTAAACCATAACCACTAGTCATCCAAATTCCAATGAATTTCTTGGGTGGTTTAGTTGGTTTGAATTGGGGGGTTACTTCAATATCTTCCTTAGTATCTTGAGCCTTTATCTCATCAGGTAATGAAGTTGAAAGGTTGAGTAAAATAATTGGGATTATAAGCAAAAGTAAGAATTTAAATGTTTTAATATATTTTCGATGTCGCAAAATTAGCACCTCCAATATCTTGGGACAAAACACATTATATCGGAGTATTAATATTATATTTGTTCAAAAAATATAAGAACATTTATGATAAAATGAAAGTTAATTTATGCACAAAGTATTAATTCTTAATTTTGTATACGGTAAGTAAACAAACTAACTATCAAAAGTGAGTATACGAAATGTCGATAGGAAATGTGACACAAAAAGTCCATCAAATCAATCGTTGACTTGATGGACTTTTTAATTAAATAGATGTGTAATTGTTCATTAATCGTGAACACACATAATGAATATCACAATTGCTTTTATTTGATATAGTAATAATTAATATTATTTAACAACTGGACGTAATGTATATGACATTATCAGTGAAACTATGGATGTGATCAATAATACATAAAAGCTTGTTCCAAAGGAGCCATTAGTTGTAACAGCCACTTGACCGGTAATTGCTGTCGAGTTAACGATGCCAGCGTAAAGTGCAGCATAGAGAGCGGCGTAAAGGATTGTTGGAAGCATGGTAAAGATTCTGACTAAACGAATGCTACCGCGTGATCTAAAGCAGGCTGCAATCAGAGCAATGACTGGTGACAAGAAACAGATCAATCGAATTGCTGAGAATCCATTGGTTATCCAGGTTGGCTGAGCCGCACCAAGATTAGCTGTATAGTTGGCTGCAGTTGCAATTGTACTGGAAAGAGAAACGCTGTTTAAGAATGGTCCACCAATGGTTGCAATAAAACCGATAATTGAAGCGGCGATGATGATTTTCTGACTAGTGGTTTTCTTATGACTAACAATTCTTTCGGCAGCAGCAGCTTTTTTATCGATTTTCCTCTGTTGATGCTTGGAAATTGTGGGTTCATTTTCTGATCTAGGAGCTTGAGTTTGATCATCAGTGTTATTTTTCTTCAAAGAAGTTTCATGCTTTAAGGCTTTGTTAGCACCTGTCTCATTGCCGTGGCCCAATTGTGAAAGTAAGAACCACAAGATGATGACGATTGCCAAAGCAATAAAACCATAATTCCTTTTGACTACTAAAAGAATTGCCGTGACGATTACAGCTAAAATGCTGATATAAGCGTTGTTTTTGGCAAACTTCAACATGTTATGTAAGAAGCCATCGTTAGGGTCAGTTTCTTGTGCCTCACGTTTTGCTTCGGCAGCTCTTTTTTCGCTTTCAGTTGGTTCGAAAGGATTTCCCATTGGCTCTTTGATAGGATCTTCAAAACTCTTATGAGGAGTAGTATTTTCAGTTCGTTCTGCTTTCTTATAAGGTTTTTGAGAGATAGGGTTAAAATCATTTTTACTATATATTTGTGTTTTATCATCTAAGGGTTCTTCTGATTTGGGTTGATTGAACGATGAATTGTTAGAATGATTTGAACTCGTATATGTTTTCATTGCTTCCTCTGGATCGGCTCGAGGGGTGAATGAAGACTTAGATTCATTAGTTGATGGTGTTGAAGTAGGGTGGTTGAATGAACCATATTCGCGCTTTTGTGCGGGTGCTTGTTGCAAGGGAGCTTTAGTTTGACTAGTTGGTTCTTCCTCATTTAGTTCATTTTCAATTTCAGATAATGACCGAATTTTATCATCATCTTTGACATTACTTGAATCTTCAGTTTTTTTATTTTTTAGGGCCCAACCACAGTTATCACAGAATTTTTGATCTGGGTCGACTTTATGCCCACAATTTGGACAAAACATTATTCGCATTCCTCCATTATGTTGACAAACCAAGTATACAAGACAACTCTTTCCATAGGAAGAGATTAAATGAAAGTTCACAGAAAGGTCACATGTTGTATATCCGAAACTCAATTATACAAAATTTTCTTAAAGTTTGCTAAAGAACACTAAGCAGCTTCCGAACTTAAATATAAAAAAGGACCCAATTCAAAATAAGAATTAGGTCCTCGTTGAGTTTAAACATGGTAATTATTCATCTGTTAATGAGTCACGTGGGTCCAATTTAGCTGCTCGTCTAGATGGAGCAAGAGCGGCCAGTAAACTAATAACGACACTGACTAAGATGCCAAAGATAAAGTTACCGGGTGAAATTGAGACGATTGTAGCTTTGAAAGCACCTTGAGCAATGGAATTAGCTCCCATTTGGGCTAACCAATCAAGAAAGATTCAGAAATAAACATATTCCGGATATCTTTCTTTCTGGCACCGATAGCTCGTAAGATACCGATTTCTTGCGTACGTTCGGAAACACTGATGTAAAGTACAACAATAATCATGATTGCTGAGACGATCAAGGAGATTCCGGCAATGGCTGCCAATACATCAAAGGCTAATCTCAAGTAAGTATTCAAGGAGTCAATAATGGCCCCAACACCGGTGATCGTGTAACGATTTTGTTTCTTATTATCGATCGTCGTCTTGTAAGACTTGATCTTAGTTTGAACATCTTTGACATTCAAAGTATTGTTAACTGTCAAAGTAACGAAGTTTGGTTGTAAATCAACGTTGCTTGATTTAGCCGCCGATTCTAAGGTGTTAAAACTAATAGCTGAAGAGCCCGAGGTGATGATTCCAGAAACTTTGAGATTCATCGTAATTTGGGTAGGCTGATTATTCTTATTCAGACTAGTAATGTACAACTTAACTGTCTTACCAACGATATCTTTGTAATTCTTCTTATCTAACTTTTGAGCATCCGATTTTAAGAGAATAATTTCATTGTTACCCGGTTTTTTACCTTGGGTAATATCATTAGTTTTTTCAGTAGCGTTCCAAGTTTGGAAAAATTGCATCGAAACGTTCTTGGTATTGTAATTAACCTTAGGCGATTGGGCAAAATAAGCCTTTTCAACCTTCTTAACATTTTTGATACCTTTTAAGCGGTCAATATCCGCATTAGTCATGTTGATACTGTTGGCGTCAGTATTGTCACGAGAGACGTTCTTGGTAACTTGAATAGCATCGGGATTGACCTGCTTAGCCATTTCTCCGTTGATGTAGCTAGTGATACCAGAACCCAAACCTAACATAAAAATAACGGAGAAGATACCAATTGCGGCACCAAGGATGATCAAAATATTGCGCCCCTTAGTGTAGCGCATGTGTTCCCAAGCTAAACGGAAAGTATCATTAAAACTTAAGTGAGTGATCTTTTTTTTGTCCGAAGTTTCATTGGGAATTGTGTAGGAATCACGCAGTTGCTCGTCGGAGTCAATCTTTCCATCTTGTAAATGGACCACTCTGGTACCATAGTCGGCAACCATTTGTGAGTGGGTAACGGCAATTACTAATTTTCCTTCTTTGGCAATGTTGTCGAGGATCTTGAGCACTTCCTCGGTATTTTGTGAATCAAGTGCTCCAGTCGGTTCATCTGCGATGATGATCTCAGGATCGTTCGCTAAAGCATGGGCGATAGCAACACGCTGTTTTTGACCACCGGATAATTGGTTGGGATGTTTCTCCAAATGTTCAGAAAGACCAACCTTAGCTAAAAGCGACTTAGCTCTATCGGTTCTTTCTGATCAAGAAAGAGCTGACATTTCCAACGGTACCATGACATTTTCGAGGATCGTCAAGTGGCTGATCAAATGAAAACTTTGAAAGACAAAGCCGACAGTGTGGCTACGATAATTGTCCAGAGCCTTATCTGAACCTTTTTTCAAAGATTGACCGTTGACGAGGACATCACCTTCAAATTGGGAATCCAAACCACCAATGGTGTTCAGCAGGGTAGTTTTACCGCCACCAGATTCACCGAGAATTGAGACGAATTCACCGCGGTCTAATTTTAGATTAATACCCTTTAAAACTGGAAATTCTTGTTTGTTTAACGTAAAAGATTTTTTTACGTCCTTTAGTTCCAGTAAGCTCATTTGTTTACCCCGTTCATATTTATTTGGTCCAAAGTATAAGCCTTATGCTACTAAGTGTAAAATGATTTCATTTTTGAAGGAAATTTATTGCTTAAAAAATTTTTCAAAAGACAAAAAAACCTCATACATTGGGAGGTGTATGAGGAAAACGATTGCTGGTTTTGTATTAGTCAAACTATAAGGTATGAAATGTTGCAAAGTGGTAATGGGCAAGGGGAAGCAGGTTAGATTTTGTAAGAGGTGAGGTTCGTTCCCCCTTGCTGAAATAATTATAGCGAAAAACAAATTAACTTTGCCAACCTAGTTTGATATAAATAGATATTAACGTCTTGATTATTCAGTATAAATAGCTTTGAGACGGGCTAATTTGGCTTTATCAATTCCAAGTGCTTTGTCCAAGTAGTTTTCAAAAGTTCCATAGTAATGGTCTATGGCCTCAAAGACTGAACTGATACTCTCTAAATCAGCCTTGGTCATATTCATTTGATTGACATCTTGATTGCCATCTTTATCGTTGAGAATCTTCGCGATTGTTTGGCGATTTTCGTACATCAAGTTGGTTAGCAGATAGTCCTTGGTAATCGTTTCATTATCCACTCCAATCGCCTTTAAAATCAGTAAAGCGCCGATACCAGTCCGATCTTTACCAGCGGCGCAGTGAAAGAGCAATGCTTGCTTATCTTGATCATTGTGTAAAAGTAAATCGAATAATAATTTATACGCTGCTTGACCGTGAGTATCTAAAACGACACTTTGATAAATCATTCCCAGATAATTAAAGCTTCCTTGGTTAATAATGCCGGCTAATTTGTCACCGTTACCTTTTAGTGGATAAACTGGGTCCGAATAGATCTTGTAAAAATCAGACGTCGTATCAGCCCAAGTTCGTTGTTCATCATTGGAACGAAAATCAACAACATATTTCAATCCGTAATTTTTAAGGTAGGCTAAAGATTTTCCTGTTAAATTACTTATATCCCCTGAACGTAAGAGTTTATTATATTTAATTGTCGTACCATCAGCAGTGGGATATCCGCCAAGTTCACGTAAATTTATTGCCCCTTCAAGATTTAGGATGCGTTTCATTTTTTCTCCTCCCCGAGTCGTTGCGTATTTTAGGTCATTAGAAGTAAAATAATATTAAGGTGATATATGGTGAAGAATAAACTTTCAATTATTATGACAGCTTATAATGTAGCTGATTATATTTCTAGCTCGATTGAATCAGTGATTGCTCAGACTAATGAGAATTTCAATCTGATCATTGTCGACGATTGCTCAACAGATCAAACCCAGAAGATAATCCGAACCTATGAAAAAAAGTATGATTGGATATCTGTTGTTTGCCATCAAGAAAATTTAGGAGTTTCAGCAGCTAGAAATACTGGACTCGCAAAAGCAAGTGGTGAATTTGTAACCTTTATTGATGGAGACGATTGGGTGGAACCTAATTACGTCGACCACTTTTTGACAACTTTTAAAGATAAAGATGTCGATATGGTTACTTGTGGATTTTTCAATCAAACAGAGACTGGCAAAACTAAAAACAAAGTTGTTAAACGTCAATCATCGATTGTTGGAAGAGATGAAGTCGTCAAACAGATCATTAAGATGACCGGTTCAGTGATGGGCTATACATGGAACAAAGCCTATATACGCTCCATCATTCAAGACAATGACTTATCATTTCAGACCGACTTGGATTTGATGGAAGATCAAGTTTTCAATGTTGAGTATGCGACACTAGCACGTAAGTTTTACATTGACAACGTTCCACTGTATCATTATATTTCTCGCAAGGGCAGTATTACGCAGAAGTTTGCAATGGAAAATGTTCGTGATGTCGGTGTAGCTAGAATGAAAGTTTACAAGACTATTCGAGATAGTTCTCGAAATGAAAAAGATTAGATTTTGTATATATTAATGAGGGTGGGTCTGGTTGTAAAACCAGGCTCTTTTTTTGATGTGCAATGGTGGATGTGGATAGCTGGTTCACTGCCGGCTTCCGTTCGGCTCTGAGGGGTCTGGAACGCCATGGGCATCGCTTTGAACCAATTGAAGTACGCAATTGTTTCAAAGTCGAGCCTTGTTCTAAGTGTGCTTCGCCCACTAAGAACAATTTCATGGCTTAGACCCCTCAGAGCTCTCACTACAGCCTGGGGTGTTAAAACATGTTGGGATAACTCTCAAGTGAATAAGTTCAAGAACTAATGCTAGTTCAAAGGCTAAAGATAAGGGTCAAAAGATTGGATTCTTAAAGAAACTGATGTCTTTTGGCGTTTATGAATATTGATGTATGTAAACATGGGTTAATATATCATAGTGTGATTTTAGAGTGTGTAAATATTAGTTTAATATTTTTCCCTGTTCTTGGTCTTTTGTCCTTAAGCACCAAGGCTTTTCCAGCTTCCACTCCGACCAAGCAAAATAAGGAGTGTAGGATTCCTATAAATATCACTAACAAATAAACTATGCAGTAACCCTAGTCAGGAGCGGAAGTTCTGGGGGATATCAGTGGTGAAATTTTACTTAATTGGCGTCCTTTGCCAATTTAGTAAAAGGACGAGCTTGAAGACAAGCGGTTTTCTTGGCTCCAAGTCGGCCCACCACGTTCCATATCCCCCAGAACTGGAGCGGATGACGGCAGTGAACCAAAACCACTGCAATATTAAAACCTATTGTTAAGAATAACATTGAACCCCATAGTTTTGCTTTCAAAAAATAACTGAAAAACATATCAAAATTTTGCTATAATTGGGTCATCTTGGGGAGTTGCAGGCGATACCCATTAAAGATTGCCGTTGATGTGAAAGGAATTCCTATGAGAATAAACGTTTTACAACATACTCCTAATGAAAGACCAGGAATGATTCAGGATTGGTCTCAAAAAAATGGCTATGAAATGTATATCTATCATCCCTATCAATTTGGACACCTACCAACTGCTGACCAAACAGATATGTTGGTGATTTTAGGCGGTCCTATGAGTCCGAATGACGATTTTGCTTGGATCGAACAAGAACGTGTCTTGATCCAACAATTGATGGCCGCAGATAAGCCAATTTTTGGTGTCTGTTTTGGAGCACAACAGGTCGTGAAAACTTTGGGCTATCAAATTTCTAAAGCACCAGCTAAGGAGGTTGGTTTCGCACCGGTTTATCGTCGGGATGTGAAATTTTTGAATATTCCTGAAGAGTTGAATGTCTTACATTGGCATGAAGAAATGTTTGAAATACCTAAAGAGGCTCAATTATTGTTTTCTAGCGATGCCGTTGAAAATCAAGGTTTTATTTTGAATCACCGAGTGGTCGGCTTGCAATTTCATTTGGAACCTAAGCCCGACAATGTGCGTGAGATGGTAGTGAACGATTTTTCGTATCTGGAAGGTTCGGTTTTGCATCAGAGCCAATCAGACATCTTACAGGCCAAGATTTCTGATGATAACAAACAGACGCTCTATAAGTTGTTAGACTACATTAGTCAAAGAACCAAATCATAAAAAAAGCACTGTAATAAGCAATTTCAAACCGTTAAAAAATTAGTTAACGATTGATTGCTATTACAATGCTTTTTTTACTTTGTGAGAATTTCTGAGATTTGTTGTTTTGCCTTTTCAGCTGTCCAATGTCCATTATTGGCGTTTGAATAATGATACATAGTAGCAACTGGACGTTTTGCAAATTTTTCTAATGGTTTATAAGTTTTGCCACCTAAAGCGATCAAGACGGCATCTTCGGGAATACCTAATTCATCTAGATGTTTTTCCAAGGCAGCGACATTTTTTTGATCAAGCTCAACGTTTGTACTGTCACTTTCAATCACTGTTGAAAGATCGGTCATAAATGTCCCCCATAAATCAGTGTTATATAGAGCAGCTGCCAAACGATAATCAGCACTCTTCTTTTGACCATGGAAGTTTAAGAACGATTCAGTAGATTGATTGGCTGCGGCATTGCCAGGATTCATACCGACGATAACAGCCTTTGTTTGTTGTAAATAATCTTCCAGATTTGCGGGTAGCATCTCACTTGGAAAATGATTTTCTTGATAGGAATCTTTGAATAAGTCCTCAATCGTCTTTGCGTCTTTACCGGATAAATCTCCAGCAGGAATATTCCAGAATGCCCAACTGTCGACTGAAGTAAATTTTGAATCTGCCATAATTTAGTAACCCTCCAATATTTTTTGTAAATAAATTATTTAACAAGGTCACTTTAAGCCTTGGTACTGTCACTATGTGTCATTCTGAGATTGCAGTTAACTTTTTTTGAAAAAATATACAAAAACCTTATTAAATAAGCATTTTCAATATTTTTTTTAGTATATAATTGTGTAATCGGGAAATTTAATGAAGGGAAAATGTCTTCGGGGGTGTCAAAATGGACGAAGTCGATCAAAGAAAGTTACCTAAAAGCTTGATTCGGATAATTGATATTATAATGCGACTTTTACAAGGTGAAAAAATCAATTCTGAGACGGTTGCTAATTTATACGGCGTCAATAAACGAACAATTTATCGAGACTTGCAAGTTATTCGTGAAAATTCCATCTTTAACTCTAATTATCAGATGCAGTTTGATCCAAAGCAGAAGATTCATTTTGTAGTCAATGAAGGCAAGATCAGTACTAAGGAAGTTTTGACAATAAGTCAAATTGTTAGAGGATCGCGAGCTTTATCAAAAGCTGAACTGACCAAAGTGATCAAACACTTACAAGAGTTAGTTGACGCCAAGGATCAGCCCAAAATCGAAAAATTGTTGAATCGGGAATATCTACCGTTCAAAACTAACGGACATCTTTTGGAATATATTGACGACTTTACGAGATTTGTCGAATCCCAGACGCAAGTGGAGTTCACTTATCAGGGAAGTCGACCTAATAGTGATACGAAGAAGGTTCGCCGTGCTGTTCCCATGAGTCTCTACTTTGCGGATTTTTATTTTTACGTCACGATGTTTTCTGAAGAAAAAGGAGCTCGAGTCTATCGATTGGACCGAATCCTTTCTTACACTTCACTCAAAAAAGCAGTTAATGTTCCGAGGATAAATTGGCAAGATGGAGCATCTGTTAGAAACTTCACCTACTTGTTAAATGGGGGACCTAAGAGTTATTTTAAGCTTCAATATAAGGCCTATCCTTGGACGGCTTTGGACAAGTTGCCAAATTCTCGAGTCGTTAGTCATGAGGCTGATGGGAGCGTCATAATTGAGGGCTATATGTATACTCAAGGATTGAAACATTGGGTCTTAGGTCAAGGGACTTTTGTCAAAGTTATCGAGCCACATTCTTTAATTGAGGAAGTAAAACAAGAATTACAGGCTTCATTAGATCAATACAAAAACTAGGGGGTTCAACACTAATGCGCAATCAGATCTATATTCGTTTTAGTGCCATTTTTTTCATCTTTTTTCTAGGTTGGGCGCTAACTTACACCATGATTACCATTTGGTTTGGTCAGGTGTTACATCTAAGCGGTGCTGGAATTGGGACGCTATTTAGTATCAATGCGATTTTTACGATGACGTTGCAATTTTTATATGGATATTTATTAGATAAATTTGGGACACGTAAAAATATTTTGATTTATTTAGGCGGAGTTTTATTATTAACCGGGCCCTTTTTCATTTATGTCTATAAACCTTTATTACAAACTAATTTTTTACTCGGTGGTATTTTAGGCGGTATCTTTTTAGGTGGAAGTTATTTAGCTTCCATGGGGGCAGTTGAATCTTATGTTGAAAAAATCAGTCGCAAATATGACTTTGAGTATGGAAAGGTCAGAATGTGGGGTTCATTAGGAACTGCCATTGGTGCTTTTTTTGCGGGACATATTTTTAATTTTAACCCCAATTTTAATTTCTGGATTGGAACGATTGCTGCAGCGTTTGTTCTCTTGATTCTATTCTCAACCAGAATCGATGTGACTGAAATAGAAATCAAGGATTCAAAGACGGTCAAAGTGCGTGATATTTTTGAGCTGATTAAATTGAAGAACTTTTGGATATTTGTCTTCTTTATTTTAGGAGTTGCATCAATGAATACCATTTATGATCAGCAGTTTCCTCGCTTTTTTGCACAACAATTTGCGACCGTAGTGCAAGGGAACCAAATGTACGGTTACTTAAATTCGGCACAAACATTTTTGGAAGTCGGAATGATGTTTTTGGCACCAATGATTGTTAATAAAATTGGTGTCCGTACGTCGATGCTTTTGGTGGGGGCAATCTTTGCAGTTAGAATCGTTTTAACTGGCTTAGCCGCTGGTCCAATTCTTATTTCCATCGTCAAACTATGGATTTGCCTTTGATGTATATTGCCATTTTTAAATATATTCATTTGAACTTTGAAACTAGATTATCTTCAATTCTTTATTTAGTTGGTTTTCAGTTCATGTCACAGTTTGGCGTGATTATGTTCTCACGTATGACAGGAAGAATGTATGACTTATTGGGATATCAAACGACTTATTTGTATTTAGGCATTATTGTCAGTTTATTTGTGGTAATAGCATTTTTTACCTTGAATAAGGATTCTGAAGCCTTGAATAAATAATCATTATTTAATGAAGTATCCTTTGATTCATTTTCGAATCAAAGGATATTTTTTTGTGGTTTATTTGAAAAAAATTCGAATCGACTCCATAACGACATAATGTGTCGCTCCAACATGCTAATCTGAAAAACGTAAAGAGAGTTTAGGGTTTTAGAACGTGATTGGGGTTGAAAATAGATGAATAGTACTGAACGAATTGTTGATGTTTTATTGAGACTTTTAAATGGTGAAAAAGTTTTTTTAGATGATATGGAGTCAAATTATGGTGTGTCTGATCGAACTAGCAGACGTGACTTGACAACTATCAAAGCAAATAAAAATTTTTCTAAAAGGTACATTTTGAATTATCGAGGGTCGACTAAAGAGTATTTTGTGACAAATAAGGAATCTCTCACTAGCCACGAAACTCTGGCGATACTAAATATTTTGATCAGCAGTAAAGCTTTGGGAGCTATGGAGCTGGAGACAATAATTAGTAAACTTTTGAAGTCGATGAATTCAGAAGAACAAATGAAGGTTAAAAAGTTGTTAGCCATTACACCTGAAAATTATGTTTCTGCAGCTGAAAAAGCTATGATATTGCCAATCGGTAAATTTTCTGATTTGATCATCGAGCAGAAAGAAATTTATTTTGACTATGATGATGGAGTATCCAAGCCGTTGAAAAGAAAAGATGGCCTGCCTTTAGGTCTATATTTCAATGCAGGTCATTTTTATATTTTGATGTATCTAGTTAAGGAGCAAACGAATGTATCATATAAGTTGGAAGGGTTTAAGAAGATTATTGTACAAAGAAATTCCATCAAGTTAAACCAAGATATTGATGTTAGTCGAATTATCCAAGCAGAGCAAAAGTAAATAATTATCGAAAGCAGGAGTGGAAATGACGGAAAAACAACTTGATCTTTATCCATATATTGATGCCGATGACTTAGATGTTAATGTTCTTTATTATCGAACCAGTCCAGTTGAGCCGATAGAAAAGGACTCTACTGCGACGTTATTTTCAGATGAACGGCGACGCTTGACAGAGAGCGAAGATAGATTCCAATTATACAATCAGTCTGGCGAATTATATGTTGATAAGGTATCATTCGATGAACTCTTTGAAAAAATAATTGAGATTCGAGAAAATGGACTTCCAGAAATTGACGATAACGATGAAGACATCAATCAAGATTTGATTATGAAGTTGGTGGATGATCTTGCGGCAAAAGGAATCACCGTTTGGGGAAACAATCAAGGTGGTTACGATAGTTGGGATGTTTTAGATGATATATTATTAAGTAATGCGGTTTCCGATCACCAGAAAACAGGACAAAAGCAACTAACTACTGTAGTAGCGGCTGACGGTCGAACTTATAAGATCGATTTTGGCGATCATCAAACATTAGTCCGAAATCCACAAAAGTCCAATCTATCCGACCATGATTATAGTGATTACTATGAAGTAAGAGACGCAAACGGATCAATAATGGTCAGTGAAGTCCCATTGCGTAGCTTGGCATTAGTTTTGTTAGCGATTGATCATGATTTTTCATCTCAACAAGTTAAGCAAGAGTTCTTGTGGCCTAGATTATCCGCTAATCAAGTGGGCGATTCGAGACTAGTTTGGGAACGAAATTTCAGTTCAGATATGAAGCAAATCAAAACTATCCAAGACTTGAATCAAATTAAAAGTTTGACGATCGTTGAAGATCAAGATCATATGATTGAAAAATATCGTTTTGTTGATCAGACAGAGAGATGGATCGGAAAAATTGCTTTTCCAGCTGACGATTTATTGGCGGTCTTTGATAATTTGTATTATGACATGCGAGTCGATTCCAAAGATGTCGGCAAGTCTTTGTCAGACTTTATAATAGATCTTGGCAAAAAGAATAATTTGATGATATTCAGACAACAGCAAACCTTACTCAATATTAGAAACGTCAAGCGCCTCTTGGTCAATCCTGATGGCAGTTATGACCTTGGCATATCTAAAAATCCTGAAGATTCGAAAGTAAATTTTGTGACGAATACTTTTGCTTTGGTTGACCAAGATTCTAGACTTCCATACAAAGATAATTTATCAATCGAGATGTTGGTAGCTTATCTTTGGCGAAAAGCTGATAAATAAAAAAACAAGGACAGCAAAAATTGCCGTTCTTGTTTTACTTTTTAATAATCAAATTTTTTTCTTTAAGTGATAAGGAATAACGCTTTTATCATCATCTTTAACTGCCGATTTTTCATCTTTAGCAAAGTAAACGGCAAAACTCTTGTTGTCACTGACATCTTGAGCAATGATGAGGGATGATTCATAAGGATCTTTTGCTTTATAAATTTGTGCTCCACGGACTGCTTCACCGTAATCTCTTGAATTAGCAATTGCGTCGCCCGGGTTAAAAAATACCATTTCGTCCATAAGTAACACATCCTTTCTCTTTATTACTATTATACCTTTTTAAGAGTAAATAGCGCAGTTATCGTCCTTCTTTAATAAAGCTAAGAAATTAGATATACTGTGCATATTGGAGGGTAAAAATATGACGGATGTTGAACAATATATTAAAGATAATATCTTTGGAAAGCCGCAATTAAAGCCTGACGAAAAGAAAAAATTTCTCGGTAACTTTGCGGAACGGGTTGCAATCGCTCTAACAGTCTCCCAGCTAAAGAATGAGGCTAATCAAGCGACTGTTGAAAGCGTTATGAAAAAATATCCACAGTATCATCTGTATTTAAATGGAAAAATTGATTCATATATACTGGATAATTACCTTCGTTTGAGTGTAAAATTAAAGTATAAGTTTACAATAGTTTCACAATCGGGAATGCGGAATCGGGACCAGAAGATGACAGATAATGATATGGGCCTGGTGATCGCAAACGAGGGTAAACCTGTTGATAGACCAGTGCTTATATAAATTTGGAGGACAATATGTCTAATAACGCATTAGATAAAATTGCTTTGCTTTCTTTAAATGGTAATAAACCATTAGCCAAAAGAATTTCGGATTACATGGGAATTCCTTTATTGGATGCCTCGGTCTCACACTTCAGTGATGGGGAGATCAACATTCAAATTAACGAGAGTATCCGTGGACGCGATGTTTACATTATTCATTCCGTTTCAGATCCCGTTAACGATAATTTCATGGAATTGATGATTGCCGTTGACGCTTTAAGACGTGCCAGTGCTGATAAGATCACTTGCGTCTTGCCATACTTTGCCTATACTCGTTCAGATAGAAAATCTCGTTCCAGAGAACCTATCTCAGCTAAACTATTTGCCAACATGGTAGAAATGGGTAGCGTTGATCGAGTAATTGCACTTGATATGCATGCTGATCAAATTCAAGGTTTCTTTGATATTCCAGTTGACCATTTGCGTGCCATGCCTATCTTTGCCAGCTACTTTGAAAAGAAGATCAAGAATCCAGATGATTTTGTCTTCGTAGCACCAGACCACAATTCAACTAAACGAGCTCGTTCACTTGCAGAAGTCTTTGGTTCACAAATTGCTATTGTTGACCAAAGATCGACCGAAGATGAGGATGTTGTGCCAGATATTATCGGTGATGTCGATGGTAAGCAATGTGTTATTGTCGATGACTTGATCGATACAGGTACTAGAATGATCAATAGTGCCAAGGCAGTTAAAGTTGCCGGTGCTAAAACAATCTCTGCTGCAGCAACGCACCCAATTTTTTCAAAGAACGCTGCTAAGAAATTAGAAGATTCAATTTTGATGGAAGTTTTAGTTTCTGATTCGATTGTTGTTCCTGATGACTGTCGTTTTGATAAATTAAAGATTTTGTCAGTCACAGATCTTCTCGGCGATGCTATTCGAATGACAGAAGCAAATGAATCAATCGACTCATTGTTTGAAGTTCGTGAGAGCTTTACAGAGATCAAATAAAGTTTTGATTAACACAGATTGCGGAAGAAAGATACTTTTGATAAAGAGTATCTTCCTTCCGTTTTTATTTGCTTAAGTTCCAACTGGTATTCAGAGTCAAAAGTAAATTTATAAAAAAAACTTGACTAAAATAATAGTAAGCGCTAACACATTGTAAGTAAACAAAAAGCGTGTTACTGATTCGATCAGGCATAAACCTACTAATTTGAGATACACTATAAGTGTGTAGTCAATTAGTAGGTATTTTTTTTGGAGGGTAAATTATTGAAATTTGTTAAGAATTATAATAATAATGCAGCCCTTGTAGTCGATGATGAAAACGTTGAGTGGATAATTGTTGGTAAGGGCATTGGTTTTGGTAAAAAAAAGGGTGATTTGGTGGACGCATCAAAGATCTCACAAAAATTCAAATCTGAAAATACTAAAGATGTGGATACTTTAGATCAATATGATGAATCAATTATCAATGTGACCTCTGATATTGTTAGTGATGTTGAAAAATTTCTGAACGTTAAATTCAGTGATTATCAATATTTAATATTGGCTGATCACATCAATTATGCCTATGAACGAGCCATAGAACACATTGAGTTTACAGACAGAGCAGTTAGTTGGGAAGTAAAAAAATTATTTCCAAAAGAATATGAAGCTTCCAACCGCGCCTTGGAAATTCTTTTACAGGATCTAGGTGTGATGTTTCCCAAGGGTGAATTGGTTTTTCTTACATATCATTTTGTTAATTTGGAAAATGAGAAAGAGAGTCTTCAAGATACCATTCAAATTTCAAAAATGATTGCGGATATTATCAATATCATTCAGTTGAGTTACCATATGACTTTAGATGATGAGTCGTTTAACTATAGTCGGTTGGTTTCACATTTAAGGTACTTCTTGATTAGGAAAATCAAGTCGGAACATTCAACTGATGAACAGTTGGATCCTAGTCTTTTGAAATTAATGATTTTAAAATATCCTGAAGAAAATAAAACTGTTCAAAAGATTGCGATATATTTACGAAATACTAAAGGATGGGTTCTTTCCCAAAATGATCAAGTATATTTGATCTTGCATGTTTGGCGAGTGACTCATCGAGAATGAAATAAATTAAAAAGCGTGTTACTGTTCGGCAGGCATAAGCTCAAGATTTATATCACTTTTTGGAGTGGTGTAATGTCTTGAGCTTTTTTGTTGGAAAAGGAGGATATTATGACGAAAGATTATACTAGTTTGGCTACAAAAATAGTTAAACTTGTTGGTGGCAAGGAAAACGTTATTAGCGTTGTTCATTGTGCAACTAGATTACGGTTTAAATTAAAGAATGAAAAAAAGGCCAATACTGAAGAACTAAAGGATACAGATGGTGTTGTGACTGTTGTTCAAAGCGGTGGACAATATCAGGTAGTTATCGGAAATGAAGTTGCTGATGTTTACGATAAGGTAATCAAAGTTGGTGGCTTTGCCGACGGAGGAGTTGTCCCCGATGATTATGAAGAATCTGACAAAAATATGAGTCTGTTAGATAAATTCATTGACTTGATCTCTGGCATTTTTGCACCAGCACTGGGAATTTTGGCAGCGACAGGGATGATTAAAGGTTTAGCCACGATTTTATTGACAGCAGGATTAATCACTAAAACCTCTGGTACATACGTAATTTTATATGCAATTGGTGATTCATTCTTCTACTTTTTACCAGTTGTATTAGGATTTTCCGCTTCTAAAAAATTTAGAGTTGATCCATTTATTGGGATGACGATTGGTGCTTCACTAGTTTACCCAACGATTGTTGCATTAAATCCAACGGCAGTAACTGGAAAACCGCTATTCACACTATTTTCTGGGTCAATGCTTGCTTCCCCAATTCACATTACTTTCTTAAAAATACCAGTAATTATGATGAATTATACTTCTTCGGTTATTCCAATTATTGTAGCAGTTTGGATTGCCGCTAAAGTGGAAAGATATTTTAAGAAGATAGTTCCAAGTGTTGTAAAAACTTTCTTAGTACCATTCTTTACATTACTTGTTGTCGTACCATTGACACTGCTAGTAGTTGGACCTATTACTTCATGGATTAGTGATGCTTTAGCTGCTGGTGCTTCAGCTTTATATGGACTCAGTCCTATCATTACAGGTGCTGTACTTGGTGGTTTGTGGCAAGTACTTGTTATTTTTGGCCTACATTGGGGCTTGGTTCCACTACAAATGCTCAATCTGCAAAATTTACATAGTGATCCCATTTTAGTTTTGACGATTGGTGCTTCATTTGCTCAAATCGGCGCTGTTTTAGCTGTTATTTTAAAAGTAAAGAACAAGAAAATTAAAGGATTAGGTTGGTCCGCCTTCTTGTCAGGGATTTTTGGTATTACTGAACCAGCTATTTACGGTATTACACTTCCTCGTAAAAAAGTGTTTGCCATGAGTTGTATTGGTGCCGCCATTGGCGGTGCTATCTTAGGACTATTTGGTACCAGATATTATATGACTGGGGGCTTAGGAGTATTTACATTACCTAGTTTGATTGGTCCTAAAGGAATCGATATGGGATTCTATGGAGCATTAATTGCATTTGCAGTTTCATTTATTTCAGGATTGGTTTTATCTTTGATGTTTGGATTTAGTAAAGAAGATCTCAAAGAAGAAAATAAAATCACTGAAACTACTACAAATTCTGATTCTGAACTTGCAACTGCTATGGTAAGCGCTGGTACAAGCAATACAACTAGTGCACCGGAAACAGTTGAAAAAGAACCTGTCGAACCAGAAACAATCCTCAGCCCAATTAAAGGTGTCACCGTACCTTTGAGTGATGTAAAAGATGAAGTTTTTGCTTCGGAATCGCTTGGTAAAGGGGTGGCTATTCTACCCGATGAAGGAAAAGTTTATTCACCAGTTGATGGTAAAGTAACTGTTGTCTTCCCAACTAAACATGCTATTGGTATTAATTCAGACAATGGAGCTGAATTATTGATCCATATCGGTATGGATACGGTTCAATTGGAAGGTAAAGGTTTTACCAGTCATGTGGAACAGAATCAAATGGTTCATAAAGGTGATTTATTGATGGAATTTGATGTCGATGGCATTACTAGCCAGGGATATGATGTAACGACACCTATTATCATCACGAATACTAAGAATTATAATAAAGTAGACATAGTCGCTAGTGGTCAAGTAAATCACGGTGACGAAGTTATTAAATTATCATAAGGCTATTAAAAAATTAAAGGGTAAAGGAGCAATTAAAATGACAGAATTTCCAAAGAACTTTTTATGGGGTGGCGCTACAGCCGCTAATCAATACGAAGGGGCCTGGAATGTTGATGGTAAAGGAATTAGTACCGCTGACCTATTGTTAGGTGGAACTTATGACAAGCCACGTATCTTTACTAAAGAAGTAAAAGATGGAGCCTATTATCCATCTCACGAAGGCAGTGATTTTTATCACCACTATCAAGAGGATATCAAGCTATTGGCAGGCATGGGCTATAAGACATATCGGATGTCGGTTGCTTGGACGAGAATCTTTCCTAATGGAGACGATGCCACACCTAATCAAAAAGGACTAGATTTTTATCGTCATGTTTTTGAAGAATGTCATAAATATGGTATCGAACCACTAGTTACGATCTCACATTATGAAATGCCTTATCATTTAACAGAAGCCTATGGTGGCTGGGGTAGTCGTAAGGTCATCGACTTTTATGTTAAATATGCTCAAACACTCTTTAATGAATATAAGGGCTTGGTCAAATATTGGTTAACGTTTAACGAAATCAATATTGGTATGATGTTTGGTGGTTACATGTCACTAGGCTTGCCGATTAAAGATGGGGCAGCTCCTTTTAATCCCAACATGTCTGACGAAGATATTCAAAATAATCTTCAAGGATTACACCACCAATTCGTAGCCAGCGCTTTAGCAGTTAAAATTGGTCACAAGATTGATTCAAACAATATGATTGGCTGTATGATTGCCGGTAATGTCAATTATCCTTTAACTTCAAATCCTGATGATGTCTTGAAAGCTCAATTGGCTAATGAAATCAATAATTATTACTGTGGCGATGTCCAAGTTCGTGGGGCTTATCCTCATTTTGCACAACGCTTCTGGAATGAGCATAACGTTAAACTAAACATTACCGCAGAAGATTCAGAAGTTTTAAAAGAAGGTACTGTTGATTACTATACTTTCAGTTACTATTCATCTAACGCCTTGACTACCGATGAATCAAAAGGTTCAGCTGCTGGTAATTTTTCAACGGGAGTTAAAAATCCTTACTTGAAATACAGCGAATGGGGCTGGGCAATGGATCCAAAAGGCCTCCGTTGGTATCTAAATGATGTTTATGGACGCTATGGTATTCCAGTGATGGTAGTTGAAAATGGCTTGGGAGCTCGAGATAAAGTCGAAACCGATGGTTCAATCAATGATGATTACCGCATCGAGTATCTCAAAGGTCACATTGAACAAATGAAAGAAGCTATCAAAGATGGTGTTGATTTGATCGGTTACACGCCTTGGGGTTGTATTGATTTAGTTTCTGCCGGTACTGGCCAAATGGCAAAGCGTTACGGTTTCGTCTATGTTGATCGTGATGATGAGCAAAAAGGTGACTTCAGCCGTACGCCAAAGAAGAGTTATTATTGGTACAAACAAGTTATCGAATCAAACGGTGAAAACATTCAAAATAATTAATTAGAAAATTAGATATCACTTAATTCACAACTAAAAATAGTCCTAGTTAACCATCGAAAAATGGCTTACTAGGACTATTTGGATACAAAGATTTTAGTTAAATTAGAGTTGCGTTTCCAACTTCTTGTTATTTTTGACAACGTATTCATTTTTATTTTGGAGATTGGGTAAGATCTTGTTACGTAACTGGTTATTTTCAAAGACGATTTCGTCATAAGGGTGTGTTTTTAAGTAACGGGTCACGCACTTAGTAAAATAATTAAATGTTGCCAAGTCACGTTGGAATGGTTTCTTGTGGAACTTTTCAAATAGTTGGTTGAGAAGATTGTCAACAAGTTTGATATGCTTAGGAATCTCAATTGATTGAGTATTGGCAGTGTACCAAATCTTTTGGCGACCAGGCGTGAAGATGATTTCAGCATCATTAACGTAGGGAATCTTGTTGATATCCAGAGCTACGGCAATTACTTTTTTTGACATGAAAAAGACTCCTTTCATTTACTGTAAAATCATCATATCATAAGAAGATTTATAGAATTTAAAGAATGCTTGATGTTTTTGTGAACTTGTCAAAGGAATATTATTAAACCAATTTTTTTAAATGCTGGACAATTTGTAAAATGATACTGACAAATTCATAAGCTTGAAAATTGCATCAATCGAATTAAGCTTTCATAATTGAAGTGAAATCTCAAAGCTGAGAGGTAGATCTTTATGAAAGAAAATGTCCCGAAAATAACGTTACGAGTTGCAATCATTGTTTTGGTGATATTATCCGTTTTATTCTATTCATTGAATCAACCCAATGCTATCTTAGCAATGTTTGCGGTGGTGGTCTTATCCGTCATCTATTTAGGCGGCATGGAAAAGAATCACGAAAAAGCTATGCACCATCGACGCCATTCGGAGTAAAAGGTTCCCCAGTTGCATTAAGAGCTTGATAAAAGTAGACTGAAGTTGATTAAGGGGTGATTGTATGCGACAGATGGTAAAAATGTTGATAGTAGTTCTGGTGGCGGCCTTAATAGTCGCAATTATTTCAACTTTGAAACTCAATGGAATCGTACAGAGTGTTATCTATGCGGTTTTGATTGGGTTGGTCGTCTATGCAATTGACCTTATTTTACGATTAGATAAATAAATACCCATTTTTGATTCCATTCAAAAAGCCCGCTGATTTCTAAATTTAGAATCAGGGGGCTCTTTTAAAAAATTTATTTCCAATTGATTCTTGAGAAGACTCGTCGACCTAAGACTTCACGCATAAACATAAATAATGGCCAAGCAATCAATGACAAAGCAACGTATAAATAAGCGTAATGCCAGTCTAAAATGCTCTGTAATCCAAAGGTATTACCACTGAAAATGAAGGTAATGATGAATAGCACAATTGAGAGAGCAATCATGACTTTTTTGCGGGTAATCAAAGGATTACTGATGGATATTAACGCACAATAACCGATGATACCGATAGTAAAGACTGATAGAGTAGAAGTTGTGTTGTAGTTGAAATTGAAATGATTTCCCAGGATTGAGATTGCCATGATCAGTAAAATATTGCAGATTGCTGATGGTAAGGCGACTTCCATAACGTTGCGCATGAAACGACCAGCTGGTGGAGTGTAGTTAGGTTCCAAAGCGAGTATGAAAGTTGGTATTCCAACGGTCAAGGCATTGATTGGTGTCAATTGTGATGGCTGGAAAGGATAACCGGTTCCTAAAACGATAAAGATGATTGATAAAACCACCGAGTAGATCGTCTTGATTAGAAATAATGAGGCCACGCGCTCAACGTTATTGATAACTCGACGACCTTCATTGAGCATAAAAATCATTGAATCGAAGTTGCGATTCAAAAGCACAAAGTCGGCCGTTGCCTCAGCCGCATCACTTTCACCCGCAATGGCAACGCTACAGTCTGATTGACGCATAGCTAAAACGTCGTTGACGCCATCACCGGTCATACCAACTGTCAAACCATTGTCTTGCATAGCCTTGATCAAATCGGCTTTTTGAGCAGGACGTACACGGCCAAAAATCTTATATTTTTTGACTAGATCGTGATAGTCTGTTTCATCAGAGATAGTACCCATGTCAACGTAGTCATGACCTGAAGAAATTCCGGCTTGGACGGCTACGTTAGCAACAGTGACGGGGTTATCACCCGAAATAATTCGCAATTTTATACCTTGATTCTTCAAGTAACTAAAAGTATCCGGAGCTTGTTTACGAACTTCGTCAGAGATCAATAGTAGTCCTTGAAGTTTTTCATCAGCTAACACAGCAATGACACGAAAGCCTTCTTGAGCAGCCGTTTCAACGGTCTGTTTGACCTCTGTAGTCGGATTCTCAATGATAAATTCAGGAGCACCCATGATATAGCGGGTATTGTCGGTGGCAATAAAACCAGAATACTTTGTTTCCGATGAAAATGGTATGACTTCCTTGATATCTTTTTGTAACGGCGCAACACCTAAGTTTTTGACCGCCAAAGCAGTGGCATTGGTTTCTTTAGTAGCGTCAACGATTTTTTGAGCGATGGCTTGGACGTTACTTTCTGAAGTTTGATAAGCCACAGTTTTTTTGATAGTCAATTTACCAGTGGTGATTGTACCCGTTTTGTCGAGGCATAAAACGTCGACGCGGGCTAAGGTCTCAATAGCGCTTAGTGAACGGACGAGGATCTGCCGTTTAGTTAAATTATAGGCACCAGTTGCTAGAGCAACAGAAGTCAAGAGTACTAGACCTTCGGGAATCATCCCAATCACAGAAGCGGAAGTTCCTAAAATGGCTTTGGAAATATCGCCATTTTTTAGAAATGAACGAAAGAATAAAAGAAGTCCGACGGGAATAATTGTGTATGTTAAAATCTTAATAATATTGTTAATGATTTTCATTAGGACACTGACGTTGCGTTTTTCTTTGCCGACAGCAGAAGAAATTTTTGAAACAAAGCTTTCCCGTCCTACTTGTGTCAATTGAACTTTAGCTTGACCAGCGACAACGAAACTGCCGGAATAGATTTCATCATCAATCTGTTTACTGATGGTGTCAGCTTCACCGGTGATACTTGATTCGTTGGTCTGCAAACCGTTAGTGTAGCGGACGATACCATCTGCTGGAATCGTATCGCCACGTTTGAGCGTAACGATATCGTCTTCAACTAAGCTGGCAATATCAACTTCTTGATCTTTTCCATCCCGTGTAACGGTAAAAGTTGCTGCATGAACGAGACTGATCTTATCGATGGTAATTTTTGCACGGATTTCTTGATAGCTACCGATAATGATATTAGCGATCACTGGTCCTAAGAAGAAGAGATTTCGATATGAACCAGTCCAAGCAATTAATAAGGCGATGATTAAGTTTAAAAAGTTGAACAAAGTGAATAAGTTGTCAGCCAAAATTTTAGGGATTGGCCGCGATAATTTTTTGATTTGAACGTTACTTAGTCCCGCTTGAGTCTGTGAGGCAACTTGTGTCGCAGTTAAACCCGCATCGAGACTGGTGTATTCTTGAGGACGTTTTATTTTTGCCATACTCTACCTACGACTGTTAGTTATTTTCGATTGAATGCTATATAATCTTTACATAACTTAAATTTAACACAAAAGGATGAAGCTAATTTGAACAATTTGTTTTTTGATTTGGATGGAACGATTATTAATTCAGAAATTGGAATTATGAAGAGTTTAAAGTATATGTACAATAAAACTTTAGGCTATGTGCCGCATGATGATGCCACGTTACATACTTTTATCGGACCAACGATTGGGGCTTCATTACAAAAATATGACCACGTTGCAGCAGATGATCCATTTATTAACCAAAGTATAAATGCTTTTAGGGAATATTATCAAGCGCAAGGCTGGGAAGAATATACAGTCTTCGATGGGATTTATGATATGATGGAGTCCTTAAAGTCGGCTGATAAAGAAATCTTTATTGCCACTTCTAAACCGGAGATTTTTGCAAAAAGAATTATCGATCAATTAAATATGAAACAATATGTTAGACACGTTTTTGGTGCGGCTGAAGATGAGTCAGTTCGTTCTTTGAAAGAAGACGTCATTTCTTACGGGATTAAGAAAACTTCAGTTGATTTGGATACTAAAAACCTTGTTATGGTTGGGGATCGTAGCAGTGATATTGTCGGGGCACACAAGAATAATCTCAAGGCTATTGGTGTCACTTATGGCTTTGGTGATTACGATGAACTAAAAGCTGCTAATTCTGAATGGATCGTTAAGAATCCACAGGAGATTGCTAAACTAGCTATGGAGAATTAGAAATTATGAGCAAGTCATCATCGTACAACAGACACGGTTTTACATTAGTTTTATTATCGATTTGTTTAATGGTAATTGTTTTTTTCGGTATTACACTTTCGACAGTTTTAAACGCGAATTATGTCAAAAAAGTCGTTAATAGTGAGAGTAATGTTACCTTAATTAAAAATTATACTAATCAAAGATTAGGTCGCTTGGTGAACAGTTATTCGGCTTCAGCCAACCTTTCAGCGGTCAATCTGACTAATAGTGATGTAAAGAAAATCATCGATACTTCCGTGGACGAAGTGTATAGTGGTGACTCTAAATTAACAGTAGGTAGCGCTATTTTGGCGACTATCAGTACTAAATTAAAAAAAGAAGCTCAAGACTACGGACTTAATATCGACAGTGAGATTGATACGGTCATCAACAGCAATGAGGCGATCATGAATCAAATTGTCGATAATGACCTGGGGCAAATCGAAAAGGTCATCAGTCAAATTCAGACGATCAAACGACTGATCAAGGCCATTATGATGATTGCGGCAGTAGTCTTTATTTTGTTGGCGATTCGATTGCGGGTCAAAGTCGGTTCCAACATGTTATTCTTCCATCATTTAGGAACAGTGGGAATCTGTACCTCGATTTTGTTAGCCGCTTTGTTGGGAGCAACTTATTATCCTCTGCAAGATATGATCGTAAGCAACATCGATTACAATATTCGAGATGTCTTATATAATGTACTAAATGGCATTTTGCTCAGCTATATTTCCATTATCTTCATGGTTTTCATCGTGAGTTTATTGGATTGGGGCAGCACGACCAAATATAAGTATTAAAAGAGGAATCCGCTATGAAAATCGAAATTACTGAACCAGCACAGGCAAAACTACAAAAATACGTCGATGCAGGCAAGAAGATTTTACTTGATCTTGATGATGGATTTGGTAAATTCTCCAATGAGGGTACTTGTGCTTTGCTAACCAAATTTCGAATTATGGTAGTTGACACTGATGAGGATTTGAGTGATTATTCGACACATTTGGAAAGTGAATTGGGAACGATCTACTTTAAAAACAGTGCTAAAGAATTTTTAGACGACAGTATGTCACTAAAAGTTGATCCAAAGACCCAACTCATAATTTTCTCCAACTCTAAAGAGATCATCGATAAGAGCGTTAATATCATCGATTACGATTTGGTGAAAAACAATTAAAAAATATTGAGGGAGCTTAAAGACATTTGTCTTTAGGCTCCCTTTTCTCGTCAAGGCGGAAATACTATGAAGAAAATAATAGCTCAACATAAATTCTTGTTAACTTTATTATTATTTATATTTGTCAGTCTAGCCTCAATCTATTTAACGGGTTTAAATGGTCATATTTGGACTTTTCTAGGGATGAATAACGATGGGCGATTCCATGTTGTTCGAATGGAAGGTCTCTATGAATCCATGCGGGATGGAGTTTATTTGCCAGCCGTCAATATGACCTTTATGGACGGTTTTGGTTATATTTCTAATATCTTTTATTCCAATTTGTGGCTTTATCCAGTAGCGCTCTTGAGAATGGCAGGTTTATCGATAGCAGAGTCATTTGTTGCCTATTATGTGATTTTGAACTTTTGTACCTTGTTGATTTCCTTCTGGTCGTTTTATCAAGTCAGCCACAGGTATGATAAAAGTTTAGTGTTTAGCTTGATTTATAGTCTCTCAATCTATCGTATTTTTGATATGGTGCGACGTTTTGACATTGGGGAGACTTTGACTTTTACATTCTTACCCTTGGTTGTTTTAGGAGTCTACGCAATTTTTTACGGCAATCGGCAAAAGTGGATCTATTTAGCCATCGGAATGTCAGCGGTAATCTATTCCCACGCCTTATCACCAATTTTGATAGTGATTTTTATCTTAATGGTGATGGTGTTGAGAAGTAAGACTCTTATCAGAGAACCGAGGCGACTATTGTCGTTGTTATATGCGAGCTTAACGTCATTAGCCTTAACCTTAGCGTATTTTTTACCAATTTATGAGCAATTGAAAACGACTCAGTTTAAACTGACTCACGATCCGTTGTTATATATTTCTCAGGGGAGTATGGGACTAAGCGATTTGTGGCATTGGAGTTTGACTAGTGATCTCTACAATCAGAACATTGGGGCGCTATTTTTATTAGTTATTTTAATTATTCCTTTTACAGTTTGGTTCGTAAAAAATCCACCGATTCGAGACTTTGCAATTATTGCAGAAATATTGTTTTTTATGACGACTAATTTATTTCCTTGGCAGCTTTTTGTTAATACGCCTCTAAATATGATTCAATTTCCGTGGCGCTTTTTCATGATTATTTCGATTTTAATAGCTATTATTTTGGCAAGTGATCCAATCAATTGGTTCAAACAGACCTGGAAGAAAGTTTTATTAGTTGGAATTGCGTTTGGATTGACCATTGGTTCAGAACAAATGTTGATCAAGAATCATCCCGATGAATATCAATTATATTCACAATTCAATGATTTAAATAAGTTTAGTATCGGTGCCGGACAAGAGTACTTACCTAAGTCTGCGCAACTAAATGCATTGGCCGCAACTTCACATTTGCCGCAATTACAAAGTGGAACCGCAGAGATCTTTGACTTCAAGCAAAAAGGGTCAAAAATACAGTTCAAATATAAAAATGCTCAAAAGGCAAAAGTTGATGTTCCTGTAATCAGTTATCACGGTTATTCCGCTAAGAATTCCACTGGCAAGGTGTCGGAAATCAGAATGAATCAGGAAAATAATGGCCTAGGTCAGTTGACGATCGATGGCGCAGGGAAAGTTGAGATCGATTACTTCAAAACGACCATTCAAAGAATTAGCCGTAACTGTTCAATTTTTAGTCTGTTTATTTTAATTCTAGGAGTTATCTTTCAGAAAAAGTTACAAAATAGAGTATCTTTAGAGAATAATGAATTAGTATAATAAGGTGTGTTGCATGTATTACAAGGAAGGTATTCTATTTTGCAATTAACTTTTCTGAAAAATAAAAAAATTAAAACGAGTTTGCTGATTATTTTGACAGCATTACTCTTTGCTTTAGTCAGCCTTTTAGCGCTATATCAGGCTGAAATCAGTCATGGAAAAATCTGGGCCTATATCGCCTCGAGTGAAAATAGATTTCAGATGATGCGGATTGAAGGATTGTATCATTCGATGCAACGACATCAATTCTTTCCACTGATCAATATGTCATTTTTGAATGGATTTGGCTATATTGCCAGTATTTTTAATTCTGACTTATTACTGTATCCAGCGGCCATATTACGGTTGATCGGCTATTCTAGTGCTCAAACCACTGTGATTTATTTTTGGTTAATGAATTTTTTGACGTTTGGAATTTCATTTTTATGTTTCTACAAGGCGGTTCCAAAGTATTTCAATAGTCTCGTTTTTAGTTTTGTGTATACTTTATCGACTTATCGCTTGCATATGATGTTGTTTCGCCAAAATATCGGTGAAATCGGGGCACTGCTCTTTTTACCGATTGTGGTATTAGGAATTTATGAAGTCTTTTATGGAGATGAGAAGCACTGGCTGTATCTAGCTTTTGGTATGACTGGTTTGGTATATTCTCAAGCTATTTCACCACTGTTGGTGGCCAGTCTGATAGTGCTGATAGCAATTGCTCAATTTAAGGAATTGCAAAGTCACCGTAGGCGTTTGGTGTCATTACTGTGGGCCGTGATTGCTTCAACTTTGATGAGCCTAGCTTATTATGTCCCCATTTTTGAGCAGCTCCATCACACGAAGTTGATTTTGTCACAAGCTCAAGGCAGATTACCTGATATGGCAACTGACTTCGCAGACATTTTAGGGTGGAGTTTCAATAATACTATCACTCAACCAAATATCGGTTTGATTTTGACTGTCACAGCCTTGATATTATTGATTTCGTTGCCCAAGATTAAGGCGCCTGCTTTAAGACATTTTTCAATTCTAGGTATCTTGATGTTATTAGCTACTTCTAGCATTATGCCGTGGGTCGTGTTTAACCATACGGTCTTGAAATTTATGCTTTATCCTTGGCGCCTAGACTTGTTAGCCACTATTTTGCTGGCAATCGTGCTAGCGGCTGATCCTTTGAAGATTTTTGATAAAAAAACTTTCAAGTTAGGTTTGATTGCATTGACGATGATTTTTGCCGTTTCCGCAAGTTATCGATTAGTCACAGGTGCACCGGTACAAATGAATACCTATGACGCTTATAACCAACAGGAACCCTTTACGATCGATAAGGAGCAGTCGTATTTGCCAGTTGGGACAACTTTAAGTCAATTGCAAAGAAGCGCCCACAAGCCAAAGGTGGTCCAAGGACAGGCTAAGTTGAAAAACTTTAAACAGTATGGAACTAGATTGAGCTTCAACTTCAAACAAGCCAAAAAGGCCAAGGTTGATTTGCCGATCATTGCTTACTATGGTTTCCAATCCACGCAATCGAGTGGGAAGGTTTCTAAACTGCGTGTTGATAAGAACAATAACAATTTAGCTCAAGTTACCATCAATGGTTCGGGAAAAGTCACTGTCGATTACTTTGAGACTATGGCTCAAAAAGTCAGTCGTCGAATTTCCTTTTTAACCCTTTTGATTATAATTGCCGTCGTGTTTATTAATGAGTTAGAGTTAGTTGATTTCAATCGTATCGAAGGATTGAAGATCAATAATAAAGCCAAATGAAAAATGCCTTGCCAACAATCAAATTAGATTGTAGCAAGGCACTTTTTATTTGTTATAGGTTATTCTTTCAAATCATCAACGTCGGTCAATGATGCTAAATTATCTTGTTTAGTAACGGCGGTTTTATCGATGGAAACTTTAAACCAGTTAACGAAACCGTGGTCGAATTCAGCAACGACAAACTTGAAGTTACCCAATTCAATTTCTGAATCCTTCTTTAGGTTAGGGAACTTCTCAATCAAATATCCACCAACGGTGATAATATCGGATTTTTGGAATTCCTTAACATCAGTTCTAAAGTAACGTTCGAAATCGTATAACGTCGTTTTACCTGAAACGTTATAAGTACCATCATCATTTTTGACGATATATTCATCGGAAACATCATCAATCTCATCTTTGACAGTTCCAAATAATTCTTCGTAAATATCTTTATCTGTAACGATACCACTAGTCCCACCATACTCGTCAACGACAATAACGATAGGGGTCTGTTTCTTGATCATCTTGTTCAAAATATCTTGAATAGGCATTGTTTCTGGTACGGTATTAACTGATCTCAAGATCCGGCTGATACCAACATCGCCATCAACTTGGTTCTGACGGACGATATCGTAGGCGTAGACATACCCCAGAATCTTATCTTTATCGTTGTCAGCCACGACAGGGAATCTTGAGAAACCTTGTTGGAGGTAATCCTTGATGACGTCCTTGACCTTGTCAGTAATATCAACGACATAAAGACTTGTCCGATCGACCATGATATCTTTAGCTACTTTATCGTTTAACTCAAAAGCTCTTTGCATAAAGATAACGTCGTCTGGCTCCATATCGCCACCTTCAATCGATGACTTAGAGAGCCGTAAGATCTCTGACTGTGAAAAAACTTCGTTTTCGCTATCGGCTGGTTTCATACCAATTAAGCGAACGATTCCAGAGGCTGAAGCGTTCAGTAACCAAACGAATGGATAAGTTGCCAAATGGAAGAATCTCAATGGTGTAACGACCAACATCAACATGGTCATTGGCATATCAATGGAAATATTCTTTGGCACGATTTCGGTCAAAACAACTTCCAAGTAGGTTAGTAGCAATACCCCGATGATGGAACTCAAGGCATGAAGACCGCTGCTGCCCCCAGCTGATAGATGAACAACACCGAAAACTTCGACTAGCAGATATTCAATTGTACTTTCACCGATCCAACCTAAAATGATACCGGCAATACTGGTACCAACTTGGGTTGTCGAGAGGTACTCGTTGAGGTTGTTGACCATCATCAGAGCCCGTTTTAGCTTCTTTACATTACCTTCGCCCTTTTGAATTGCATCTTCTAGTTGGCTGGAACGAGTTTGCACGAGAGCAAATTCCGCTGCCACAAAGAAGAACGCAAAAATAAAAGTTATTAGAATGATAATAAAGTTTGTTGTTATCGTAGAACTAGACAATATATTATTTCCCTTCTATTCCTGTAAAACGCATTATACACCAAAGAAAAATTAACTGCTTTGGTCACGAGTAAATATTTTATTTTTACATCTTAAGTATAGCCAATTTTGTGGTTAAAATATAGTTAACTAGCACTAAATTTGCGAGGCTAACAGAAATTGTGGTTGAACTTAACTGGCTTTATTTTTATAATGAAGAGAATGAAACGACCTTGGGGGAATCCTTTTGAGTAAAGTAAAAACTAATAATTTATTAACTCCTGCACAAGCTGCTAAGGACTTAGACATCAGCGTTGCAACGCTACGCAAGTATTCTTTGATCGTTGAGAAAACGACTGAGAATAGCAAATATTTTGAACGTAACAGTCAAAATAATCGTCTTTATACAGACAAAAATATCGAAGATTTTAAGGAAATGGTTAAGGTGAGCCATGGCCCTAAAATGACGTTGGAAACTGCCGCTGCTCAAGTGTATCCTGCCGTGACATCAAATAATGACGATAATCCTAAAAGCGATGAGTTATCAGAAATGCAGACGACCATTGCTAAATTGGAATCTGAAAATAAAAAACGCGAGTTAACAATCAAAGAACTTCAACAAGAGTTAACCGATGCTCAAAAGACTAAAGAGCAACTTCAAGCTGAATTATCAACTTTGAAACAACAAGCTGAAGAAAAAGCTGAAAATACACATGTGAAAAATGATGAAACTATCAAAGAACGTGTAAATGAAAAAGTAGACGATGATAAACGAGGTCACTGGTGGAATAGATTCATGGGCTAGTCAGCCAATCAATCCACTAATATCAACCTTTCACACAACCGGTCCGCACCAAAATGTTAACTTTGGGGCGGATTTTTTATGTATAATTAGAAACTGTGATAAGACATATTAGGAGGATTAATTTTGAAATTAGCAATGATTGGGCTTGGCAAGATGGGAATCAATTTGACAGAAAATTTGATTCGTAACGGTAACGAAGTGGTGGCGTTTGATTTAAGCGACGGAGCCAGAAATGACGCTTCAACGCTTGGGGCACAAGTAAAAGACAGTTTGGAAGAAGCTGTCAAAGCTTTAAGTGCACCCCGTATTGTATGGGTTATGTTACCAGCTGGCGATCCAACCAACAAAACCATTGATACTCTAAGTAAGATTCTCGATGAAAATGATATTGTAATTGACGGGGGAAATTCATTTTACAAAGATTCATTAAGACACAACGAGATCCTAACTGCACAAAAGATTAAGTTCTTCGATGCTGGTACATCAGGCGGTATGCGTGGTGCTAACCGTGATGGTAACTTTATGATCGGTGGCGACGATGAAAAGACGTTTGAATATATCGAACCAATTTTCAAAGGAATTGCTCAGACTGATGGTTATCTATATACTGGCAAAGCTGGTAGTGGACATTACCTTAAAATGGTTCATAACGGTATCGAATATGGTATGATGCAAGCTATCGCAGAAGGCTTCGATGTTCTAGCTCACAGCCAATTCGACTACGATAATGAAGCAGTCGCTAAGGTTTGGGAACATGGTTCAGTTATTAGAGGTTGGTTGATGGAATTGACTCAATCAGCATTTTCAAAAGATCCTAAGTTAGATGAAATTAAAGGCGTTATGCATTCATCTGGAGAAGGCAAGTGGACTTTAGAAGAAGCTTTGAACTTGCAAGTTCCAACGCCAGTCATTGCGGCTTCGTTAATGATGCGTTATCGTTCACTAGAAGATGATACCGTTACTGGTAAAGTTGTCGCCGCTTTAAGAAATGAATTTGGTGGCCATGCGGTCGAAAAATAATAAATCGGAAAAACTTGTCTGGGACAAGTTTTTTTTAATTTAGAAAGGATGTAACGATGAAGCAACGCAGTGAAACTTTTATCTATTTATTGGTAGGAGCCTTTGTTGGTAGTGATCTTCGTTATTTGGAGAGTCTGATTTTTAAAACGAAGAGCGGTTTTCCCTTAGGAACGTTGATTGCTAATATCAGTGGAGCGTTATTGTTGCCGTTTTTGATCCATTATTTGCAAGACCGCTTCAAGCTGCCTAAAAAGATCATTTTGACTTTAAGTACTGGTTTATTAGGTTCTTATACTACTTTTTCCACTTTTACAGCAGACACATATTGTCTATTTAGCAACAGTCGGTGGCTTGATTTAGCAATTTATCTGTCCATCACGATGATAGGTGGTTTCTTGGCAGCGTTAGTAGGCAACTATTGGGCCGCCTCAAGGGCATTTAGTGATTATGTGAAGAGGAGACGTCTGAAATGAGTAATTTTTTGATCGTCGGCTGTGGTGCCACGTTAGGAGCCTTTTTAAGAAATGAATTAACACAATTACAGGCAAAAATAGCAATCGATTTTCCCATAATTACGTTGCTGATAAATATTTCGGGAGCCATTTTGTTAGGTATTTTAACTGCACAAATTCATGATGGTGCGATATTATTATTGCTAGGCACTGGATTTTGTGGTGGCTTTACCACTTTTGGAACCTTCAATATGGAATTGAGTCAATTGTGGTTCCAACGTCGAATGTGGCGTTGCTTTTGGTATTTCCTTTTGACGTATGTCTTTGGGATAATAGGTTTCGTCATCGGTATTCACATTTAGGAGAACATTAAACATGCAAATGAAAGAATCAGTCTGGAACGAAAGTTTTCGACCAGGAATAATCTCTTCAACAAAATTGTACTTTCAAGATTTATTTGTTGGTGCTAAACGTATGAGTCGTAAGGACTTTTGGTGGGGTGCTTTGGGCATCTCAATTATTGCTTATTTATTAGTTGCAGTTTTGATTTGGCTAATGACCAAGATGCCAATCAATGATTTCTATTGGAGCTCAATTATTGGTGTCGCAATTGCAATGACCATGAGCTATTATTGGATTGCTTTGTTTACGGCTATTATCAGACGGTTGCATGATCGTAAGTTGAGCGGTTGGTTAATTTTACTTTCCTTAATTCCATTTGGTGGATTGGCGGTATTGATCTTATTGTGCTTACCACAAAAGAATGCTGGTAATCGTTGGCCTAAACAACTATAGAATTTGTTAAACTAGAACAGAGATGTTCTAGTTTTTGTTTTTGAAGGAGGAATGATGATGTGTGGCCGTTTTTTGTTTGACCCTGATAAAAACCCGGAAATAAAGCGAATTTATCAATTGGCAGTAGCTGATGGCTATACTCCCAAGACAGGTGAAGTCTTTCCCACTGATGAGACAGCTCTAATCGTGGCTGGTTCTAAACAGGTGAAAGTCGTGGCGATGAAGTGGGGCTTTCCTGGATTCAAAGCGGGGCAGTCCTTGATCAATGCTCGTTCGGAAACAGTCTTAGAAAAATCAATGTTTTCCCAATCATTCTTGCAACGGCGTTGTGTTTATCCAACAACTGGATTCTTTGAGTGGAATAAATCCAAGCAAAAGTATAAATTCAATTTCGATAATAGTCCCCAAACATTATTTATTGCTGGTTGCTATAATTACTTTGACAATGTGGCCCGAAGTATTTTATTCACGACGGCACCGAATGAGTCAATGATTCAGATTCATGATCGTATGCCCTTGATTTTAGCCAAGAATCAGATCAATGCTTGGATCTATGACACCGATTTTGCCAAAAATTTTTTAAGTAGCGCCATGCCCCAGTTAAAGTCGCAAATAGAGGAATAGGTATTTATGAATAGTAAAATTCAAAAATTTAGTGAAAGTAGTGATTATTTTCAATGTCCCATCTGTGGAGAAGTCTTAGAATTTAACAATAATAGTTTGACTTGTGGACAAAATCATAATTTTGACATCTCTAAAAAAGGTTTCGTAGATTTTGTTTTAAACAAAAAACAAGTGAAAAATTATGATAAGGCTTCGTTTGAGAAGCGTCATTTGATTTTAGAGAGCGGAATGTACGATCATATTGCGGACAAAATGATGTCATTGATTCAACAGCTGAACTTGACCAGTATTTTAGATGTCGGCTGTGGAGAAGGCTATTATTCCAAAAAGATGGCTACGTTAGAGGGCCGAAAGGTCTTAGCCTTTGATATTTCTAAAGATTCAATTCAATTAGCAGCTAAAGGTGTCAATACACCTGTGCAGTGGTTTGTCGGAGATTTAGCTCACTTACCAATTCAAGACCAAGTGATTGATGGGATTGTGGATATCTTTTCGCCAGCCAATTACAACGAGTTTAATCGAATTCTTCAACCGGGAGGATTTGTGCTCAAAGTTATTCCCAACCAATATCATGTCCAGGAATTGCGAAAACAAGCTCAAGATCAACTGCAACAAGCCAGTTATTCCAATCAAAAGGTGTTGGATTACTTCCAAGAGCACTATCAACTGGTCGATCAGATTGATGCCACTAAGACGTACTCAGTTTCCGAAGCGCAAAGGGCAGCTTTTATCGGTATGACGCCGTTATTATTTAATGTGGATAACAGCCTGATCGATTGGAGCCCAGTTTCTGAAATAACTGTTGGTGCCACCATCTTAGTAGGAAAAATGAAGTAAGAATAATTTTTTAATAATTGCTTAAAATTGCAAAGAGCCATCTAACCCTTGTCTTGAGGTTTAGATGGCTCTTAATTTGCATATTTATGTAAAGCGCTTTTGAAATCTCCGCCGATTAATACTTCGATCTCATTAACCAGTTCTTGAGGATCTTCTTTCATATCATGACGGAACCAATCGAAAATCAGTGAAATGAAAGCCAAACTGTAAAAATGGGCGATGAAATTCTTGTGACGTTGTTCAACGTTCAAACCGACAGCTTGCTTTTCCACAATGTTTATCACATAACTGTATAGTACTTTAAAAAGATATTTGAGCATAACGTCGCGATAGGCAGATTGATAAGTATTCTTGGTGATCTTTTGATTTTTTTTAGTTAAGAGCATGATCTGATAAAAACCTTCCTGCCAGTGTTCGTAGTTAGCAGTCCGCTCAAGAATCTCTTTAGCTTCTAGACTAGCGGAATATTCAACTAACTCATAAATATCAGAGAAATGATTGTAAAAGGTCTGTCGAGTCAGATGGCATTCCGTCACAATATCTTTAACTGTAATTTGATCGATATTTTTGTGGTGGAGTGTGGTACACAAGGCTTCACGTAAAATCCGTTTCGTGTCTTTGGTCATTTTGCGTCCCTCCCTGCTCAATCGTGTGATACATATAATTATATAAGTTTCTAGTGAAAACGTCACCGAAAAAGAAATGATTACAGACAAAGTCGAACACATGTTTTACAATGTAACTTAGTAATTTGGGAGGTAAGTCATGACGACTAAGATTGGAATTCGTCAATTGGTAGAATTCGTTCTGCGTAGCGGAGACCTCATTGAGGTTAAGAACAGTCAGAACACGGCGCAAAATGGAGCCCGAATCCATCGTCATCTCCAAAAGTTGCGTTCAAAAGACGTAAATTATCAAAGTGAAGTTTATTTAAAGACGGCTGTTACTATGAATGATACGCAATACCTGATCTCTGGTAGAGCCGATGGCATCACTGCCCAAGCTGACAAAATAACGATTGAAGAAATCAAAACTTCAGAGCAAGCTTATGAAGATTTAAGCGATAACACCCTAGAATTGTATTGGGCTCAGGTCAAAGTTTATGGTTATATCATCTTACAAGACCATCCAGAATTTGATGAAGTTACCTTGCGTCTGACTTATTTTCAAGTGAATAACGAAGCCGTAACGACTAATGATCAAGTATTGAATCGGGCTAGCTTGACGAAATTTTTTCAAGAATTGATCGACGAGTACGAATATTGGTTAGTTCTTAGAGCAAAGTTACGAAAAACGCGCAATGAATCTATCAAACAATTGGCGTTTCCTTTTCCAAAATTTCGAACTGGCCAACATGAATTAGCGGCGGCCGTGTATAAAACTATCGTGCTCAAAAAAAGATTATTTGTGGAAGCACCGACTGGTACTGGTAAGACGATTTCAACCCTTTTTCCAGCAATTAAGGCTATGGGCGAAGAGAAGATTCAACGACTGTTTTATTTAACTGCTAAGCAAAGTACGCGCCATGTGGCTGAAGAGACGGTTACTTTAATGGCCAATCACGGATTAAAAATCAAAAGTATGACTTTGACGGCCAAAGATAAAATTCGTTTTCCTGAAGAAATCGACGTTCCACCGGAAGAAAATCCTTATATGGTAGGCTATTATGACCGCTTGAAACCGGCTTTGGCAGACTTGTTGACGAATGAAGATGCTATTACACGTTCGGTGGTTGAAAGATACGCACGAAAACATATGGTTGATCCATTTGAATTTTCCTTAGATGCTTCTTTGTTTTGCGACTTGATTATTTGTGATTACAACTACTTATTTGATCCACTGGTTTACTTGCAACGTTTCTTTGTGGAAAAAGATACGGACAACTTTTTCTTGATCGATGAAGTTCACAATTTAGTGAGTCGTTCGCGGGATATGTATTCGGCCACGATCAGTGATCAAGCAATTGCTAAATTATTAAAGCAGGCCAAAGCTATTGAAACGAAGGCAAGTGCTGATTTTCAAAAGCAGTTAAAAAAGGTTCGCCGAGTTTTTAATCAGATCAAACGATCGCTCAAAGAACTTGATAAGGAAGAGCAAATCTCAAGTGATGCACCTTTAGAACTACTAAAGGCGCTCGGTAAGTTTGATGATTTTGTTAGTGATTGGATGGCGGAACAAAAAAATTCGGCATTTTTAGACGATGTGAAAGACTATTTTTTTGAAGCTCTAACCTTTGTTAAGATTGGAGCGTTATATAACGACAGCTATAAGACTAGAATCGTTATAGAGGACAAGCATCTCATAGTTAAACAGCTTTGCTTAGATCCTAGTCATTTTATAGATGAATCGCTTAATTTAGGTCTGGGTGCGGTCTTGTTTTCAGCAACCTTATCGCCAATGGATTATTATCAGAGTGTTTTAGGTGGGATTGATAACAGTCTAGCTTACCGATTGCCATCGCCATTCCCCATTGAAAATCAGGAGATTTTGATCACCCAGTATATTCAAACGACTTATAAGCAGCGTCCGTTCAGTCAGGATAGTATTGTGGAAAGTCTCAAGCAAATGCTTGATGGTAAACTTGGTAATTACTTGTGCTTCTTTCCTTCTTACAGCTATTTGAAACAAATTCAGACCGCTTTTGAAACTCGCTATCCACAAATAAAGACGATAGTTCAAGCTAACGAGATGGATAACGCTGCCCGGCAACAATTTTTAGCTCAGTTCGTCGAAAATCCTACGCAGACAATGTTGGCTTTTTGCGTACTGGGAGGAATTTTCTCGGAAGGAATCGATCTGCGAAAAGACCGCTTGAGCGGTGTGGCAATCGTCAGCGTTGGTTTGCCGGGATTGAGTGCTGAGAATAATTTGATTAAAAACTACTATGATCAAAAAAACGGCCAAGGTTTTGAGTATGCCTATCAAATGCCGGGGATGAATAATGTTTTGCAAGCAGCCGGACGTTTGATTCGCGGCAGTCATGATGTGGGAGTCGTCTTGTTATTGGATCAGCGCTTTGCGAGTTTTCGATACACAAAACTTTTCCCCAATCACTGGCAGAACTATCGTCGGGTCAGTTCGTTGCCTCAATTAAGAGGAGCAGTTGATAACTTTTGGAAGGAGCAGAGCCATGAAAACAAAATTGACTAAGAATCTCGAGAGTACGCTCTATCAATATTGTTACGAACAAGGAGCTTATGTGGTCGAAGAAGTCTCAATGCCAGACAAAAAGGGAATCGTGGATACTTTAAGTTATCAACAATTGTCAGATGACCAAATCGAGTGGCGTTGCTATGAACTCAAGGTTACCAAAAATGATTTTCACTCTAAGGCTAAATTGTCTTTTATTGGAAATTACAATTACTTCGTTTTACCACAGAAGTTATACACCGAAGTAGCAGCAGAGATTCCTGCTCACATTGGCGTATTGATTTATCGGCCGTTTGATAAAAAGGCACTTGAAGCGACACCTCAAACTTTACGAGCTCCCGGTTTTTTAACCGTGGCCAAAAAAGCTCAATATCAAGACTTGCAAGTCGATGAAAAGCAGTTAACTAGTCACTTTGTGGCCTCGCTGTTTCGGGAAGTGGATAAAGCTAAACGGGTAGAAAAAGGGTTGCAGTTATATTCAGATGATAAATTGTACAAAGAACTACAAAAGCGCAGTAAGATTGGCTACGATATTTACCATCCTGACCATAATTTTTATGATCGCTTCAATGATGAATTAAAAGATCAAGCTATAACGGCGTTACAGGAAGAATTAGACGCCAGAAACGAAGAACTCCAAACTTTGAAGTTACAAATACAAGAATCACAGCAACCTGATTTGGAGGATAAGTTATGACCTATTTTCCTTATCTTCGTGGCCGGATGTACGATTTATTAGCCTTAAAAGAGCTTTGTGAAGCAGATCAATTAGGTTCTCAAATAGTTCCCATTATTGAGCCTGTGCGGGATTCCAAAGAATTGCAACAGACGGTTCAAACTTTCATTGAACATCAACAACCATTTAGTGTGATAGCTAATCCGCAAGTGAGTGTCTATGGCTTGAATGATACTAAGCTTTTCCCGTTGCCTGAATTGACTGATTTAGATTTTTATTACCCCAGCGCAATTTTAGCGGCCGATTTTAGTGGGGACTTTTTAAAACATAACCGCCAGCAATCAGCCCTTCTCATCGCGAATAACTTTGAAATGTTGAAAGCTTACCAAAATACCAGAGTTTTGCAGACCGTTAAACGTGTTTTTATTCCTGATGAGGCGCGAATGCATCGACTGGTTCCCAAAAAGGCGGCTCTCTTGAGTGATCCGTTGACTTCGATTAAACATGTTGAAGATTATGACATCTTAACGGATGAATTCTTTGAACCAGCATATTGGTATCAACAAGTTGACAATTTTACTGATTATAGCGATTATTCAATGGTCGGGCATATTTATTTTGACAAAGGAATGCCAGCTCGGGCAATCACCTTGCATGTAATTTATGTGACAAGTAAAGGCGATCTAAGAATTCATCATTTTGTTTCCGATAGTAATCAGACGATGGGTGGGCAAAAACAGAAATTTCAAGAAGCTTTAGCAAAATTAGTCGATTGGTCAGCTGAAAATATCTCTGGTCTCAACCAAACTCCTGCGTTACAAGAATTATTGAGTTATCAACAGGTGGATAAGTTTCCCGGCTTAGGGACGGTCAAAAAATTGTCGTTAATGCATCATTTTCAATTGATGAATCGATTACTGAATTTAAAAAATTAGGAATGAAAAAATTAATTATGCTATGGATCAAAAAAATCTCAGTGAATGTAACCATTAAAGGCGGTTAGTTCACTGAGATTTTGCTTTGCAAGACAGTCTATTTTCTTCCGAGACTGTGCGTTAGAGTTAGAATTAAAAACTTTTTACCACCATAATTTCACGAGGGCTTGAGTACCATCGTTACCAAGCTGTTTGTCATCAACTAATTTTTCGTAAAGCGCTTTGGCCTGTTTGGTCATTGGCAGATCCAAGTGCATTTTTTCACTCTCGTCTAGAGCGATTCGCAAGTCTTTGAGGAAGTGTTTTGAATAAAAACCAGGCTCAAAATCTCCTTTAAGAATGCGGGGACCATAATTTTCCAAACTCCAATTATCGCCGCCACCACCTTCGACAGTTTCTAAGACAGATTGTAAATCGAGACCTGCGGCCTTTGCATATACGAACATTTCTGTTAAACCTGTCATAGTACCAGCAATCATGATTTGATTAGCCATTTTTGCGTGTTGACCGGCTCCGTAGGGACCGAAGTAATGATTTGTCTTACCGATGATCTCAAAGATATTTTGCAGTTGCTCAAAGGCTTTTTTCGAACCTCCGACCATGATTGTTAAATTGCCATCACGAGCGCCAACGTCACCGCCAGAAACAGGGGCATCAAGGCATTCGACACCGGCAGTTTCAGCTTTTTCACCAATCTTTTTAGCCAAAGTGGGAGTACTTGTGGTCATATCAACGATAACATCACCAGCACTAACCCCAGCAAAAATTCCATCATCTTTAAAATAGACATCCTCAACATCTTGAGGGAAGCCAACCATGGTGAAGATAATCTCGGCATCTTTTGCGACTGCTTTAGGGGTTGAGAACCAATGAGCTCCCTTAGCAATCAGAGGATCAGCTTTGGACTTAGTCCTTGTATAAATATCAACTTCATAGTGGGCTTTTAGTAAGTTATTTATAATACCGCTACCCATTACACCAGTACCAATAAAACCAATTTTTTGCATCATATTGCCTCCAGTCATTAAAGTCATTATAAAATACAATAAAACTTGTCCACAATAATATGCTTAAACGGTTTTTAAACTAAGTTTGTTTGCTATAATTCTTGTGAAACGTATTCAAAATTAAACAGAATAAGGAGGGGATTTTTATGACATTTGTGAAGGATTATTATAAGAGTATATTAGCGGCCTTATTTTATGGGGTAACTTCGGCCTTAGGTATTCAATTATTACTGCAGCCAGCTAAACTCTACACTAGTGGCGTTACAGGGGCGTCACAGTTAATTGTCAACTTGTTACATGGATTTGCTAATATAAATACGCCAGTCTATCTCTGGTACACATTGCTAAACTTGCCTTTGATTTTATTAGCATGGTTCAAATTGGGTAAAAAATTTACCATTCTATCAATTATTTCATTTGTTTCAGCAGCAATTTGTATTCTGCTCATTCCACTGTATCCCCTCACCAAAGATCCGATATTATCGGCTGTCTTTGGAGGAATCTTGTCTGGTGCGGGAATCGGCTTGTGCTTCCGTTACGGATTTTCCACTGGCGGGACGGATATCATTGCTTTAATCGTTCAAAAGAGTACTGGCCGTTCCGTGGGACAAGTCAGTTTTGCCATTAATGCCATTATTATTATAATTGCAGGATTTGCTTTTGGCTGGAGTTTGGCACTCTACACAATTATTTCCATTTATATTACCAATTGGGTAATTGATAAGATGTACATTCAACAACAAAAGATCACCGTTACGATTTATTCCCACAAGATCGATGAGATTTCAAAAGAATTGCTCAAAACGCTCAATCGTGGCTTAACCCTTGATTATCATTTAAGAGGAGCCTATTCAGGTGAAGAGATTGGTTCAATTACCACTGTTCTGACGAAGTATCAGTTGTTCTTTGCCAAAAAAGTAGTAATGGATATTGATCCGGATGCTTTTATCAATATTCAACCAACTATGTCGATCTCTGGTAAATTTAATGACAATTAATTTTTTAGATGTGAAACCTTGATAAGTTAATCCTGACTTATCAAGGTTTTTTTAGTGATACCAGTTAGTTTAGTAAAGAAATCAGTGATTCATTTTTAATAAAAAAAATCTTACGTTATTGAAATCAAAAGTTTGTTCAAACAGATTATACTGCTATGTATGGAGAAAAGTGAGGAGGTTAAAAAATGAAGACTATTATCTATACGCATCCATACGCTGGCAGTTTTAATCATGAAATTCTTAATCGCTTAACATTCTCGTTCTCGAAGAATGACGAGGAGTTTGAAGTAATCAATCCTTATGCAGATAAGTTTAATCCGACCTTGACTGAGGCCGAGATGAAACTTTATAGCTCTGGTAAAACAGATGATGAATTAGTGCGCCGCTACCAAAGACGGATTGCAAGATCAGATGAATTAATTTTCATTTTTCCTATTTGGTGGCAGGGGATGCCTAGCATGTTGAAGGGCTTTTTTGATAAAACGATGCTTAAGGATTTTGCATATAACGAAGATAACGGGTGGAAAGGGCTACTGACTTATATTGATCGTGTAACGGTGATAACGACTTCAACTGTTACTAAGTCATATTTAGAAAAAGAGTGTGGTGATCCGATTCAAGCGGTCTTTATTGGACGTACTTTAAAAGATTTAGGAATCGATCCTCAAAAGGTTGATTGGATTCATTTTGGTGAGGTTAATACAACCACCGATCAAAAACGAGATGAATTCCTTGATAGTTTACCTGAACGATATTATCAGTAATGATTAATTTCAGCACAATGTCTCATTCTGCAAAATTAGACTAGATATAAAAAAAACTTGGTTTAGAATATATATAAGAATTATTAATGAGGATGTTGTGTAAATGCATATTAAAAGAAATATAGTGATAGGATGCTTGCAGATTTTCTTTATGCTGGCGTCTTCTTTTTTCATCGGGGTAGTATTGAATTATGCGCAGACGAATGATTTTATCTTTACGACGCAAATTGTGTTCGGTAGTAATTTAAATACTTATTTACTGACAGTATTGATTTTGTTCGTAATTTATTTGGGGTTATATGGTCTGTTCAATCGATTTTTCTATGCTTCGGCCATTTATTACTTGTTTTTTATGATTTATGCCGTCGCTGATCGCTTAAAAGTGACTTATCGTTCTGAACCAATTTTACCAAGTGATTTGTCGATGTTAAAAAACGTTAAGAGTCTTTTGGCAATGGTGACGCCTAAGGCTATTGGAATAGTCGTTGTGGCGCTTATCGTTATAGCATCGTTATCAATTCTTTTGGAATTGAAATTTGGGAAATTTATGTTGAAGTTCAAACCTTGGTTAAGGATGATCTTCATTGCTTTGACTGCTTTTAGTATCGGGATTTTTTATACCGCCAGTGATACTAATTCTTTGACCTATAAAACTTTAATGGCCGCGGGCTACACTAATCTGGATTCAAATATCAACCGTTCTGCTAATAGTAACGGTCCGATGTTAACCTTTTTGGGGAATATGTACGTCGATATTATGGATCAACCTAGCGGCTATAATAAACAAAATATGTTGAAGATTGTTAAGGAATATCAAGCTGAGGCTAAGAAGATCAATAAGAAGCGTGCTAACAATAATTTGAGCAAGCAAACTTTGATTTTTGTTTTGAGTGAAAGCTTTTCCGATCCCACACGGGTGCCTAATATTAAGTTGAACCAAGATCCTATGCCTAACATCCGAAGTATCAAGGAGAATAATACTTCTGGTCTGATGATGAGTTCGGGCTATGGTGGCGGGACAGCCAATATGGAATATATGGCAATGACCGGATTAGCTATGAATCTCTTCTCAGATACCTTGCAATCTCCTTATACTCAAGTTGTGAATAAGCAAGATTCACCAATCAATATTTCTAATAGTTTTAAAACTAGTGCTGCGATCCATCTTTATCATGGTAATTTCTATAACCGTAACTCGGTTTATCAAACTTTTGGGATCAATACTTTTAGAAATCTTGATACCAAGGGTAAGCTTGCACTGAAGTATACGAATACGATTCCAGGGATGGAGTATATCAGCGATGAGTCGGCGTATAACGATACCTTGTGGCAAATTGATCAAACATCTGGCGGCCAGTTTATCAATCTTGTAACGATGCAAAATCACATGCCTTATGAAAATAAGTACTCGAACAACGAGTTTAAAAGTACTGGCTCTGGTGTAACGGACAGCAGTCGAAGTCAGGTCAATAACTATACTAAAGGTGTCAGTTTGACTGATACCGCTACAAAGGACTTTTTGGCCAAACTAGATAATATTCAAAAGCCTATAACGGTAGTCTGGTATGGTGACCATTTACCAGGCATTTATGATAACGATGATATGTATAAGTATGATGTTGCGGAACATCAAACTGATTATTTTATCTACAGTAATAAGTATGCCCGCGAACATGGTCAGGGAACGACTAAGTTGACTGATGCTACCGCTGTGACAGATCCTAATGGTTTTATTCCATTAGCCTTGGAACAGATGGATCAAAAGGTAACACCATATTATGCATTGTTGACTAAAGTACAAAAAGAATTACCAGCCATGGCGAAAAATAGTGTTGAGAGCAGTAATTCCTTGTATGTTAATCAAGACAGTAAGGAAGTTTCGGAAGATAGTTTAACGACTAAACAGAAGAAATTATTACACGATTATCAGCTAGTTCAATATGATCTCACCGCTGGTCAGAACTTTACGAAGAATATCATCAATAAATAAAATGATTAATTAATGTAAATTTCCTTTTGGGAGATTTGCATTTTTTTTATTTTTAATTATAAGTAACGGTCAAAAAAGGTTAAGATATGTATTATGATTCAATAATTAAGGGTGTTTATTATGCATAGGAAAAAATCTTTTATTACTTATATTCTGCAATTGGTTTTCATTGTTGTGTCGGCTTTTGTGGTCGGATATTTATTAAACTATTCGCAAACAGGGTCATTCCAAAATACTGACGCTATCTTGTTCAAGACTAATATCGCAACCTATCTTTTGACGGTATTGATATTAGGATTGCTATATCTGGGATTTTATGCTTTATTCAATCGTTTCTTTTATTCGACCGCTCTATATTATATTTTGTTCACTATTTATATCATTGGTAACCGCATCAAAGTGACTTATCGTTCGGAGCCAGTTTTGCCTAGTGACTTGTTATTGTTGTCCAATACTAAGGAACTGCTTTCGATGGTCAGCCGCAAAGTTTTAATCGTCGCTGTAGTGGAGATAGTCTTAGTTATAACGATCAGTATTATTTTAGAAAAAATCTTTTCACAAGAGATGCTACGCTTCAAGCCGTTAACTAGAATCATCTTTTTGACTTTAGCTTGTTTAAGCGTTTTGAGTTTTTACAACGTCAATGATGAAGATTCTCTTATGAGTAAGGCAATGCTAAAGCTTGGTTATTCTAATTTCACTCCTAATATTGGTATGACAGCTACGACTAACGGTCCGCTCTTAACTTTTTTGGGTAATATGCATGTGGATATCATGGATCAGCCTAGTGGTTATAGCAAAGAGACCATGGATAAACTGGTGACCAAATATCAAAAAGTCGCAACCCATATCAATGAAACTCGTCCTAACAATAATCTGGACAAGCAAACTTTAATCTTTGTTTTGAGCGAAAGTTTTTCTGACCCCAGTCGAGTGCCAAATATCAAACTCAATGAGGAAGCTGCCCCAAAGATTATGAAAATCAAACAGGAGAATACTTCAGGTTTGATGTTGAGTTCGGGCTATGGTGGCGGAACAGCTAATATGGAATATATGACTTTCACCGGCTTAGCTTATAATCAATTTTCTAAATCACTGCAATCGCCTTATACGCAACTTGTTCCTAAGCAAGACCACCCCGTCAATATCGTTAACAGTTTCAATAATTCTGCTGCGATTCACCCTTATTATGGTAATTTTTATGATCGGCAGACCGTCTATCCTAAATTTGGCTTCCAAACTTTCAGGAATCTAAACACTACCGGTAAACTGGCTTTGAGATACACTGACAAAATCGGTAGCAGCACTTTTATTAGTGATGAGTCCTCCTATAAAGATACGCTTTGGCAAGTTAATCAAACCCAAAAGGGGCAGTTCATTAGCTTAGTTACGATGCAAAATCATATGCCTTACAATGTGCTTTATCCGGGCAAGCAATATAAGATTTTGAACGGCAAAGCGGCCGAGATTCCCTTGCAAGTACCACAATATGCTCAAGGACTACACTATACCGACGATTCGACCCAATCATTCTTAGAACAACTAGATGAAATCAAAAAGCCTATCACGGTTGTTTGGTACGGTGATCATTTGCCAGGGCTCTATGCCAAGAATTCTATGAAAAAATATAATGTTGTCCAGCATGAGACCGATTATTTTATTTATAGTAATAAATATGCGATCGATCATGGATACGGTACTAAGAAGTTAACTAGCAAGACTAAAGTTACCGATCCCAATGGGTTTATTCCGTTGGCTTTGGAACAGATGCAACAGAAGGTAACACCTTATTATGCACTGCTAACTGAAGTTCAAAAGAAGCTACCAGCCATGGCGAAAAATAGTGTCGGTCAGGATGAAAACTTATATGTTGATCAATCTGGTAAACAAGTTTATGCCAAAGATCTGACAACCAAACAGCGACAATTGTTACATGACTATCAATTGATCCAGTACGATTTAACGGCTGGCAAGGGTTATAGTAAGAGCAAGATCAATCAGAAATAAAAAATCTCGAAGTCGAAAGATTTCGAGATTTTTTATTTTGAAAACATTTTCATTTTTTACATCATTAAAATGAGAGTAGACTTAAAGTATTCACTTACAAAAAAATTGGGGATGAAATTAAGTTTTGAATTTTAAGAGTTTTCTTTATATATTGATACCAACGTTCTTATTCAGCTCAATGGAGATTGCGTTGAAAATTGCCGGAGGACAGTTCAATCCAATCGAGTTGAACTTTATTCGTTTCTTGATCGGTGGCTTGGCACTATTGCCATTTACGATTCTTTACTTAAAGAAAAATCAGATTCAAATCGATAAAGCAGGCTGGTTGAAAATTGCTTTGACCGGTTTTGTGATCGTAGTTGTCTCTATGACCTTGTATCAAATCTCAATCGGTATGTCGAAGGCATCAGTCATCGCTATTATGTTGAGTGCTAATCCAATCTTTGGGTTGATTATTGGTTTTATCTTCCTGAGAGAAAAATTATCTCGGACAAATGTTTTAGCTTTGATTTTGACTTTGATCGGTTTATTAGTAATCATCAATCCCTTGCATCTTTCGGGTGCCATGGGTATCTTCTTAGGTTTATTGTCATCTATCATTTTTGGAGTTTATGGCGTTATGTCTCGGGTCTATGGTGGAAAGCTCGGTTTAAACGGACTTTCAATGACTTGCTTAGCTTTCCTATTTGGTTCAGGTGAGTTAGGGATTTTGATGGGCTTGAGTCACTTGCCAATTGCTCAAAAACTACCAAGCAACTATTCGGAATTCGTCAATATTCCATTTTTCAAAGGTATTTCTTTACAGACACTGCCTTTGATCTTATATATTTCCGTTTTAGTTACCGGAGTAGCTTTTGGTTTGTACTTCGTTTCCATGGAAAAAGTCGGGATCTTACAAGCTTCCCTGATTTTTCTAGTTAAACCAGCTTTAGCACCTGTCTTAGCTCTACTTGTTTTAGGCGAAGCTATGACAGCTAATACAATCGTCGGAATCGTGATCATCTTACTCGGTTCATTGATCACTTTGATGGGCGAAAAGATTGCTTACAAAGTTATGGATATCTTTAGACGTGATAATCCTGAAGGCCATGTAGAAGTGGACGAAATGGCAATTGTTAAAGATAAAATTGAACACAGCGAACTAGCTCAAAAACGTCGTGAAGCTGAGGCGGCTGTTCGGAATTCACTGGAAGAGAAACGTCAAGAAACAGAAGCTCCTTCTGAAGATTAATTATTAATAAGATTATGCCAATGTGCATAATCTTATTTTTTTTGATTTAAATGAGCTATTATATGGGTAACGGTTTCAGAATGATCTGATTTTTAACTAGGAGGTCCAAATTTTATGGCGGATTTAATTAAAATTGGCAATACAGATGTTACTAGTAAAAAAATGGGATTAGGAACGAATAAAGTTGGCGGCAGCAATCTGTATGACGTCAAGGATGAAGATGGCTACAAGGTCGTCAAAGAAGCCCTAGATCATGGATTGAACACCTTAGATACAGCTTTTGCGTATGGCTATGGTCGTTCAGAAGAAATTATCGGCGATGTGATGCAAGGATATGACCGCAGTAAAATCGTCATCGCTACCAAAGCAGCACAAGATGCGAACAATGATTTTAAAATCAATAATGACCCTCAATTTCTCAAGTCAGCCGTCGATGAATCCTTAAAACGGCTCAAGACGGATTACATCGATATTTTTATCATTCATTTTCCAGATGAGAAAACACCGAAGAGTGAAGCTATCGGGGCATTAAATGAGCTCAAAGAAGCTGGTAAGATCAAGGCTATTGGCGTTTCTAACTTTTCTTTAGACCAAATTAAAGAAGCTAACCAAGACGGGTTAGTTGATCTGGTCGAAGACAATTACAGCCTGGTACATCGGGATGCCGAAAGTACCTTGTTCCCGTATTTACGTAAGAATCATATTTCTTTTATACCGTACTTTCCACTAGCGTCGGGCTTATTGACTGGGAAATACAGTGCGGATGATGCGAAGAAATTCAGTAAGAAGTTTAATCAGGCACAGTTCAGCGATATTTTGGCGGCAATTGAAAAGATTCGCCGAGTTGCCGATAAACACGAAGCAACTGTTACCCAAGTGGCGTTGGCTTGGTATATGAAGAATTCTGATATTTCTATCGTCATCCCTGGTGCTAGAAAGTCGGAACAAGTTGATCAAAATATTAAGGCCTTGGATATTGAATTGAGTAATACTGAGTATCACTTTATTGATGAGGCTTTTACAGAATTTGCAAAATAGGAGGAGTAGTATTTATGGCAAGAAAAGTAGTAATTTTTGGAGCAAATGGTTTTGTTGGCGGAGAGTTTGCTAAACAATTTATCGATAAAGGCGATCAAGTAACTAGTGTTTCAAGAACTGGTGAACCATTGGGCAACGAATCTTGGTATGACAAAGTAGACTGGAAGGTTGGTAATGCATTGACACCAGGATTTTGGAGCCAGTATTTAAAAGATGCTGATGTAGTTGTCGATACGATTGGTGAATATAAAGAACAACCTAATGAAAATTTAACTTATGAAAAAGTCAATTATCAAAGTGCTTTAAACGTGGCTGATGCCGCTGAAGAGTATAAGGTTCCGGTCTTCGTTTATATCTCAGTTGACGATATTCCTGGTGCTAATGAGCGCTATATAAGTACAAAACGTGATGCTGAAGAGAATTTGAAGAAGCGTAGTTTCAGATCAGTTTTGATGAGACCAGCAAGTATGCTTTCGGATGACGATCGAGCTGATAGTAAAGAGCCCCACCGTAGTTTGCCAGTTAAAGTAGTTGTTGCTGCCGCAATTAAGGCCGTCGATAATGAAAAAGATAACGTTACCTTGGGAATTGACGATATTGATCAATAGACATCAAAAAAGATGGGCTGCTTAGCTCATCTTTTTTAGTTTGCCATCTTCAATTTGCCAAATCGAGTCGACAAGATCGAGGACTCTCTCATCATGTGTCACCATAACGGCTGCCTTGTTTTCCTGATGAACGGTCTGTTGGATCAATTGGACGACTTCATGTCCACGTTGCGAATCTAAACTGGCGGTAGGCTCGTCAGCTAAAATCAAATCAGGCCGGTTGATAAAGGCTCGGGCAATGGCAACTCGTTGTTTTTCACCACCGGATAAAACATTCGGATAACTATCCAAGCGCTGTTCAAGACCCAAACTTTTAAGCAGGGTATTCGCATCACTCGGTTCTTTGGAAGAGATTTTTTGAATGAATTTCAATTGGTCGGATATTTTTAAATATGGAATCAAATCAGCATTTTGGAAGATAAACCCAATTTGATTTAACCGTAATTTAGTCTGTTTTGCTTGAGATAAGTGGCTGATATCTTGACCGTTTAGAGAAATTGTCCCAGAAGATGGGGTCAAGAGCGCACCCATAATCGTCAAAAGGGTACTTTTGCCAGCACCACTAGGACCGACGATCGCCGCAAATTCACCTTGTTTTACTTGAAAAGAAACGTCTTTTAAAACTTCATTGATTTGTTGTCCGTCAGGATAATTTTTGATGATATGCTTTAATTCTAAAACGTTTGACATTAATTGTTACCTCCAATTGCCTTAATAGGATCAACTTTGATGACTTTGAGTAACGAGAGACTAGCGCTGATCAAGGTTATCAATAAAAAGATCGCACCCGTTCCTAAAACAACCGTTGAACTGATACTAAATGGCATCGAAGCTGGCATTACTGAACTCAGCGCAAAAGTCACACCAAATGAAATTAAAATTGCCACTAAGGAAAGTAGTCCCATTTCCGAAATTACGTGTTTAACTAAATAGTTAGTTGTAGTACCAAGAGCTTTAAGCGTTCCAAAGTCGCGTAATTTTTGAAGATTGATGATGTAGAAGAAAACGGCCAATACGAAGAGGGAAATTATATACAAGAAACCAATCATTAAATAAAGCGACCCTTGTTCAGCTGAATAGCCTGGGATGGCATTGATTAGAGCTTTTTTACTAATGACTTGATAGCCAGATTTTTTTTGCAGTTGTTTTTTCAAAGCAATAGCATTAAAACCAGTCATTTGTGGAATGATGGTTTGAGACTGCTTTTGATTCAAATAAATGACAGGTGTGTGGGAATAGGCTTTATTATTGGTGAATCCAGCAATAGTAAAAGTCTTGCCACTGGCGGAATCTTTAAACTTATCACCTAATTTGTAGCCAGAAGTTTTTAATTTTTCGCTAACGACCACCTTTTTATTATCGTCGTTGGTCAACTTGTGGCCACTGACGATTTTGGGAGCTAAAAAACTGTTGGCATTGATGGTGAAATAAGCGATGTCAGTTTTCTTATTAGCCTGCTTTTGATGTTGAATCGTTGTTTGATTAACAGTCAATTTAGCAGCTGCTTGAGTTTTGAATTTATTCCAATCAGAGTCGGATAATTTAGAGCGGTTCAAACGAGCTTGGGAACCTTTCTGCAAAATGAATGTCTCAGCGGAAGTTTCTTTGATCGCCGAGCCACTGTCATTGGCCAAACCATTTGCAAGTCCGGTAATGAAGAGCACCAAAAAGACGATTAAAAAGATAATTAATCCCAATGCGCTAAATTTGAGTTTGTCATGACGAAATTCTTTCAGTGTTAAAAACATGATATTTCTACCTCCTTGATGCTTTCTATCTTAAAATGGAGGAGTATTAGGAACAATAAACAAAGAACTCATTTTTGTGTTTTAATACACATAAATGAGTTCTTTGTGCAGTGAAATGAGGAAGATTATGAATGAAAACGATCGTCGAACGAGACGCACTCAAAAATTAATCCGGGACAACTTCATTGATTTAATGGCCCAAATGCCAATTGATCAGATAACTATTCAAACTTTGGCTGATAAAGCCGATATCAATCGCCGAACTTTTTATCTACATTACACTGATATCTATGATCTTTTGCATAAGACCGAGGATTATGTGATGGAACACTTTTCTCAAACGTTGACCGAATTTGAAATTCCAGATGATCAAACTGTGATTGGAGCGGCCTTTTTCAAAAATGTTATGGATTATATTGGTGAGAATCAAAAAATGATTGGAGTTTTGTGTCGTAATCCTGATTCAGAATTGATGCAGAAGTTAATTCAGTTAACGGTTATTCACGGTAAAACTGTGATTCCTTTTGTGCATCCGGAAAATGCCCAATATATCTTGAATTACTGTTGTTGGGGGATGGTCGGCGTTTTACACACAGCTATGCGTCAAAAAGATTTTGATATTACAAAATTATCGAAATTGGCAGATCGGCTATTGTCTGTCACCCTTGAAGCGGACGGGATTGAATAAAAAATGACAAGAAATCGTTTTCAACTATAGGTAAATAACACAATAAGTTGTAAAATTTACGTCTGTAGTTAAAAGTTTTTATAAGGGGAACTATTATGGACGATTTAGAACCAAAAAAAAGCTATATTAGCTGGCCTGTATTAGCTCTGATGGATTTTGTTACCGTTATCGGTTTTGATGATTTAACTTATAACTTTCAAAATCAAGGTATGGGAGTTATTACATCCTGGATTATCATGTTATTTTTATATGTCATTCCTTATTCGTTAATGGTGGGTCAATTAGGGTCAGTCTTTAATCATGAGGGGGGCGGATTGACTTCTTGGGTTCGTGGAACTAGTGGCGAATTCTTAGGCTACTTTACCGCTTGGACATACTGGGCTGCCTCGATTCCTTACGTTGTTGATACGGCGAATTCAATCGTTGTTGGACTTGGTTGGGTCTACTACGGGAACGAGCATTTACAAGATCAAATGTCTAATGGTTGGTTTACTTTTTGGACCTTAGTAACATTCTTAGTCTTTATTGTTGTTCAATCACGTTTCAAACATTCTTTGGAAGTTTTGAGTACTATCGGTGGGGCAGCAATGTTTGGTATGACGGTCTTATTCGTTATTATGACGATTGCCGGTCTCGCTAACGGTGGTCATATTGCTACACAACCAATGAATATTCACACAATTATTCCTAAATTCGATTTACATTACTTAACGACGATTGGACTCTTGATCTATGCCGTTAATGGTGCGGAATTGATTGCTCCATTCGTTACTAAAATGCGTCATCCAAAGCGGGAATTTCCTAAAGCCATGATTATGTTGGCTGTGATGACTGCTTTCTTAACAATTTTTGGATCATTTGCCTTGGGTGTCTTCTTTGATGGCTTCCACGTGCCAAATGATTTAAAAATGAATGGTTCATACTATGCCTTCCAAGCCTTGGGAAGACAGTATCATATGGGTAATACTTTGATGTACATCTTCGCATGGACCGAAGTATTCTATCTCGCAGCACTATTGGCGGTGTTACTAGATGCCATGACCAGAATGTTGATTTCTGATACTGGTGCAAAGTACATGCCAAAAGTTTTGAGCAAGAAAAATGCTAATGGTTTACCAGTTAATGGGTATATTTTAACTTGTGGTTTGAGTGCTTTCATTATGTTATTAGGTGTCTTCTTACCAAGTATGAATGATATCTTCAACTGGCTCTTAAACTTAAATGGAATTATTTCCCCCGGTGTTACTTGCTGGATCTTCTTTGCCTTTATTAAGATCAGAATGGATAGTCAAAAATATCCATCAGATTATGTCTACATTAAAAATGATAAATTAGCGCTTTCTGTTGGTTGGTGGTGTTTAATTGTCACTGCAGTTGCAACCATCTTCGGAATTGGACCACAAGATGTTAAGTTCAATTCAGGTACATGGTGGTATGAATTAGCAATCAACTTCGTTGCCATAATCGTCTTGATCGGTTTGGGCGCTATTTTACCTTACGTCACACGCCGTGAAAACCGCAGTACAACCGGATCTGCATTCACACCTTTACAATGGACTGGAATTTTGACAGCTATCGTTGTAACGATCGTTGGTGATTTGTACTTAGGAGGTTCCAATTATATGCACAACATTGCTGCTATTCTTGGATTAAGTATATTAGGAATCGTGCTAGTTGTGCTGTTTGGTTGGAAAGAGTTTAACTTGAAAGACGCCTAAGAAGATTTGATTTGATAGTTCACTGCCGGCTTGCGTTCGGCTCTCAGAGCTCTCACTACAGCCTGGGGTGTTAAAACATGTTTGGATATCCCTTAAGTGAACAAGTTCAAAAGCTAAAGATAAAGGTCAAAAGCTTAAATGCTTAAGGTCTTAAAGATTTAAAGGCTTAAAAACAAATAGAACTGATACTTTTAATAGAAATTAAAAAAATGTATTGAATTGATATGAATATGTCAGTTCAATACATTTTTTGTCTTGTCTTTTATCTTTTGCTCTTAAGCACCAAGGTTTTCCAGCTTCCACTCCTACCAAGCTAAATAAGGAACGTAGGATTCCTATACATATCACTAACAAATCAAATATGCAGTAGCCCTAGTCAGGAGCGGAAGTTCTGGGGGATATCAGTGGTGAAATTTTACTTAATTGGCGGTTTTTGCCAATTTAGTAAACGGTCGAGCTTGAAGACCGTCAGCTTGCTGAGGGGCTCCAAGTCGGCCCACCACGTTCCATATCCCCCAGAACTGGAGCGGATGACGGCAGTGAACCAAAATAACTGCACTCCCAAAAAAGAGTCCATTTGTAAAACAGTAAACTTACTATATCCCACCCAGATTTTTTATGGTAAAATATTTCGAGTTGCTTATTTTCCATAATGTACACCAAAAGGTCAATCGTCAAGATTGCGGTCATGTCGGGTAAGTAAGCGCTTTAAAAATTTTGATATTTTTGAATCATTTTTCAACTATTTAGCTAAAAATATTGTATATTTGAAGTAACCGTTAGGTGAATAAATTAGGAAGAATGATTTATTTTCACTTGAGGAAAACGCCATGACAGAATTAGAGACAAAGAAGAAATACATTAGCTGGCCAGTCTTGGCCCTTATGGATTTTGTAACTGTAGTTGGATTTGATGATCTAACGTACAATTTCCAAAATCAGGGGATGGGCGTTATCACGTCCTGGGTAATTATGATTCTCTTGTATGTTATTCCATATTCATTGATGGTAGGCCAACTAGGGTCAACTTTTGATGATGACGGTGGAGGATTAACATCATGGGTCAGAGAAACTAGTGGAGAGTTCTTAGGCTATTTTGCTGCTTGGACTTATTGGGCTGCCTCGATTCCTTACGTCGTTGATACGGCGAATACGATTGCGGTCGCTTTAGGTTGGGTCGTAAATGGGAATGCTAAGTTGCAGTCGCAAATGTCTAATAGCCACTTCGCTTTGTTTACACTCTTGATCTTTATCTTTTTCATAATTATTCAATCCCGCTTCGAGCGTTCGCTGGAAATACTTAGTACTATCGGTGGAATTGCAATGTTTGGTATGACGGTCTTATTTGTTTTAATGACGGTCACAGCCTTGTCAATGGGTGGTCATATTGCCACTAAACCATTGACTTTCCATACGATTGTCCCAACTTTTAATTTGCATTATTTGACAACTTTAGGATTTTTGATTTTTGCAATCAATGGTGCTGAAAGAATTGCCCCATTCGTAACGAAAATGCGTAATCCTAATCATGATTTTCCTAAAGCAATGATCATGTTGTCGATTATGACGGGATTTTTAACAATCTTCGGTTCATTCTCATTGGGAGTATTTTTCAACGCCTATCATTTACCAGATGATTTGAAGATCAATGGTTCCTACTATGCTTTTCAAGCTTTAGGAGAGAGATTCCATCTGGGGAATACTTTAATGTATCTATTTGCTTTTACCGAGATTTTCTATCTAGCCGCTTTGCTAGCAGTTCTGCTGAATGCAATGACTAGAATGTTGATCTCCGATACAGGCAATCGCTACATGCCAAAATTCTTATGGAAAACCAATTCCGCAGGTTTACCAATTAATGGGTACATTCTAACCGTTGGTTTGAGTGCCTTTATCATGGGATTAGGTATCCTGCTACCTAATATGAAAGATATTTTCAATTGGTTATTGAATTTAAACGGTATTATTTCACCGGGTGTTACTTGTTGGATCTTCTGGTCCTTTATCAAGGTCAGGATGAATGATGATAAGTACAGTTCGGGCTATGTATACATTAAAAACAAAAAATTATCATTGGCTGTTGGTTGGTGGTGCTTGATCTTAACTGGTGTGGCCACAATAGCCGCAGTTGGACCACAAGATGTTCCATTCGCCTCATCCATGTGGTGGTATGAATTAGTTATCAATTTTGTAGCTATTATTGTTTTAATAGGTTTAGGATTCGTTTTACCTTACATTACGAAGCGGGAAAGACGCAGTCAAACTGGCACAGCTTTTACCAAAATCCAAAGTTTTGGCATTTGGGTTGCGATACTGGCAACGTTGTTAGGAGATTTGTATCTTGGTGATATTAATTTCAATCGGAATGTAGGTTATATTATATTATTAACCGCCGTAGGTCTCATCCTAGTGATTGCGATGGGATGGCGTGAACATGATGTGAAAGAAAGTCTTGAATAGAATTCAAGGCTTTTTTTTTTAAACATTTTTATACCTAGTTTTAAAAACTAGATTGCATAGTTAAGATAACTATGATAGATTGTAACAGTAATTATAAAAGGGGCGCAGATGATGGATGAATTAACAGCATGGTTGAATGAAATGGAACAATTTCGGTTACCAAGATTTGAGGAATTACCAGAGTTGGATTTGTATCGAGACCAATTATTGACTTTAGTGGATAAGTATATCGGTCCAATTTGGTTGGAAGATGGTCCAGTGGTAACGACTTCGATGGTCAACAACTATGTTAAAAATGGCTTATTGCCACATCCTGAAAAGAAGCGCTATACTCGTGAACATTTGGCTTATTTGATTGCCATTACTTTCTTAAAGCAAGTTGTATCAATCAATGAGATTCAAGAGGGATTGGAAGTTCAAACTAGGTTGAATGGTGGAATTGGCAAAGCTTATGATTTCTTCTGCGATAAACAGGAGTTAGCCTTGAAGATGTTAAACCATCGAGAAGAAGGACAAGTTTTATCTGAAAAAAATCAATCATCGGCTTATTTGTTAGTCGAAATGGCCACGATTTCCTTTGCCACGAAATTAGTTACGAAAAAGACATTAATGATTGAAAAGCATAATTCAAACGAAAAGAGTTAATAATAATGGAAAAGATTGCTGTATTGGTAGATTCATGTTGTGATTTGCCAAAAGAATATCTTGAAAAAACCGGTATTTACGAATTACCAATGCAAATTGCTTACCATGACAAGACTTATCTTGATCGGGTCGAGATTTCTGCAGAAGAAGTATATCAACAATTACCAGTAGAGATACCTAAAACATCCTTGCCATCCGGTGATTCAATTCAAACAACCTTAGACCGTATTGCTCAAGATGGATATGATCATATCGTATCGATTTCAGTTTCTTCTGGCTTAAGTGGAACTTTTAATTTCTTGAAAGTTTTTCTAGATGAAGATGATCGTTTCACGACCGCCTATTTTGATACGAAACAAGTTGCGGTAGCCGCAGGATTAATTGCCGTCGGTGCTAAGAATATGATCGATGAGGGCGATTCATTTGCTGAAGTAACCAGTAAAGTTGCAGAGATGATTACCAAAACGGTAGTTTACTTCTGTATTCCAACTTTGACTTATTTAAAAGCTGGTGGTCGAATCAGTGCTACAGCTGCTGCCGTTGGTGGGATGTTGAAATTAGCACCAATCATTACTTGTAAAACCGATGGATCCTATACGATTGCTGCTAAAGCTCGTGGCATGAAAAAGGGTCAAAAGATGATGTTAAATTTTGCCGAAGAGTTCTTAGATGATAATGAAAAATATCTCTTGGCGGTCGGTCATGGTGCTGATGAAGCAGGTGGTCAAAAAATGCTAGATCTATTGCATGAGAATGGCATTAAGGGTCAACAAGAATTTTTAGGACAAGTTGGGCCAGCGCTTGGAGTTCATACCGGACCAGGTTTAGTCGGTGTTGGAATTGTTAAAATCTAAAGTATCAATGTTGATTAAGTTGTATTTAAATTTATTATTGAATGAAAAAAAGTCGTCACTCCTTTTGGAATGACGGCTTTTTTGATCAAATTAAGCAATACCCATTAATTGCCAGATAGGTACACAAACGAGTAAACCGATAATATTTAATATCATATAACCGATAGATGATTTGGCCATTGCACCACGAGAAGCCATACTATCTTGAACAGCAGCACTACCAGTTAATATAGGAGCGTTCATGTAAGATAGAATCCAGACGTTAACGCTGGTTGTAACAATGATGGCGATAATTGCTGGGCTAAAGCTCATTTGTGAAAAGAATGGAAGCAGGCCAATCGTTATCAATGTACCTGTGGAAATCAAAGATACGACAACAAACTTACATAGATAAATAATGATAGGCAAGGCGATTACCGTAATGTAGATATTATCGATAATTGGTGAAATAGCTGGAGCTAAGATTTTTCTCAACCAAGTTGTTAATCCAGCTGATTGCATGACATTACCTAAGGCCATAACGGTACCAATAAAGATGATGGTGTTCCAACTTAATCGAGTCTTGAAATCCTCCGGAGTCAAAACTTTTAATGCGACAAGAACACTGACACCAATAATGGCAGTAATAGCTGCAGGGATATTGAAGACTGATTCCAAAATCCAGAAGACAATTGCTATTAGGATGACAGTCGCAGTGATTTTTTCCTCACGTGACATAGGACCCAATTCATTCAATTGTTTAGAAATAAATTCCCGTGAAACAGGCTTATCATCCTTAGGCTTGAATAAGAAGGTCAATAAGAAATATCCCCCGATTAAAATAATGATAGTCCAAGGGATCATCATGATAAACCAATTTCCCCAGTTCAATTGGGCTTGAGCTTTCGCAGGTAATAATCCTTTGAAAGCATAGTTTTGAGCTGTAGCGCTTAAGAAACTAGCTTCAGTGACAAAGAACCCCCAGAGTGCAGCAAGAAATAGTCCTGAACTGCCTTTACCGAAAGGCTTATATCCCAAGGCATTGCTGATTCCCTTGGCAATAGGGGTACTCATAGCTGTTTTGGGATGGGCACTGGGAATCATAGGAGCAATAATTGTACCCGCTGTAAATAGAGCAAGTGTTTGACCCCTAAAATTAGCTGGAAAGAAAGTCATGATTTTTAAAGCAATACGTTTGATTAAACCAGTTTTGGTGGCGGCAGCACCTAAGCCTAGACCTCCAATAATAATCCACATCGTCGTTGTGGAAAAAATTTGATAAGCAACTTCAAATTTAACAGCGCCTAAAACGACCCAAGAAGATAGCATTAACAAACCAGTGGCAAAACTAGGAATAACATTAAAAATCCAGAAGATATTTGCTGTGACTAGAGAAGCCAAAACAATCATACCTGCATGTGTTAGACCATGAGGAGTTGGAATAAAGAATGTGATAATAACTCCAAGAACGATCCCAACTATGCCGGCAATTAACTTTTTGTGTTTCATAGTGGGTTACCTCTTGTTATTTATTTTTCGATGCTAAAGCTTCTTGATTAACTGGAAATTCTGGCGTTTTACCGTTTTGAAAGTCAATTATTGCTTGTGCAGCACCTAGTCCGAGTGCTTGGTTAGCTTCAACTGTCGTACCGGCCATATGACTCGTCAAAATAGTATTTTTACTTGTAAATAATGGGTTGTCTGGAGCTGGTGGTTCAGGATTAAAGGAATCAATGGCAGCACCTGCGATAGTTCCTGAATTTAAGGCATTTGCTAAGTCCTTTTCATTAATAATTCCACCACGAGCTGAGTTAATAATGAAAGCTGAATTTTTCATTTTAGTCATTTCATTAGCAGTGATCATATTTTTTGTTTCTGATGTCAGTGGCATGTTGATGGACAGAAAATCTGCAACTGGATAGATGTCAGTTAAGTTTTTGTAGAGTTTTATAGGTGAATTTTTCAAATATGGATCATATCCTACGACATTCATGCCGAAAGCTTGGGCCAACTTAACAAGCTCCTGACCAATTTTTCCTAAACCTAAGATAGCTAAAGTTTTACCTCGTAATTCATTGCCGTTTAGTGAGAATTGAGTTGAAAATCCAGGCAGTGAACCAATCTCGGCTAGTTGATCTTTCTTTTCATGGATCAATCTATTAGAATCTAGAACTTTTCTACTGAGCATTAGCATAGTGGTCATAACATATTCCGCAACTGCAAAAGCATTTGCACCGTTGACCTTAGCAACTAAAACATTTCTTCTAGTTGCCTCATCAACATCTACATTATTTATACCGGTACCATTACGTGAAATAATTTTAAGTTGTTCGCCAGCATCAATTACCTCCGCAGGCAATTCTGATGAACGCATAATTACGGCATATGCGTCTTTAATTTCTTTTTTCATCGTTTCAATATCGGTTCCAGCAGAAACATGAACGTCGAAACCGTTATCCTCAAGAAGCTTGATTCCTTTATCGTCAATCTTTTCGCTTAACAAAACCTTCTTCATAATGTAAAAACCTCCTAGAAAAGTTACGTATATCACTAACTCGATTTCAATGACAATTATAGTTATTTTTTTCACTATATTACAGTCACCAAATGGACCCCAGACGAACTAAATATTACATATAAAATACTTGAAGAATGAATTTGTTTGGTTTTGCAACCCCTTACAAAAATAAAATAACCAAAAATATGAACAAAAAGTTCAGCAGGGGTAAATAGTTGAACTGTGCATTAGTGAAAAATGTAACTACAATTAATTTGAAAATAGTTGCACAATGTAAAACGAACGGAGGGAAAATGATGAAGATTGTTAGCGTTGATATTATGAAGGTTCCAAGTGAAGATCCTAGTTTTAGTGGTAATGGTCAAGGGTCTAAGGAAGATTGGTGTCCACTAGTAATCAGAATTAATACTGATACCGATATTTGTGGTTTTGGTGAGGCCGGTTTGGCTTACGGTAAAGGTTGGCGTGGTGGTTTTGGTATGCTGCAAGACTTTAGCCAGGTAATTATTGGTGAAGATCCACTAAATATTGAAAAGATCTGGAATAAACTTTTTAGTACAACTTATTGGGGGATTGCTGGTGGTGTTGTTGTTAATGCAGCTATAAGTGCTATTGATATTGCATTATGGGATATCAAAGGTAAATATTACAATGCTCCAACTTATGAGATTCTTGGGGGTAAAACTAATGATCATCTCAGAGCGTATGCTAGTCAATTGCAGTATAACTGGGGCGAGCACATTGATAAACTAAAGTTGATAACGCCACAAGATTATGCTGAAGTAACGAAGAAAGTCTTGTCTGAAGGTTACGACGCATTAAAATTTGATCCCATAATGTTGAGTGATCAGCCAGACGGCGGAAGAGAATGGACAACCAAAGGAACAGTGTCACAACATGTAATTAAAGTGGCCTATGATCGTGTTAAAGCCATGCGTGAAGTTGGTGGAGATGATCTGGACATAATTATTGATATGCATGCCAACTCAGATACAACGTCCGCTATTAAAATTGGGCAAGCACTTGAAGATTTGAATATTCTTTATTATGAAGAACCAGTTAATACGTTGAATCCTGACAATACTTTGGAGGTTTCGAGGAAAGTTAATATTCCAATAGCAGCTGGTGAAAGAGTTTTCACACGCTGGGGCTTTAGAAAATTCTTTGAAGACCGTTCTATCGCAGTTGCTCAACCAGATCTATGTTTAGCTGGTGGAATTTCCGAGGCAAAAAAGATTTGTGATATGGCACAAACATATGATGTCAATGCTCAGGTTCATGTCTGTGGAGGTCCAATTGCAATTGCCGCAGCTCTTCAAGTTGAGGCAGTTATTCCCAACTTCTTAATTCATGAAGTTTATCAGCGTGCAATCAATGCTAAAGACCGTTCTACATGTAAATATGACGATTATCAGCCAGTTAATGGATTCATTGATATTCCAGATAGACCTGGTATTGGTCAAGAATTGAAACCTGAAGTTATTGCTCAATGCAAGAAAGTAACTATTAAATAACGGAGGCTTTTAAAATGAAAGATAAATTTATTTTAGGTGGTTATACAGAAAATAGTTATACGCCCAACAATCAATCAGAAGGTATGTATATTGCTACGCTTGATACCGATAAAAAGAAAATTACGGATATAAGTTTATTAGCCAAGGTTGACAATCCAGCATTTCTAAATTATTCACAGACAGATGGAAAAATTGCGACAGTTTTGACTAAAGATGGTAATCAAGGAGGAGTAGGTATTGTTGACATTAAGTCCGGCAAATTAATTTCTACTAGTTATTTGCCTAAGAAGCATGGATCCTATGAAGCGTATGATGCGGCTAAGAATCTCTATTTTTGGAATGAGTTACCCTATACAGTGCCTTCATATATTTCAATTGACAGTGAACACAAGGTTTTGTTTGCTGCAAACTATAATACTAATGCTATTCATACTTTTAAGATGAATGATAGATATGAGATTACTGAAAGCCATACTTATCCAATAGAGGGCCATGGTCCACTCGTTGAACAAGATCATGCTCATATCCATTTTGCAAGAGAATTACCAGATGGAAGATTGATTGTTTGTGGACTGGGTTGTGATAAATTGTTCATTTTTGATGTTAATTTTGATACAGCCGAATTAACTTTAAAATCAACGTTTGAAACTAAACCAGGTTTTGGACCCCGTCAATTGGCGATTGCTAAGAAAACAAACTACATTTATGTTTTAGGAGAATTGTCAAGCCGTGTCGGTGTCGTTGAGTATAACCATGAAAATGGCGAATTGAGCAGAATTGAAGATTATTCTAATATTCCGGAAGGTTACGTTGGTCATAGCGGTTCGGCCGCTATTAGATTGTCAAACGATGAGAAGTTCTTGTATATTTCAAATCGTGGACATGATTCTATTACTGTTTATAAGGTTTTAGATGGAGGGCAACATCTAGAAAAAATTCAAAACATTAAAACAGAGGGTATTTTTCCACGAGACTTTAGCTTGAGTAAAGACGGCGACTTCTTACTTTGTGCAAATCAAAATACTAATGATCTGATTCTCTTCAATCGAGATAAAAAGTATGGTTATTTAAGCATTGCTCAAACTGATATTAAACATGATGCTTGTGTTCGGGTCCTTGAAGCAACAGATTTTTTGGCATAAAAAAAGAGAAGAAATTATTTGAAATTTCTTCTCTCCAATTCAGAAATTAAGTTTTTAAGTGATGGATTTTTATTGGTAGGTCGGTATAAGAAAGCTGAAGCATAATATTTGTTGACGTTGTCTGTGATTTTGAGAAATTTTATCATGGGATTCTGAGCTTTTTCTTTAGATAAAAAGGGACTTGGATAGAAACCAACTCCATTATTAGAAGCAACCAACATGTCACGTTGTTCTAATGATGAAACCCGGCTGATTTGTTCAGGTGTGAGGAAACCTTCAAATTTATCGAGAAAAACTTCTCTTAAGTAATATGATTCAGAGGAACTGTAGTAAAGTACTTTCATGTGTTTTATTTCATCCAAGCTCACAGAATCTTTTTGACTTAAAGGGTTATTGACGCTGACACCAATCATTAATTCACCTTCAGCCAATTTAATCATCTTCATAGACATGAAGTCGGCGTTTTCACGGGATAGATTGTAATACGGAGTGACTGCGAAGTCTAAATTATTTGCCTTCAATAGTTTGATTAAGCGAATACCGCTTTCCTCTTTTAATTCAAGCTTGATTTTAGGATATTTTTTCATAAAAGGGGCAATTACGGTTTCTAGAATCACCGTCTGATTTAGCGATGAAAATCCGATTCTTAAGATTGGTGTTAGTTTTTCATTGATAGTTTTAATTTTAGTTAAAGCATCATCATAGGTATTGATAATATCTTGTGCTGTTACGACGAATTGCTTGCCGGCACGATTTAATTTAGTACTATTTTTCTTTCGCTCAAATAGTGAGATTCCCAGTTCATTTTCAATCTGATCCATCTGTTTTGAAACTGCTCGTGGTGAAAGAAATAATTCTTCAGCGGCGGATTTGAAGCTACCATTTCTGGCGACAGATAAAAAAGTTTTAAGCCGGTTAATTTCCATTAAACTACTCCCAAATTAAATAAAAAACTTTAACACTTAATATTATACATGAACCATTGTTGCTTTTATTCATCATTAATTAGACAAGGAGAAAATTATGAATATTCCAAAAATTGAAAAGATGGATGTATATCCAGTTGCGGGTTATGACAGTATGTTATTAAACCTAAGTGGAGCTCATGGCCCATACTTTACTAGAAATATTGTTGTTTTAACTACTAATGAAGGTCAAGTCGGTGTTGGTGAAGTTCCTGGTGGTCAAAAGATCACTGATACTTTAAATCAATCAAAAGATTTAGTCGTGGGAAGAACAATCGGTGAATATAAGGATGTTCTTTTAAAAGTCAAAGAGAAGTTTTCATATTTGGACAAGGGTGGCCGTGGACAACAGACATTTGATCAACGAATTATGGTTCACGCACTAACGGCTATCGAAACTTCATTCCTAGACTTATTAGGTAAACATTTTCATGTTCCTGTGGCCGCATTATTGGGAGATGGTCAACAACGTGAAAAAGTCGGAGTTTTAGGATATTTATTTTATGTAGGCGATACCAGTAAAACAGATATGCCTTACTTACAAGATGATGATACAACTAGTGATTGGGGTAAGCTACGGCGTAAACCAGCCATGGATCCAGAATCGATTGTCAAATTGGCCAAGGCCGCTTATGACAAGTATGGATTCAAAACCTTTAAGCTCAAGGGTGGAGTCTTTGATGGCGAAGATGAAGTTGCTGCAATTAAAGCTCTGCATGAAGCATTTCCAAATGCCAAACTTGATTTAGATCCAAATGGTGCTTGGTCATTGAAACAAGCCATTCATTATGCCGATGAATTGAAAGGCATTTTACATTATATTGAGGATCCATGTGGAGGTGAAGATGGTTTTTCTGGTCGAGAGATCCTTTCAGAATTCCAGCAAATTACACACATGCCTACAGCTACAAATATGGTTGATACCGATTGGCGACAAATGTCACATGCAATTGCATTGAACTCTGTGTCAATTCCATTGGCTGATCCACATTTCTGGACAATGGAAGGGGCTGTAAGGGTAGCTCAATTGTGTAATGAGTTCAACTTAAACTGGGGAGTTCACTCAAATAATCACTTTGACATCTCTTTAGCAATGGTTGCCAATGCTGCCGCTGCTGCTCCTGGTCGTGTTTATGACGTTGACACTCACTGGATTTGGCAAGATGGTCAAAATCTTACTAAGAATCCATATAAGATTGAAAATGGTCAGTTGACGGTTCCTAAAACTAATGAAGGTTTAGGAGTTGAAATTGACCTTGATAAGATTAAACAAGCTAACGAATTGTATGTTGAAAAAGGACTGGGGGCACGTGATGATGCAAAGGCTATGCAATTCTTAATTCCAAATTGGAAATTTGATCCAAAGAAACCATCAATGGTTAGATAATTAGAAAGTAAATGAAATAATACCCCGCAATTACTAGTTGCGATAATCCTTTTATGATTGTCAGATGAAATAAATTCATTTGATATTCATGGAGGGATTTTTTAATAGCGTAAAGTTTGTGCAATACAATAAAACCAAGTACCCGGGATATTAAGATATAGCTTAATTATCTTGAAATTGTTTTTGCCAGAGGATTAATTCAGCCTTCTTATTTGTTAATTCTTTCTCAATGATCAATTGTCTTCCTAATTGTTCAGGGTGGTTAACCACCTCGTTCAATTCTAATTCCAATTGAGCTACTTCAATTCGGAGTGTCTGACAGCGCAAATTTAGTAAATGTTTTAAAACTTTTTCATCTGTTGAACCTAAAAAGTGCAACCTCAAAATAAAATTATCGTTATCTAATTGGGTATTACCTTGATTTAAGGGTGCTAGAAGCCATTCTTTAAACAAAGTGTGACCGTCGGCAGTTAATTGATAAGTCTTTTTTCGAGAAGCTTCTTTGGGCATTATTAAGGCAATCAATTCGGCCTTTAAAAGACGGTTAAGTTCAGGATAAATTTGGCTAAAAGGAGCGGTCCAGAATTCAGCTTTTTCTTGATCAAAAGTCTGCTTAATATCGTAACCGGTCATTGGTTTTCGACTCAATAAACCTAAAATCATATATTGTAAAGTATTGAAACGTGCCATATAAATCTCCTTTAATAATTAATATTTATATATTAATCTATATATATTAATATATAGTATTGAGGCGGATTATGGAACAAGTGAAGAGTAAAAATTTGACGATGATTTTGATTGGGATTGGGATTGTCACATTCATGTCTACACTTGATAGTAGTATTGTAACTGTGGCATTACCAGTTCTGAGTAAAGCATTGCAAACTAATATGAGTTTGATCAATTGGGTCGTAACCATGTACTTGATTGTTTTAAGCAGTACTTTGATGATTTTTGGAAAGTTAGGGGATAAGTTTGGCAAGATAAAGTATTTTAAATGGGGAACAATGATCTTTCTCATCAGTTCTGCTTTTTGTGCTTTATCAGTTAACTGGTGGACTCTAATAGTTTCTCGAAGTTTACAAGCTATTGGTGCGGCAATGACGATGGCAACTTCTAACGGTATCATTGTGGAACTTTTCCCTGAAAACAGACGGGGACAAGCGTTAGGCTGGATGGGTTCATTTGTATCCCTAGGAGGGATCGTTGGCCCAAGCTTAGGCGGTATTTTATTAAACTTTTTTTCTTGGCATATTATTTTTTGGTTGAACGTGCCGATTGGTATTTTTGCCTCGATTATTTTATTCAAATATTTGCCTAGTGAATTGGATAAAGTGTTTGCCAATAATAGTTTTGATTCAATTGGCTCAATTATGCTTTTAACTGGTTTCACCAGTGTTTTCATAGGTATTTTATTGGTTCAACAATGGGGATGGACTGATTGGCGAATTATTTGTTTAATGATTGTCGGATTATTATTATTAGTTGCGTTGTATCATTATGAAATCAAACAGGCAGATCCCATTTTACCAGTGTCATTATTTAAAAATGCTTGGTTTAGTATGCAATTGTTAGCTTGTTTTATGGTATTTATCGTTGATTTCTTTTTTGACGTATTAGCACCCTTTTATTTGCAAAATGCTCGTGCCTTTAGCCCACTATTTAGTGGCTTCTTTCTCTTGATTTTTCCAGTCGTACAATTATTTATTGCTCCAATTTCTGGCTCATTGGCGGATCATCATGATCCTTTTAAAATAACTTTATTGGGATTAGCGATAATTAGTTTTGGTCAGATTTTCTATGTCATGAGTAATTTGAATAATACCATTTTGATTTTTGCAATAGGTGCTGCCTTGGCAGGATTAGGTAACGGATTATTTCATTCACCTAATAATGTCTTAGTTATGAGTAATGTCTCTGAAAAAGATTATGGTTCGGCAGGTAGTGTTTACAGCTTGGCGAGAACGGTGGGTATGGTAGTTGGTTCAACGATGTCGACGACTCTGCTTTTCAGTTCAATGTCGATTTTTCATGGCAGTCGGGTCAAATCGTATTTAACAAGTGATCCGCAATTATTTATCGACGGAATGCATGTTACATTTGGCTTTTCTTGTTTTGTCAGTGTGGTTTTACTAATAGGAATCTTTTTATGGCACCAAAGAATTAGTCGAAAATAAATGAAAATAGGCCTGTCATTACATGTGCAAGTGTAATGACAGGCCTATTTTACTGTGGGCTATTTTGCAGACATTTTAGCAGCTACAAAATAGCATAAAGCAGTGATGATCATAGCAGGGAAAGTTGCTCCGACTGTATTCACGATAAAGCTAAGTTGGTTGAGTCCTAAATAACTGGCGACACCGATTGCCCAAGTGACAATGGCTACGAGGTTGACACCCTTAGAGTACCAATAAGTCCCATTCGGTTTGGAAAATTGATCAACTTGATACTTTTGTTTCTTGATGAAAAAGAAGTCAATCAAGAAGATAGCAATTTCAGGTCCCAGAAACATTCCGATTCCATCCAGGAAGGTTTCAAAAGTAGTCAGGAAGCTGGCCACATAAACAGGGATGAAAGTCATGACTGTAGCGACTAAGGTTACGATCCAAAGAGCTGGAGTCAGTTTTAGGCGATGAAAGATATTAGTTAAAGCTGAACCAGCGGCCATTAAGTTAACGGCATTGGCAGTAGTACTCGTGATAACGATGACTAACATCGCCAAGATACCAAGGCCAAGTTTGGCGGCAATCGTACTAGGGTCAGCATTGTTAGGATCAAATTTATTAATAGTGATGGCTGTGGCAATCGTGGCAATCAAGCCAATAAAGGCAAACCAGAATAGTCCGATATTAGCACCGAAGAATGAAGCTGTTGTAGCTGCCTGTTTATCTTTGGTGAAACGACTGAAGTCAGCCGCCGCCGTTACCCAGGCCAGATTAAAGGCAGCTAGGATATCGACGATTTTACCACTAGGCAATTGGAATTTGGCGGCAGGTTGATATTTTACGATATCGTTAAAGGGAACTGTTTTTAAGACGACGACTGATTCCCAAGTTACTAAAACGATAACTAGAATAATACCGATTCGTTCGATCCATTTAACTGATTTTTCTCCTAATGAAATGGAGATTAGATGTAGAATGGACATGACGACAATCCCAATGATAATACTGAATTGATTATGGAATGAAGAATTATTCCAACCTAGGATGTCTTTTAAGATGATACTGATCGAGGTTGCGGCAATAAACGTGTTGATGGCTGCCCAACCAATGAATTGGACGACATTGACGATTGAAGGAATGATCGAACCTTTCACGCCAAAGGATGGCCGGGTCAAAACCATCGCCGGTAAGCCAGTTTTATAACCCATATACGAAGCTAGGCCTAACAAGACGTAAGATAATGAGCCGACGATCACCAAGAGTGTTGAAGCTTTGATCAAACCGACTGCGGCAATTACCCCACCGATGTACCAAGTCCCGTTGTTAGCATTAGCCCCGATCCAGGTGGCAAACATGTCCCACTTCGACATTGCTCTTTGATCAGGTGTTGTTGCTTGAATATGTTCTTTATTAGCCATCATAACCCCCATAATCTTGAGCAGTAAAAAAGGACCGCACGTAAAGTGAGCAGTCCCTCAATTATCAAATTTACCGCTCTTTTGTCAGCCTCTCTGGACTGCTTTTAAAAAGATATATTGCTGTAAGTTTAAGGGAGAAATTTGGCATTGTCAATTAAAAAATTGTATACTATATCAAAATTTGAAGGAGTGTAGCGTGATGTTATTACAACAAGTCAGAATTGAAAATCAACCTGCTCAAGATATCAGAATCGAAGATGGAAAATTTACTGAGATTGCCGATCATCTGACGCCTAAGGGTGATGAAGAAGTGATTGCTGGTCATGAAAAATTAGTTCTACCACCATTCGTTGATCCACATGTGCATCTGGATAGTGCTTTGACAGCCGGACAACCAGAGTGGAATGAAAACGGAACTTTATTCGATGGAATTCGCATTTGGTCAGAACGTAAAAAGAGTTTGACCTATCAAGATGTTAAAGAACGGGCAATTCTTGCTTTGAAAATGCAAGCAACTCACGGAATTCAATATGTCCGCTCCCATGTGGATGTAACTGACCCTAGTTTGAAAGCTCTGAAAGCTTTGATCGATGTTCGTGAAAGTGTTAAAGATTGGATGACTCTGCAACTAGTTGCTTTCCCTCAAGAAGGAATCTTGTCCTATCCACACGGTAAGGAACTGATGGAAGAGGCGGTTAAATTAGGTGTTGATGTTGTCGGGGCAATTCCACATTATGAATTCAATCGTGAATATAGTGTTGAATCGATGCACTTTGCTTTTGACCTAGCTCAAAAAAATGACTTGTTGTTTGATGCACATACTGATGAAATCGATGATCCAAGTTCTAGAAGTTTGGAGACCATCGCTACTTTAGCCTATGAAAGCGGTATGGGACAACGTGTGACGGCTTCACACACCACCGCTATGGGTTCGTATAACGATGCTTATATGTATAAATTGATGCGTCTTTTGAAGATGTCGCAGATGAACTTTATCTCCAATCCGCTAGTCAATATGTACTTAGGCGGGAGATTCGATACCTATCCAAAACGTCGTGGTTTAACCCGAGTTAAAGAATTGAACGCTGAAGGTATCAATGTTGGCTTCGGTGAAGACGACATTAAAGATCCATGGTATCCCATGGGCAACGGCAGTATGCTGGATGTTTTGGCTGAAGGATTACATGCTACTCAAATGATGGGCCATCAGCAAATCATGGACTCATACAAATTTATTACCATTAATAGTGCTAAGATCATGCAAGTTCAAGATCAATATGGCATCGAAATCGGCAAACCAGCTAACTTTGTTTTGATGAATGCTCATACGTTCTATGAAGCTTTGAACCGTAAGGCACCAGTCTTATTATCAGTTCGTAACGGCAAAGTTATCGGTAAAACAAAACCCGCTGAAACAGAATTATATATTTAAATAATTCACGATATTAATGTCTTGAGTTTACGATTTTAAGAATAGGGATGAACGAATGATATTAGAAAAATCTAGTGTGATTAATGTAAAGAAGTTACAATCACAATTAGGCGGCCTCAGCAATCAGCCTAACATTGAGGAACTAACCAAGTTGATCAAGCTGTATCAACTGTATCAAGCAGGTCAAAAAGAAATCAGTACTAAGTTAGAGAACTTGGATTCAGAGTTTCAAGTCAACTACGATTACAATCCGATTCATCACATGGAATCAAGAATGAAAGATCTGCAAAGCCTGCTCCAAAAAGCTGAACGTAAAGGCTATCCGCTGACCGCTGACAGTATTAAAGAACATATCTTTGATATTGCCGGAATTAGAGTGATTACCAATTACCGTGATGATATTTACAAAGTCGAGAAATTATTGACTGATCAGACTGACGTAACGCTCTTAAAACGTAAGGATTATATTAAAGATCCTAAGCCTAGTGGGTATCGCAGCTTGCATATTGTAGTTAAAGTTCCCGTCTTTCAGGCGAGTGGAACAATTGATATACCAGTTGAGATACAGATTCGTACTGTGGGTATGGATATGTGGGCCAGTTTGGAACATAAGTTGCGCTACAAAACTGATGCCGATCAAGCATTAGTCGACCAATATGGCGGTCAATTGAAAGATTACGCGGCCGAATTGGAGCAGATTGAACGTGGTATGCAGGAAATTCATAAGACACTAATTTAAATAATTTCACAAAAAAAGTGTATTGAATTGGAAAATTCAATACACTTTTACTCTTTGGTAAACTTTGTTGATAATGGGACGATTTAAATAGATAGATAAAGATTTCTTCATTAAACTGCTGCTTCGGTGTCGTGTCCCATTAACCAATCAGTTTTAGTCAACTCATAGGCCATTAATTGTCGAACTTCGCCAGTATGAGGTGAGGGGAAGGTTCCTAATAATCCTAGATCGTTCATGCCCATCTTTTTCATTACTAAACCGGAGCGGGTATTGGTACTTGCATAATGGGCTTCGATTCGTTCGAAATTCAAATTGTTGAAGCCATAACCCATCATGGCACTACCAACTTCAGCCACATAGCCATGACCCCAGGCACTCTGTGCTAAAGCATAAGTTAAAATACCAGTGGTATTTTCAGGATGGAATTCATAGAAACCGATCAACTTGTGTTCATCTTTTGTTTCGATTCCAAATGTATAAGCCGTATTATAAAAATGGCTTTCAAAAATCGCAGTGAAATTAGTTGGCGTTTTGACGTCACGATATCGAGTGTAACGGACGACCTTTGGGTCCAACAAAATCGCTTGTAATTCATCAAAGTCCTTCAATTGAATCGGACGAATGATTAATCTCTCTGTTGTAATTTGACGCATCCTTCTTATCTCCATTATTAAATTAGAACTAGAATATAAACTATTCTGACGCCCGTGTAAACAATTTTATTTTTAAATTTTGCTGGCGGTGTCATATGTTACTGGCATAGGGTTTACATATTATTTGATTGAAATGTTTATTATTCAATAATATGCAAAATAATAATATAATGATGTATGAAATTGGAATTTTTAATCAGTTTGACAGTTGTATAAACATATTATAAACTTGACGGCGTTAAGTAGAAAAAAAAGTAATTTTAAATTGAGGAGTAACATTTATATGAAAGAATGGCAAAAGGAAACTGTCTATCAAATTTATCCCCGCAGTTTTCAAGACTCTAATGGTGACGGAATCGGTGATATCAATGGTATCATTTCGCGCCTAGATTACTTGCAAGAATTGGGAATCGGTTTGATCTGGTTGACACCAATGTATCGTTCACCAGGAAATGACAATGGTTATGATATTGCCGATTATTACCAAATTGATCCAGTATTTGGAACCATGGATGACTTTGAAAATCTATTGAAGGAAGCACACAAGCGTGATATCAAGATCATTATGGACATGGTATTGAATCATACTTCAAATGAGAATCATTGGTTCAAGGAAGCTTTGAAGTCTAAAGATAATCCTTACCATAATTTTTATATTTGGCGCGATCCCGTTGATGGTCATGAGCCAAATAACTGGGTTTCTAAATTCAGTGGCAGTGCTTGGAAATATGTACCAGAATTAGATCAGTATTATTTGCATCTCTATGATGTGACAATGCCTGATTTGAACTGGCGTAATGAAGCCTTACGTCAAAAAATCTTTGAAATGTTGAAGTTTTGGGCCGAAAAGGGTATCGATGGTTTTCGCCTGGATGTTATCAATAATATTTCTAAAGACAAAAACTTGCCCAATGACACATTTGCGACGCCTTTGGATGATGGTCGGAATTTCTATACTAATGGACCTCATGTTCACGAATATATTCATGAAATGTACGAGAAAGTGTTTGGACCCAATAAGTTTATAACAGTTGGAGAACTTTCTTCGACTCCCATTTCTGAAGCGGTCAAGTATACCAATCCCAATCGTCAAGAGTTGTCGATGGCGTTCACTTTCCATCATGTTAAAGTCGATTACACCGGGGGCAATAAATGGACTCTGGGTCACTATAATTTGACTGACTTAACTAGGATCTTGAGCGACTGGCAAGTGAAGATGAATTCCCAAGGCGGTTGGAATGCTCTATTTTGGAACAACCATGATCAGCCACGAGCAATTTCTCGTTTTACTGACGATGACAAGTATCGTGATCAATCAGCAAAGTTGTTAGCGATGGTCGAATTTGGATTGCAAGGTACACCGTATATTTATCAAGGCGATGAGATCGGCATGAAGAATGCTTACTTTACTGATATTAGTCAATATAAAGATCACGAATCGATCAATGCCTATAACGAAATGATCAGTAATGGCGTTGATAAAAAATTGGCGATCAAGATCTTGCAACAAAAGTCGCGTGAGAATTCTCGATTACCAATGCAATGGGATTCAAGCAAATATTATGGCTTTACCACTGGAGAACCTTGGTTAAAGCCACTGTATCATGATGACTACTCTGTCGAAAAAGTTCTGAAAATGAAAAATAATATTTTTAATTTTTATCGTGCTTTGATTTTCTTGCGAAAAAATAAGGTATTATTAACAGAAGGGTCATATCGATTACTGAATGCCCAAGACAATAGCGTTTATAGTTATGAAAGATATGATGATAAGAGTAAAATTATTGTTATGGCTAACTTTACTGATCAAGAGCAAAGAAGGCCTCTCTTGGACGGTTTCAATTTATTGTTGGGAAATTATGAGGGAATTGAAATTGACAATGGAGAAGTGATTTTACGGCCTTATGAAGCAGTCATGTTGGAGAAAAAAACAGCACTTGTGGGGAGTGTTTAACTAGCAGAGGGTAACTTTATTAAACGTAGTACCAATTGAGGAGACATTATGCCAAAGAATTTATATTCAGATATTTATCATATTTTAAAAGGAGAGATCGACAGCAATGTCTATCCTCCAAAGACGATTTTACCTGGTGAGGAAGATTTGTCACAACGGTTCAGTGTTACACGGAACACAATTCGCCGTGCCCTAAAAAAATTGCAAGCTGATGGCTTAGTATACACAGTTAAGGGACGTGGAGTCGTAGTCTTGGAACCAATCGTTGATAATCGGGTAATCTTTTCTGCCGCTAATCATTTTGGCTTTCAAGATCTCATGAGTTTTCCTCAGAATAAATTCATCAAGAAATTGACGACGAAGGTTTTAGAATTTAAAGAAGTTGAAATTGATGATAAGCTGTCCAAACACACATCATTTACCGTCGGAGATACAGCTTTTTACGTTGAACGTTTGAGAATGGTCAATGGCAAAGCAATGGCGATCGATACGAGTTACTTTAGAAAAGAGAGTATGCCCAACCTTTCGATTATTGATGTTGAAGGATCTGTTTATCAATATATTCGTGATGAAGACCTCTTTAAAATTGCGGCCGCACGTTCAATCGCTTCGGTGGAGACAGCAACTAAGAAGGAATTCGATAACTTGGATCTTGAAGATGCCAATTGTGTCGGCGTCTTAAAAAAATATGTTTACAGCGACCTAGGTAATTTATTTGAATGTACTGAGACAAAATATATTCCTAACCACTATTCACTAGTTGGTTTTGAATCGTATTAAAGTGTAAAAGAGCTCTGATCCCGTTGACGGAAACAGAGCTCTTTTTCATAGTCTTGGCTTTAGAATTTAATGATCTGGTTGAAGATAAAATTATCAGGAATAAAGTGAGATTCAGTATATTCGAATTGCTTACCATCATCGTTAAAAGCAAAACTAACCATATTGCCAATACAATTGTTAATGCCAAGATTGAGATTTTCATAATCGACTTGGTTTGCGTGTTCGATCCTCAATTGGCGTTTGACCACGGCAATTTTCATGTGTAAAACATTTTTAATGTAATCGTAGATTGATTCTTTAGCAATCTCCGGAGTAATATTCGGAACAACTTGTGCATTGAAATAGTTAATATCGAGGACGGCATTTTTGTTATTGATTCGACGAACTCGCTTGATTGCATAGACGGGAAGGCCGACTGCAAAGGAAGTTTTGTGGCTGAGGTCCTCATCGACGATAACTTGTTTGAAATCGGCTATGATCGTTGCGCGATGGACATCTTCAGCATTATTCAAGGCATGGATACTGTCAATTTCTCTAAGACTCAGATTGATCTCGTTGGCATGAGAAGTCTGTTCAAGTACCACGACACCTTTACCTTTAACAGAATAAACTAAACCTTCATCGGAAAGTTGTTTGATGGCCTTGTGGATGGAATAGCGACTAACATGAAATTCTTCAATGAGTGAATCTTCGGTAGGCAGGCGCATCCTGATATTATATTTTCCATTGATAACTCTTGATTTAAGTGTTTGATAAATATCTTTGTTAGTAGTTTCAGTCATAAGTAACGCTCCAATGTAATTGTTAATACTATTTAATAGTATATTATATTGAAAATGATTTAAACCTGATTTACTTAAAAATGGAATAAAATTATAAAAAGATATTCCAAAGTTGTTATAGAACTGACTGGACTGTTAAAAATTAAATCATTTTTTGCCTAATCAGTTGTTGCTGGACATACTTTGCAACTAACTTACCTCCTGCAGTAGAGAAGTGAACGTGATCGCCACAATCGAATTCAGGTTTTAAGCGATTGTCATGACTAGTCAGACTATCCAAATCAATCGCGTGGGGCATTGTTAAAATCTCTTGATTGATAGCTTTTCTGAGAGCTTCTTTTGTTGGACTCCAAGCTTGAACGTCTGCATTGATATTACCTTGTGCGGGAGTGATCGTCATAGGGATAAACTTGATGTTTTGTTGTCGGCATTTTTCTTTTAAGAGTTTAATAGCTGTAATCACAGCGGACTTACTAGGTAATTCATTCATGGGTGTACCAGTGCCAGGATGCAATAAGTCGTTGATTCCTTCCATAAAGATAACGATATGGGGTTGATAATCGATCAACATATGGTCAAATCGGGTTAATCCCGCTTCGCCAAAGCTTGTTGACCATTGTGAAGTACTGTGGCCCGGATGAAGGAGACGGTTGCCGGAGATGCCATAGTTAGCAGTCATAATTTGAAAGTCTTTCTCCAAGTTATAAGCTAATGGGGCGGAAAAGTTACCCTGGTTAGTTAGAGAATCACCAAAAAATGCAATGCGCCGATAGCTCTGATTAGTCTGGACTTGTAATCCACAGATACCAAAGAAATATTTCGCTACTGTCGGATCAGTTTCGCTTGTCTTAAGCAGTTGATTTGAGATAGTTGATCCAATGGTATGAACCGTTTGATTAGGTGAATCCAATTCGATTGATAAATATGCATCGCCAAGCAGATTGAAATTGATCCAGTCAGACCAATCAGTGATTCGAGGCTCAATCGAAAAATCGCTTTGACCATCCTTAGTGATGACTGTTTGGGGCTGATCTTTAGAATAAATAGTCAGCTTGGAAATATGTAATGGTTTTTCATCGTATAAGGTGCAAAATTGTAAACGAAGTTTGTGAGAAGCCAGCGGTTGAAAAATTGCTAGAGACTGATGACCGGATTGGTTTATCTTGTCAATATTTTGATAATTTGAAAAATTATGTTTCCAAGTAGTTGTTGCAATCATTATCGACCCTTCTTTTTACAGGTGTTTGAATTACTTTAATGATAGCATGTTTAAACATTTTAAACTGACAATTAGTTATATTTTTGTATTTTTTTTGCAAAAAAATACTCATAAAATCCTCGAACGGGAATTCTATGAGTTATTACTTAAAATTGAATTTGACTAGTTAGTCTTTGTTGGTGCAGCATTCAAGGTCCAAGTTACGACAGCATTCATATTTCTTGAAGATGGTTTAGTAGTACTATTGTTACCGTCTTTAGGAATATGTAAACTAGCTGTATCGGGGGTATTGAATTTAGCACTAATAAGTCCGCCGTTATATTCACCAGGTTGTAGATTAATAACGTTTTCTGCAGCCTGATCACTGCTAAGAGATACCTTTTGGGTATATAGTTCCGTAGCATTGTTCGAAACATTATTGTTGTCATCGTCCAATAATGCAATTTTATTTAGATCCAAAATTGCAATAAGTGAGCTTGTATCTGTATCACTTTGGGTGGGATGCAACACACTAAGTGAAGCTGAGAGTGAGAATCCAGGCGCAGTTTCAGAATAATTACGTGAATCGATTACTTCTAATAAGCCACTGTCATTACCATCACGACCGGCAGTAGCAGTGGAATTATTAGTCCCATCATCAACAACAAAATCAGATGAATCAACGGTGTTATTAACTAGTTTTTTAGTATCACCGATTACCATTTTTCCAAAATTAAAGTCAGGGACCGCTTCTAATGTTAAGACCCCTGAGACTACGTTTACTGTAACTTGGGAAGTTGCTTGCGCTTTGCCCGTACTATCGACGGTAGCAGTGGTTGTATCATCAGTAGGAGTAGCAGCTGCAGATGTAGAACTGGCGGCAGTATCGGATGCTGTTATTGCCGAGTATGTTATCGGCATACTTGAAGTTGTAGAAGCAGCTTGGGCTGTAACGGTGGGTGCGAGGGACAAACTAAGGCTAGTCAAAAAAAGCAAACTTGCAATACTTTTGAACAGTTTCATTAGTCGCCCTCCTAACTTGATTTTTGAAAGTCTTTTTGAGCTTTCCCTATGCTTAAATTCTAGCAAAATATCAAGATTAATTTGTATCGTTATTGATAAATGTTTTTTATCTAAAATGGAATAAAGCACTGATGTAGGCGTTCACTATTGATTTTATTTTTTTTTTTTGGAAAAACTTATTATTTGCAAGTAATCAATTTATTTGCTATTGTACCGTTCTATTGTTAAGTTTGTGATGACGATAAAAAAACTAGCGAAGACTTTCTACTATATAAAGTATAAAAAGGAGTCTAGTTAATAAATGGCACGTAAAGCAAAAATTGAACGTGAAAAGCGGCTACAGGAAACAGTTGCACGTTATGCTTCAATTCGACAGGAATTGAAAGCCAAACATGATTACAAGGGGCTAAGCGAATTACCTCGGGATGCTTCACCAGTAAGATTACATTCACGTGATTGGAGTGATGGACGTCCCCACGCTTATTTGAGAAAATTTGGGATGTCCCGTTTGAACTTTCGTAAGTTAGCTCACGAAGGAAAGATCCCTGGTGTTAGAAAAGCCAGTTGGTAAAACCAAATTTACATAAATTTGAATAGTATCATATCACTTTTAATGAGAGCGGGGCAAAATTCGTTTAGTTTCCGGGCATTAATAGTAAAAAGAGCGGCAACTCAATTTTGAGTTGCCGCTCTTTTTATCAGGAAAATCTCCACCTTACAAAACTGTCACATGAGACTAACACTTTGGTAATTATGGGATTCAATTATTTACTTTTATATACAGTCGCTTGATAATAAAACACGTTAATAAAGTGTGAAAACTAGTCGTGAAAATATTTGAATAGAATGAAAACAGTTACAATGCGTATATTTTGAAAAGGAGCTAGTGTTTCTTATATAATAAACGTGTTTAAACATGCTACCAGTTTTTCAACTGAATAAGTTGGCGAAATTGTAAAAAAAAATTTACAAAATATGCCAATTACGACTATCACTTTTTTATTATAATGTTTATATGGGAAGTATATACAGGCGTTGATATAGTTTCCACTTAGGCAAACTCTTTCGTGAGGTGTTGATTTATGAAAAATGACTTTATCAATTTTTTGAAGAAGCCAGTGACAATGTTCATTATTAAAACAGTGGTATTTTTCGCTATTTTCATAGTGCTTCTATATATCTACGGTTATAACGGCGTTGGAAGTGCCAAATTTATTTATAACGAATTCTAGCAGGACGAAAGGAAAAAGTTTATGAATACAATTATTGAAAAAATCACCACCGCTGCATTACAAGCACCAGAAAAAATTTGCTATCGAAATGGTGATGAGACGCATACTTATCAAGAACTTTTGCAAAAGTCTGATCGTGTCGCAAGTTTCTTGCAAGATAAGTTTTTACCTGCTCAGAGTCCAATTATTATTTTCGGTGGACAACAATTTGAAATGTTAGTAATGTTTTTAGGTGCTATCAAGGCTGGACATGCTTATATTCCAGTTGATGATGGCTCAGATCCTTCGAGAATTATTCAAATCGATTCAGTTGCTAACCCAGCTCTGATCCTCAATTGGAGTGATATTAGTGATTTTGGAGTCGATACACCTCAAGTTTCTAAAGATGAATTAACAACAGTTTTTGCCTCAGAGAACAATATTTATGATGACAGCCGTAGCGTCGGGCCTGATGATAACTTCTATATTATCTTTACCTCAGGTACTACTGGTACGCCAAAGGGTGTCCAAATTAGTACTAATAATATCTTAGATTTCTCACAATGGGCCCAAGAGGAATTTGACTACAACTCAGAGATGAGTATGTTGTTGCAAGCACCATTTTCATTTGACTTGTCAGTCTTTGATATTTATCCAGGCTTGATGAGTGGCGTAACACTTAACGTTGTCGACAAAGATACAACTAAGAATTTCGGTTTGTTACAAGAGGCAATCGTTAATTCTGACTTCAATACTTGGGTATCTACACCATCATTCTTTGAAATGTGTCTTTTGTTTAGTGGCTTTGATGCCGAACATATGCCTCAGTTGAATAAATTCATCTTCTGTGGAGAAGAATTAACCCATGCTACGGCCAAAAAACTATTAAAGAAATTCCCTGATGCGAAGCTCTACAATACTTATGGCCCAACTGAAAATACTGTGGCAATCACCTCAATTCAAATCGATCAAGCAGCGTTAGAAAAGTTTGACCGTTTACCAATCGGTTATTTGAAGTCAAATATGGATTATCGTATCAATGGTGCTGTGGATGAGAAGACCGGCCGTTTGACTGGTGAATTGCTTGTCAGTGGTCCGGATGTTTCTAAGGGTTATTTGAACAATCCTACTCAAACTGAAAAAGCCTTCGAAGAAATTGACGGTAAAATTTTCTATCATACAGGTGACATGATCAGTGCTGCTGATGATGGATTGTTATTCTATCATGGTAGAACTGACTTCCAAATCAAGATGCATGGTTACCGAATCGAACTTGAAGAAGTCGACTCAATGCTTGGTAATTTGGAACAAGTTAAACAATCATGTACAGTTCCGCTATATAACAACAAGAATCAAGTCAGCAAGATGATTGCTTGTATCGTTCTTGAAGATCAATTTGAAGATGACGACGAAAACGACTTAAGTTCTGATATTAAAGATTCACTAAAAGAAACCACAATGGAATATATGATTCCTAATGTGTTGAAGTTTGTAAAGCAACTACCAATCAGTAAAAACGGCAAGATCGATAGAAAGACTTTGATAGGCGAAATTAATGGGTAATTTTACAAATATCACGCCTTACAGCAGTCCCCACTATTTTATCTACTTAATGTTGCTTTTACTGCCCATAATCATCGGATTGTGGTTTGGTAAACGTTTCAGAATTTATGACTTCTTCGCAACGGTCGTTATTTTAGCCACAGCATTTTTCGGTGGCAATATGAAGCAAGGTATTTCATTACTGTGCTACGTTTTATTCGAAATAATCCTTGTTTCCATCTATCTGTCATATCGGAAAAAACATAACGATTTCTGGATCTTTACTCTGTTCGTTGTCTTGGCAATCGTGCCTTTGGTCTTCGTCAAACTGGACCCATTGCTAAATAATCAAACTATTTCTTTGTTTGGATTCATGGGTATCAGTTATTTAACCTTTAAATCGGTTGAAGTTATTATGGAAATTCGTGATGGTTCGATCAAAAAAATTACCCCATACGAATTTGGCCGATTCTTACTATTCTTCCCAACTATTACTTCTGGACCTATCGACCGTTTCAGACGTTTTCAAAAAGATGTCGATAAGGTTCCTAGTCGGGACGAGTATGTTGAGCTGATGAGAAATGGTGTTAACTATTTAATGAAAGGCTTGCTTTACAAGTTCATCATCGGATACTTCTTTGGAACATTATTGCTTCCTCGAGTTCAACTCTTAGCATTGTCGTACAAAGATTCTGCTCCACTGGGATTATCTTGGTGGGTATTAGCGTACATGTACGTATACAGTATGTATTTATTCTTTGATTTTGCTGGTTATTCATTATTTGCCGTTTCAATCAGTAATTTCATGGGTATCAAGACACCAATGAACTTTAATGCGCCTTTCAAGTCCAAGAATATTAAAGATTTCTGGAATAGATGGCACATGACACTTTCATTCTGGTTCCGTGATTTCATTTATATGCGTTTGATGTTTACGATCATTAAACACAAGTGGATCAAAAATAAAGTTACTATCGCTAATCTTGGTTATGTGACCTTATTCTTGATCATGGGATTTTGGCACGGTGAGACTTGGTATTACATTGTTTATGGTATTTTCCATGCATGCGCAATGATTATAAATGATGCATGGCTCAGATATAAAAAGAAACATCGCGACAGTATTCCAAGCAACAAGTTTACGCAAGCATTTGCGATATTCTTGACGTTTAATATCGTATGTTTCAGTTTCCTGATCTTTTCAGGATTTTTCGACAAATTATGGTTTAGTTAGGAGAGTTTATTATGGATGAAATTAAAACAAAGGTAATTGATATTTTAAAGGATGTAACAGGTTTGGACGACGCTGGTCAAGATGCTGATCAAGATCTATTTAAAGATGGTGTGCTTGATTCAATGGCAACTGTAGAAGTTTTGGTTAACTTACAAGATGAATTTGGTATTACGGTACCAGTTTCAGAATTTGATCGTTCACAATGGTCAACAGTTAACAAAATTGCTCAACAAGTACAAGAATTGGAATAGATTATGAAAAAAAAGTTATGGATGATTTTTGGACCTGTTATAGTTGCCGCAGTGGCTTTAATGCTGCTTCTCTGGACTCCAATCAACTTTAAGACCTTAACACCACAAAAAGTTAGACAAGCTGCTACTTCATTGGATGTTAGAGTTCTTAAAGGTGAGAGCGTGAAGAACGCCGCTGAGAAAGAGAATTACATTCCTATCATTGGTTCATCGGAACTTTCTAGAATGGATCCGTTCCATCCATCTTCCATGGCGCAAAAATATCATTGGAAGAACAAGCCATTTTTACTTGGTAATCCAGGTACGGCTTCGCTCACTCAAGCAATGAATGTTGGTGGAATGGAAAACCTCAAGGGAAATAAAGCTGTTTTTATTATTTCGCCCCAGTGGTTTACCAAAACCGGTGTCCCAGCCGATGCTTTTAAGTACTTCTTATCGCCCTTGCAATTGACAGGATTTATTTTGAATTCTGATCATGGTGATAAGGCCATGAATAAGTATGTTGCCAATCGAATCCTTGATTTGGGTGTCGATAAAGGACCCATTGAGGATGAGGCTTTAGAAAGAATTGCTGCTGGTAAGCAAATTACTTCGTTTGAACGCTTTTATATTCAAAGATTTGCCCGCTCTAGCTTAAAGAGCCAAGATGATCTGTTTGGTTCTATCTCGATGAATGATCATGAAGATGTCATCAGCGATGCAGCTAGCAAATTGCCTGACAAGTATAATTATAAAAAATTGAATAAATTAGCTATCAAGATGGCTAAAGAACATTCAAATGATAATGCCTATCAGATTGGTAATAAGTTCTATGACAAGCAATTGAGAAAACGAATGGAAACTTATCGCAATGCTCATCGACACGTAACTTATACTCATTCGCCTGAATACAATGACTTCCAAGCTTTACTTTATATGTTTGCTCAAAATAAGACCGAAGTATTGTTTGTGATTCAACCAATTAACCCATATTGGGTCAAGTATACAGGGATGCCAATGAGCACAATCACTAATTTTGACACCAAGATCAAGTATCAATTGAGATCTCAAGGATTCAATAATATTGTTGATTTATCCGAACTTAAAAATCCCAACTATATCGCCGAAGATACGATTCATATGGGCTGGCGTGGTTGGTTATTGTTAGATCGTCATTTGAAAGATTATTACAAAGATAAGAAGGCTAATCCCAAGAATACCCAATATAAGATGGACAGCTACTTCTTAACTGACAAGTGGGCTAATAATACAGACTTTTCAAATAACAAATAAAAAGTTAAAAGAAAAAGTTCAGCTTTCTAGTTTTGCTAAATAAGGAGAGCATAACAAAACACTTTTAGCTTTCAGTATTAAGTAAATAGAGCGGTAACTCGATTTTTGAGTTGCCGCTCTATTTGGGTTAAGCGAAAGAAGCTGTTTTTTACGCAAGATTAAAGTTAAAAATGGTTATGCCTACTGCCAGCCTTTTTTAATATTTATATGTAATTCGATACATTATAATTATATTTACAATTACTATTTAATGCCTTATTATTATTTTATTAGAATATTGCTGTGATATTTTTTTATAGATATTTGTGAATAAATTAACATGTGAGGAGTAAGCTGATGGATCAAAAACAGATGAGTAAAGAAATCCTTTTAAGAATGGTCAAGGCTTTTACTGAAAATGAAGTTGCACCATATGACATGGAGATCGATCATACCCGTTCTTATGTCAATAATCTTTTGGATAAAATTAAACAAGCTGATTTTCTCAGCACGATGTTGCCAGAAGAGTACGGTGGAGCTGGATTTGATGGTGAGACCACTGCGGCCATGATCAATGAAATTGCTCGTGGGAATGCCAGCTTAGGTGTAACTTTAGAAGGTCATTTCAAGTTGATCGATCAAATCGTTAAGTATGGAAATCAAGCTCTAAAAGATGAATATTTGCCACAAGCTAAGTCGAGAATCATTGGCTTTTCAATGACTGAACCAAGTGGTGGTTCAAATCCGTTGGGGATAACCTCACATGCTGAAAAACATGGCGACAAGTGGATCATTAATGGTGATAAAATTATGATCACTAATGGTGGATTAGCTGAGATCTATTGCGTTTTAGTTAAAACTGCACCAACAGAGTTGTCATTTTTCGTTGTGGACAAGGACATGCCAGGATTTGAATATGGTAAGCAAGAAAACTTCTTAGGTCTTACTGGTGTGCCAGTTGGCGAAATTGTGATGAATAATATTGAAGTTGATGAGAACCATCTTTTAGGCAAAGTTGGAATGGGAAAAGAAATCGGCGACAGTGCTCATAATGATGCTCGAATCTTAATGGGGGCCGTTTTGACCGGTATCATGGAACATGAGCTGAACATTGTGACTGACTACGCCACGCATCGTAAGGCCATTGATACACCGATTATTCAAATGCAAGGTATTCAGCGTAAAGTGGCTGATATTGCTATTGCTAAAGAGACAACGAAATTACTCTACCAAAAGGCAGCTTGGTTAAAAGATCATGGCCAAGACTATGAAGAAGAGGCTGCAATGGCCAAGGCTTATGGTAGTCGTAGTGCAGTCAAGTCAGGCGATGATGCCTTACAAGTTTTAGGCGGCTATGGATACAGTTTAGATTATCCAGTGGAACACTTGATCAGAGACGCTCGGGCAATGGAATTAGCTGAAGGAACTGTCGAAAAGATGCGGACAGCCATTGCTTTGATTGAAGCAAAGAATCGGGCCTAGGAGGTTATTATGAAAATAGTTGTTTGTATTAAACAAGTGCCAGAAACTACCAATGTAAAGATTAATGAAAAAACTAAGAATATCGATCGTCGCGGCTTAGGCGGTGTAATCAATCCCTATGACTTACACGCAGTCAAGACGGCACTCGATTTAAAAAAGAGTGTCGGCGGCGAAGTGATCACAATGACCATGGGTCCAAATGATTTTGCGGTCTCTTTACGTGAAACTTTAGCTCTAGGTGCAGATAGTTCAATCTTACTGTCAGATAGAGCTTTTGCTGGGGCCGATACTTTAGCCACTGGTTACGTTTTAGCTCAAGCAATCGAAAAGATTGGCGACGTAGATGTAGTCTTATTAGGACAACAATCAGTCGATGCTGATACAGGTCAGGTAGGTCCAATTATGGCAGAATTATTAAGTATGCCTCAAGTGACTTACGCTAATAAAGTCGAGGCTAATAACGATAAATTAGTGATCGACCGAAACTTGGATACCGTGGCTCAAAGAATTACCGCTCAGTTGCCAGTGCTGTTAACAGTAACAGATTCGATCAATCAGCCAGAATATACCAATGTGGTAGAGATCGCCAAGAGTTTCAACAAACCTTTGACGACCTGGCATGCAGCTGACTTGAATCTTGAAGAAAAACGTGTTGGACAAGCAGGGTCACCAACAATCGTCCGTTCAATCTCTTCACCAGAAAAGAAGACAAAGGTGGGTCACAAATTGTCCAATGACCCAGTTGAGGCGGCTCGTGAGTTAGTTGACGCCTTGAGAAAACAAAATATTTTGACGGAGGAAGATTAAGATGGCAGTGATCAAAGAGAATTGGGTGTTTGCTGAAACAGAATTAGACAAAGTCAATCCAGTTACTTACCAACTAATAACTAAAATGAAACAGATCAGTCATGATCCACTCGTCGTGATCTTGATCGAAAAAACTTCGGCAAATTTGGAACAAGCCATTACTGAATATGGTCCCGACAAGATCCTAGTGATAAAAGATGACGATTTAGTTGCCGGCGATGATTTGGAGTTAACTAATGCCTTGGATAATTTGATCAAGAAGCTGGGCACACCTAATACCTTGGTATTTCCAGCTACTGTTTTTGGCAGGTCGGTTGCCCCCAGATTACAAGCTCGACTAAGAACTGGTCTAACAGCTGATTGTTTGGACTTAAAATTTGAAGGCAATCTCTTAGTTCAAACGAAGCCTTCATATGGTGATAACATCATGTGTGAGATTACGATTCCTAATCATCAACCGAAGATGGTCACGGCCCGTCCTAATGTTTTCGCAGCAGAAAAAGTTGCCAATCCTCAGACTGAGATTGAAGAAATCAAGGACTTGGACTGGGAAAAAGATACTCAATTGACGGTTGTAAGTGAAAACTTGCCAAAAGAAACTAGTGACGATGTTTCCCAAGCCAATAGGGTTGTTGCTTTAGGTCGAGGTGATAAGACTGAATCTGGAATTGAAATGGCCGAAAGTCTTGCCCAAAAACTTCATGCTACGATTGGAGTAACTCGTCCGTTAACTGATTTGGATAAATATACGGTTAAAGAACAAATTGGTCAGAGTGGTCAAACTATTGCCCCTGACTTGTTGATTAATTTGGGTATCTCTGGTGCGGTACAATATACTGCCGGAATCAGTAATGCTAAGGTAGTGGTTTCAGCTAATACTGATGCCAATGCCCAAATATTTAAGTCTTCAGATTATTACTTTGTCGGCAATGCTTATGAATTTTCAAAAGCACTCGAAGCAATTCTTTAGACAAATAACGTCTCGAAAACAAATGCCTCTTGATTCTAAAAACTAGAATCAGGGGGCATTTTAAGTTGATTTTAGTAATTTAAATAAGATTTTTTTATTTTAATTTATCATCATGGCAAATAAAACTCGCAAAGTAAGATGAAGCATGGGATAGCGCGTTAAATTTTTACATCAAATTTAGGTCGTTTTTGTCCATAAAAATGCTTACAGCAAAACTGATAATTTGCATAAGAAAATTATATTTGTTAGGGTTATATAGTTCGCTGTTATTTGCATTGCTTAAATAATAGCTTTTTTATTTACAATTAATGCATATTTCATTTAAAGAAAGTGCATTTTTTTCAATTCCAAGAATGGGGGATTTAATGAGTACTCAAAAAAGTACAAAAGTAGAAGTCAACAATTTAACGAAAATCTTTGGTAAACATATTGCCAAAGCTAAAGAGTTAAGCCGTCAAGGAAAAGATAAAGCAGAAATACTGAAGGAGACGGGTGCCACTTTAGGTGTCGACCGAGCTGATTTCAAAATCTATGATGGAGAAATCTTTGTCATCATGGGTCTGTCCGGTAGTGGTAAGTCAACTTTAGTCCGAATGATCAACCGTTTGATCGAACCTACTGAAGGTGAGGTTTTGATCGACGGTGAGAACCTAATGAAGATCGACAAAAAAGAACTTCGTGAAGTTCGCCGAAAGAAAATGAGTATGGTGTTCCAAAACTTTGGCCTCTTGCCTAATCGAACTGTTTTGGAAAATACTGAATATGGCTTGGAAATTCAAGGTGTCGATAAAGCGACTCGCGAAAAGAAAGCTAAAGAAGCACTAGAAACAGTTGGTATCACAGGCTATAACGACGAGTATCCTGATCAATTATCAGGTGGGATGCAACAACGAGTTGGATTAGCTCGAGCCTTAGCCAATGATCCTGAAATTCTCTTAATGGATGAAGCTTTCTCAGCTTTGGATCCATTGAACCGAACTGATATGCAAGATCAGTTATTGGATATCCAAGAAAGATTACATAAGACCATTATCTTCATCAGTCATGATTTGAACGAAGCCTTGAAAATTGGTGATCGAATCATGATCATGAAGGATGCCAGAGTAATTCAAACTGGAACTCCAGAAGATATTTTGACTCATCCAGCTGATGAGTATGTTGAAGAATTTATTGAAAATGTTGACCGTAGTAAGGTCCTTACCGCCGGTAATGTTATGATTCGTCCAACAGTTGTCAACATTGAAAAAGCTGGTCCAAGACTAGCCTTGAAGTTGATGAAAGACAATGAAGTTTCAACCGCCTATGTCATTGATTCACGTCGTAATTTACTTGGTATCGTCGATGCGAATGATGTGATCAAATTGGCTCGCGAAAAGAATGGTGATTTAACTTCAATTGTTCAAACGAAAGTACCAACAACGTCAGAAGATACGCCTATTTCAGACTTAATGGATGATATTTCACAAACCGGTATCCCATTTGCCGTTATCAACGATAAGAAACAATTGATGGGAATCATTGTGCGTGGTGCCGTCTTAGGTGCTTTAGCCGGAAATGAGGTGAGCGATTTTGAATAGTCTCTTCTTAAATAGTATTCCACAAATACCACTTGCTAATTGGATCGACAAATTCGTTGATTGGTTAGTTCAATTTACTGGCTTTTTCAATGCCATTACTAATTTTATTGGTTCGATCAACAGTGCCTTTCAATGGGTCTTTGATTTGATTCCAATTTGGTTATTTATCGTAATTGTATTAGCTCTCACATATTATGTGAACCGGGATCAACAAAACTGGGGACTCTTGATTTTTGAATTCCTAGGTTTGTTATTGATTTGGAACTTAGACTTTTGGCGTGATATGACCCAGACCTTAACGCTAGTTCTAACTTCCAGTTTGATTGCCTTAGTTATCGGAATACCACTTGGTATTTTAATGGCTAAGAGTCACACTGCTGAAGTTATTTTGAAACCGATCCTTGATTTCATGCAGACTATGCCGGCCTTTGTTTACTTGATTCCAGCAGTTGCTCTGTTTGGTATCGGGATGGTGCCAGGTATCGTCGCTTCAGTTATCTTTGCGATGCCACCAACAGTTAGAATGACGAATATGGGTATCCGTGAGGTACCGGATGAATTGATTGAAGCCGCTGATTCATTTGGTTCTACTGAATGGCAAAAATTATTTAAAGTTGAATTGCCAATTGCTAAAACTAGTTTAATGGCTGGTGTCAACCAAAGTATGATGCTATCACTTTCAATGGTTGTTATTGCTTCAATGATCGGTGCTATGGGCTTAGGAACGAAAGTTTACTTTGCCGTAGGTCGAAACGACGCTGGTAATGGTTTTGCCGCAGGTTTAGCGATCGTTATTTTAGCTATTATCTTGGACCGATTGACTCAATCACTAACTAGAACACGCAGAAAACATTAGGAGGGATTATTTGAAGAAACAAAAGTTTATTAAACTTTTCTTATTAGCTCTACTGATTATCCCAATTATTTCTGCTTGCAGCTCCCAAACTGCTCCTTACAATAGTAAAGAAAAATTGGGTTCACAGATTAACTATACGATCACTGGGATCGATGCTGGTGCCGGTATCATGTCCTCGACGCAAAAAGCTCTGAAATCATACGGACTTGATAAAGACAATTGGCAACTTCAAACGAGTTCGACTGCCGCAATGACGAGTACCTTAGACAAGGCAATCAAGGATAAACGTCCCATCGTTGTCACAGGTTGGCAACCACATTGGATGTTCACTAAGTATCCAATCAAGTTTTTGAAAGATCCCAAGAACGTCTATGGTAAAGCCGAACATATCGATACGGTAGTTCGTCTAGGTTTGAAGAAAGATAAACCAGAAGCTTACACGATTTTGGACCGATTCCATTGGAAACCAGCTCAGATGTCTCAAGTGATGTTGAAGGTCAATAATGGTATGGACCCACAAAAGGACGCTAAACAATGGATTAAGGACAATCCCAAGTTAGTTAAGCAATGGACTAAGGGTGTCAAAAAAGTACATGGTCAATCATTGAAAATGACTTATGTTGCTTGGGACTCTGAAATAGCTTCAACCAACGTGGTGGCACAAGTTCTACGTGATCAAGGTTATAAGGTCACGATTCAAGCTATGGAAATTCAGCCAGTGTGGGCCTCAATTGCCACCGGTGCTGCCGATGCTCAAGTCAGTGCTTGGCTGCCTAAGACTTCAGGACTCTTTTATAAAGACTATAAAGGCAAGTTCGAAGATTTAGGTCCTAATTTGGAAGGTGCCAAAGTGGGACTAGCAGTGCCCAAGTATATGACTAACATTAATTCCATCGAAGATCTAAAAAATAAGTAAAAAACTCAAAAATCGGAAGAAATTTCGGTTTTTTTTATTGCAATAAAAATAATCATCGCTTTTTGGAATATTACGCCATTGGGGCAATTCATATAATATATAGAAAAATATTTATTCACCTGACGAATCGTCAGAAAACCCGTTCAAACAATGACAGCGTATAAACTAGGGTATATAATTATATTTGATTGATTTATAAATTTTTTATATAGGAGCAACGACGTGGATATACAAACTTTTATTGATAAAAGAAAAGAGTTGGGTATCTCTCAAAAAGAGCTAAGCGATGGTATTTGCACCCAAGCCACTTTGAGTAAGTTTGAAAATAATGGCAAGATACCCTCATTAAAAATTTTGATTCAATTGTGTAATCGATTGAACCTAACTTTGGATAGCATTATTGGTGTAAAAGATGGTAAGAATCAAGCTGTCATCAAGCAGATGAATAAGGCCGAATTCAATTTAATTATTCAAGAGTATGAAGACGCTTGGAATATTATCAAAGCTATCAATATTGACGATTTTGAAGACGACAAAGATGCCTTGATGCAATATTACTATCTCAAAGGCTATTTAAATGTTTTAGATAATGGCGATTTATTTGATGCCGTCTTTGATTTCAACCGAATTCTGTCAGAATTGGACATTCATGGAGAAACTATCTTTACTTTCCTAGGTTTTGTGGGGATGGGAATGGTCTATGCTAAACAAGGCGACGATACGAAGAGTGAATATTATTTCAGTAAGGTCTTTAATAATATTTATACGATGACGATCGATGACTCCTCAAAGATTTGGCGTTATATCAACATTATTTTCTATTGTGCGATTTATTATTCTGAACGCAGTGATTTGGAGACAGCCAATACTCTGTTGAATTATGGTGTCAAAGTTTGTTCAGAGAATCATGTTACATATTATATTGCGAGAATTTATGCTCAGCTAGCAATGAATGAAAACCGTGTTAATGGCAACAATCAGCGAGTCCAAGATTTGATGAACAAAGCTTTAGTCTTTTCTGAGTTCAATCAGAATAAAAAGGAAATCGACTTAATCAACCATTGGGTTGCGAGTAACGCTGTCAAATAACCGACAACCACAGAATGTATAAGAACAACGAAACGACCTACTAATTTTTAAGAAATTGGTGGGCCGTTTTTAGGTGAATGTTTAGTCTTTTTACCTGATATGATATATTGTTTAGAAAGATATTGAGGGAGTAAATTATGGAAATAAAGCGTAAGCAAGTCATCAGATACAGCCTATTAGTTATTGCACTGCTGGTTTTATTGATTTATCCAGGCCAAGTTTACAATATTTTTTTACGACTGCTAGGAATTGTTATGCCCTTGATCTTAGGAGGTGTCTTAGCTTATGCACTCAATATTTTAGTCGTAATACTGGAGAAACATTTATTCCCTCATACAAAAATAAAGTGGCTACAGCATAGTCGTCGAGGAATTGTTATTTTAATCACTCTTGTGATAGTAATTTTAATCATGACGGGCGTCTTTCGGTTGGTATTACCACAATTTGTCAGTGCCTTGACCGACTTCTTCAAATCGATTCCCAGCTTGATTACTGATATTTCTGATTTAGCTAAAAAGTTGAATAATAATTCGGCCATCCCCGATCAACTTAAATCCGTCGATATCAATTGGACGACGATCCAAAGTAAAGTTATGAAATTTTTGACTTCTGGAGTCAGTGGACTGTTTGGGTCAACCTTCAAAATCGTTACCAGTTTAGCCAAAGGAATCTTTAATTTTATTTTAGCCATCACTTTTGCAATATATATCTTAGCGACGAAAGAAAAGTTGGTTCAGCAAGTTAATAAAGCTGGCCAAGCTTTTATCAAAGAGAAATATCTTCAAAAAATCAAATACTTTATTGATATTACGAACAAGATGTTCAGTAGTTTTATCGTTGGACAAGTCACTGAAGCGATTATCTTAGGAACGTTGTGTGCTTTGGGAATGTTATTGTTCAAGTTTCCGTACGCTTTGCCAATCGGAGCTTTCGTTGGCGTCACCTCATTGGTACCAATTTTTGGAGCTTGGGCTGGTGGCGCTGTGGGATTCTTGTTGATAGTCGTTGATTCACCATTAGATGCAATTTTATTCGTAATTTTTATAGTTGTTCTACAACAGTTAGAGAGCAATTTAATCTATCCCAGAGTCGTGGGTACTTCGATCGGTCTACCGGGAATTTGGGTACTAGCTTCAATCACTATTGGCGGCGGTCTTGGTGGGATTGTCGGAATGCTATTAGGTGTACCAATTGCGGCCACAATTTATCAATTAGTTAAGAATGAAGCTGATCGGCGTTTAGCCAAAGATGCTGGGTTATAATTGATGAAATTGTTCAAGGAGAGATGAATGTGTGGAATAATTATTTTGGATTTGTCATAACTTTCGTACTTATTTTTACACTAGTCCCATATCTGACCTCAATGTTAACTTCTTGGTTAGGTCATCTGTCAAAAGTGACTTTAGTTGATAATTTAGGTAGCAATAGTCAATTAGTTGTTGGTGGTTTAGGTGTAATCATTCACGAATTAGGTCATATGATCTTTGCCTATTTATTTGGACATCAAGTCACGAAGGTGCAGTTGTTGAATTTGAACTACCAACGATCAGGCTCATTAGGTTCAGTCGATCATCGCTGGAATGATCGAAATGTTTATCAAATGTTGGGTAATTTTTTTATTGGTTTAGCACCGTATTACATGTGTTCGATCGCATTATACTTGTTACAAAAGTTTTTGTTGAAAGCTCGATTCAGTATCAGTTCATTGACGCAAAGTTTGAATATCAACTATAATTTGTCTCCGAGCATTATCTTTGATTCAGTTCTCGACAATCTCAAGTCGAGTTTTTCCAATGCTTCTATAGGCATGATCGTGCTGTATATTGTCTTGACGATCATGATTGCCAGCACCGGTTATGACTTGAGTAAGAATGATTTCATGACTGTTAACAAGGGAATATTGCCTTGGGTGGTAACTTTGATCGTTTTAGGGTCGATTTTGTACCTCTTCAATATTCGCACCCCAATTATAAGTGGTTCAGTATATTTCATTGCCTTTTCCATTTTGTTTATGATTCATGCCATCATCAGTATTTTGTTCTCAATTGTGATTATCAAGATCTTGAGTTTTTTCAATTAGAAAATTTTAAAAGGGTCATTCAATTCATTTATCGAATTGAATGACCCTTTTGTTAGATGTTTTGATAATTCTTAGCTTTCAAATTGGAGATAGTTAACATGACCAATAAGCTAATGATATAAAGCGTTGAGATGAATACCATCACGTTCATGATATTGTAGTGGTCTAAGATATAGCCGATAGCTAAACTAGAGAAACCACCGATACAACGACCTACATTCATGATGACATTATTAGCCGTAGCCCGAACTTCCGTTGGATAGAGTCGGCTGACGATGGCTCCATAACCGGCGAACATTCCGTTAGAAAAATAACCGACGATTGCTCCGACAACGATCAATGACCAGACGTTGCTAGGCAGTGTTAAGACATAGACCCCGATGGCAGAAGCAGTTAAGAAGATTCCAAAGGCTAAACGAGGTCCTAAATTATCGAGGATCCAACCGAAAGTTAGCATACCGGCACACATACCTAGAATCGTAGCAATCATCCAAGTTGAAGCCCCGACTGTTAGGTTAAGTTGTTTTTGCATAATAGTTGGCAGCCAGTTCATTAAACCGAAGTATCCGGCAATTTGGACGATGGCCATGACCATCAAAGCGACTGTTTGGTAAGCCATCTTTGGTGTGGCGAAAAGTTGTTTGATATTACCTTTTGTTTTCTTGGAGGAATTAGTAAATGAATTACTTTCACGAAGATGTCTTCTGATGAAGAATGTGATGATAACTGGGATAACTCCGAATAAGAAGAGTGCATGCCAGCCTAAAGTTGGTAAAATCAAGGCAGCTAAGAGTGAAGCAAAGATGGCACCGATTTGTCCAGCAACACCAACCCATGAAGAAACACGGCCTAGTTTTTCCTTGGAGAAGCTTTCAGCTAGAACGGTCATGCCGATGCCATACTCACCACCAGCACCAATACCTGCAATGAAGCGACAGAGGTAAATCATAGTCAGATTATTGGCAAAGTACATTGCAGCTGTCGCAAAAGCGAAGATAAAGATGGTGTGGCTGAAAGTTTTGATCCGACCAATTTTATCAGCTAAAATTCCAAAAAAAATACCACCTAATAACATACCAATATTTGTGATGGTCGAGATGAGTCCCGCCTGTGTTCCACTCAAATGCATCTGGGAGATTATGGATGAAAGTGCAAACGATAAGAACATCACGTCCATATTTTCCAATCCAAATCCTGAAGCTGTGGAAGCAACCACTTTAGCCTGGTAGCTATCTAGCTGGTTCGATTTTGTTACTATTTTCATTTCTATTCCCTCCAAAATGGACGCTCACTGACGTCGTTTAATTTTGCTTGAATGTATAATAGCACAAGATTTTTGACCTAACAAGGAACAGACGCTATAAATAGGCACAAAAAAAGTCGTCAATACCATATCTTGCATAGTATTGACGACTAATTTATTTTTTAATCAGTAAATGATTGATTGAGCTTGTTCAAGTCGCTATCTTGGAACTTAATGTCATCCAATTGGTCAGCTTTGTCATGTAAAGTCTCACTAATTCTATCAGTGATCTTTGCGACTTCTGTTTGATCAGCGGCATCAGGGAAGACCCCAACAATTAAATAGTCGACAGGTGCGGCGTCATTGCCCCAAGCAATAGGATTCTTGAAGGTCATCATCATAGTATGTACACGGCTCTTACTGTCACTTGTGGCATACATGAAGACAGCCCGGTTTTCAATGAGCTTGTTACCATTGGCTGCACTAGCAAAGATACTGCTTTGAATGCTTTGTTCATCAAGATTGAATTCTTCAGCTGTCTTCTTGGCAGCTAATTTCAAAGCGTTAATTTGGGTGTTATCCTTTAATTCAACATTTGCGGTGGTGTGATTTTTTCTAAAAATTTTAAACATAATCAATATCTCCTTGCGTTTTAAGTTATGAAGCTATTCGACATGTCTTACTTCTCTACATCAATTATGATATTCTATCGAACCCGTTTCATAGCAAGGGAAAAGTTTAATTTTTTTTAGAAGAGTATAAATTGTTGCTGGGACGGTTGATTTGAGGGTACTTTTCATTTAAAGCTTCAAAAGCTGCTTGGACATTTTGAGGAATATCGACATGGGCAATAAAATTCTTGCCGTTTGGTCCATAGCCGTTTGAATCATCAGTTAGCCGAGGAATTTCGCCCATTAGAAGCTGCATGTAACGTTTAGGAGTCCACATTCCGAGGATCTCTTTGGAAAATGCCACTTGTTGATCTTTGAAGATCAGTTCATTTTGGTAAGTCGCAAAGTTGATGATTTGTATCGATGGCGAAAGATATTTAGCTAAACAGGCACTCATCCGTTTTTGCATCGTTGCGTCTTGAGCCAAAATAATAGACCGGAAATCAAGATGATTTTCAGCCAATAGTTGCAACAGATAGGTGATATTGTTTCCACAGTTAGTCGATTTAGTCTCCAAGTAGTCTACTTCAAGATTGAATCTTCTCTTTAATAACGCCGCAAAGATCTCAGCTTCTTGCATTTCTTGGGCAGGGATGTCCGGGTATTGTAACGCTACAGCCTTTTGTAACGTTGCCGTTGTGTGTCCGAAGCCACCGACAATGACATATTTTTTGGCAACTTGTTGCTGAATCGCCGTAGCTAAAATATCGACTCCATAAAGAATACTGCCACCGAATAAGACGAATACGTCAGCTTGAGGTAGTTGATATTTGGCTTGCAGAGAAGCTTTAGAAAGAGCACTGATATCACGTTGTCCTAAAAATTTTCCCAGCAGATTAAAATTGTCTAAATCATTTTGCAGCATCAATTTTTTGCACACCTTCAGGAATGTCGACTACCTTGTCCACAATGTAATCAGCACCAGCATTGTTTAACTCTGCATAGTCGCCGAAACCATATGTTACGCCTAATGTGTGGACGTTATTAGCCACGCCGCCTTCCATATCTGTCATTCGATCGCCAATCATAATTGATTCAGAAGCTAACACCTGACTGTCATCTAAACCATAATGAAGAATTGCTTTTTTGGTATTGCGAGTCGTCTCATCATCAGAAGCACCATAGATTCCTGAGAAGTATTGCTCTAATCCAAGATGGGGAATAAGTTGCTTAACTAATGATTCAGGTTTGACTGAAGAGACATATAATTTATATCCGTCAGCTTGTAAGTCTTGCAGAGTGTTTTCCATCTGATTATAAATCTTTAATTGATAGACACCTTTATCGTTATAAAAAGCTTGGTAAGTTTTAATAGCTTGAGGGTAGTCGGCTTTAGGGAGATTAGGATAAAATCTTTCCAAACTATCAACAAGCGCTGGTCCAATAAATTTTTGATAAGTGGCTAAGCCCAAGTTTTCCAGATCCATTTTGTCGGCCATATATTCAAGAGCATTGACGATACCTTCTTGAGTATTGGCAATCGTGCCATCGAAATCAAAAAATAAGTTCTTCATTTAAGCAATCTCCTTTATATATCATGTGTTTTTATTATAGCAAATAATAAAATTAGTTATAATCATTCTGCGATTGGTTTGTGACACGCCACTAAGATTCCTGATAATGTTAATAGCACTGATAGAACGACCAGAATCAAGATGATCAAATTCCAAGAGCCAGCCAAATTTTCAATGAAACCGAATAATACCGGACCGAAAGCGGCTAATAAATAACCAGCAGATTGCGCCATCCCTGAAACTTCGGCTGTTTGGTAAGGATTAGTGGTCTTTTCGGTAAAGAAGATCACCGCCATATTAAAGGCTAAGCCGGAACCAAAACCTGTTATGATCGTAATCAAGATGAGGTAGAGGCTGTTATTAGTTGAAACAAGATAACCTAAAGGTGCCATTGCGTAGCCAATAAAGAGCATGATCAATAATTTTTTCATACCATTTTTGCGTATCGATAAGAAAGGCACGACAAAAGAACAAGGGAGCCCACTTAGTTGTAATAAAGTTAATAAATTACTGGAAAAAATCGTGCCGAGACCGTGGCTCTGCAAAATAGATGGTAGCCAAGTGATAAAGGAATAGTAAACAATTGATTGTAAACCAAAAAAGACTGTTATCAACCAACCCAAGCGTTGTTTCCAAACACTCTGGTAATTTAACTTCTTGTCAGCAGAAGTACTCTCATGATGATTGGAGCGTAAGTTAGGAATCCAAAAGATCAAGGCAATAATTGCTACAACGGAAAGAATCGCTAGCGTAGATTGCAAACTCATTTTAGTGATAAAGAGACCGGATAACGCCGTACCAATGGCCCCGATAAGGAGCATCGACATCGTATAAAGACTAGTTCCTAGTGGAATATTGTCAGGTAGACGTTCCTTGATTATAGCTGGAACTAAAACATTACCACTGTCAATTCCGATTCCAGCTAAAAAAGTCCCCAACAGCAAAGCCCAAATAGTAGGGATGATTCGCAGGTAACTACCAACGATGAGAATGATGAAGAAGACAAAAATCGTCAATTCATTACCGATGCGTTTAGCAATTTTAACGAAAACCGGTGAAAAAATAGCGAAAGTAATCAAAGGAATAGAAGTGATCAACCCAGCTAAAGATTTAGGAATACCGAGATCCTTTTCAATCGTGCTTAGAAGTGGCGGAATAATAGTAATGGGGAGCCGCAAGTTGGCTGCAACCAGCATCATACTGATCAGAAACCATTTTTGATGATTTTTTGTTGACTGCATTGTAACCTCCTAAAAAACAATACTTTAAGTTTAAACCTGTAGACTAGGTCAATACAACTATCCTTCTTTGGATATGTTGATGGGGAGGTGATTTTTTGGTTCACTGCCGTCATCCGCTACAGTTCTGGGGGATATGGAACGTGGTGGGCCGACTTGGAGCCCCTCAGCAAGCTGACGGTCTTCAAGCTCGACCGTTTACTAAATTGGCAAAAACCGCCAATTAAGTAAAATTTCACCACTGATATCCCCCAGAACTTTCGCTCCTGACTAGGGCTACTGCATATTTGATTTGTTAGTGATATGTATAGGAATCCTACGTTCCTTATTTAGCTTGGTAGGAGTGGAAGCTGGAAAACCTTGGTGCTTAAGAGCAAAAGATAAAAAGCAAGACAAAAAAATGTATTGAATTGACTTATTTTTATATCAATTCAATACATTAGTAGTTATTAAAAGCATCAATTCATTTTATCTTTTAAGGATTTAAGTTCTTGCCCTTAATCTTTAGCCCTTGAACTTGCCTTAGCTCTTGAACTTGTTCACTTGAGGGATATCCAAACATGTTTTAACATTCTAGGCTGTAGTGAGAGCTCTGAGGGGTCTCAGCCATGAAATTGTTCTTAGTGGGCGAAGCACACTTAGAACAAGGCTCGACTTTGAAACAATTGTGCACTTCAATTGGTTCAAAGCGATGCCCATGGCGTTCCAGACCCCTCAGAGCCGAACGAAAGCCGGCAGTGAACCACCATCAACTGCAACGTTTATTTCTATTTAGACCATTTAGCAAAGAAACTAGCTGTAAAATCAATAAACTTATCACGAGAAACCTTGAAGTCGTTATCTTCAAGATACTCGACCAAACCAAGCAAACCACCAACGATAAAGCTGATCATCAATTCCGGAGTATCCGACTCAGTAATCATCTTAATCAAAGGATCATTTTGACTGGCGGGGTCCTTGCTTTTCTTCTTAACAATATCCTGTAAAATACTGCGAAATTCCGGATAAAGATTAGCCTTAGTCTGATATTGCGGTGAAAGATGATGGATAAAGCTATTATTTTTCTCCATAAAATCAGCAATTTGGTAAACAATCGTTTTAGCGTTCGAAGTATTGTTGAGCAAATCATCTAATAAATAAGAAAAAACTGCGTGCAATAATTCATACTTATCGCTGAAATAACGATAGAAAGTACTGTGATTAATCAGAGCCTCGTCACAAATATCACCAACTGTGATCTTCTCGAAGGTTTTCTTTTGAAGTAAGGAAATCATCGCGGTGATGATCGACTTTTCCGTTCGTTGAGTTACTTGTGACATGTTGCATCCTCCTAAAGTACTTTGACGTTTTCGTAATGTGGCATTAATGTATTAAAATTATAGTCCTTTATTTTTTTAATGCTATCCTTTCCGTTGAAAAAGGCAGTCAAACTTCCAGCTAGCATGAGATTTAATGGTTCGTCGGTCATATTACGAACACCAATGACAGGGACATTATTAGCAAAGGCATAGCCACATTCCCACATTGTACCAGAATCTGGCTCTAATTCGTTTTCTTCTATCTTATAGTCTAACATTGCAACAACGACATCTGAAACATTAATATTGTTGATATCATGCTTGAAGACAGCGGTTTGCCATTCGAATGAACCAAACTCGGCAGCAGTATAGTCATCTTTGCCTGGTCGGAAAATATCGCCAATCGTTTTGTTGGCAGCAAGTAAGTCCTGAATTTCATCGAGGCGTTTCACCTGATTATCACTGAAAAATGGTCCGGCTAAGTAAACACGATTCTTTTTTTCCATGGGTATGTAGCAACTCCTTTATATTTATACTCTAATTATACTGAAATGTTCGGAAAATGCTCGAAAAATTAGCTCGAAGACCGTTATTTTTTCAGTTATAAGGAGTAAATTTTCAATAAATACTATCATAAAAAATAAGTTTTAAATTTTGTTGAAAAGCCTTTTCATTTCAGATATTAGATGATATAACTTTTATAAGCACGGAGGCATTGCTTATGAAAAAGAATTTACAGAATAGTCGTAATGACAAAAGAAATGTTAGCTTACTTGCGGCACTAGGAATTTTCCTGGCATTTATTCTGCTGATTTTTTAGGGAAACGTGCTTATAGATGGGAAAAAGTAGTATTCTTAATTAGAAGACTAAAACGGCTGGGACTAGATGAAAATTTAGTCTCAGTTTTTTAATGGAGGGCTGAAGTTGGTGAATGAAAGTCAAATCAAAAATATTCTATATGCTGGCGTAGTCGGCGATGCTTTAGGCGTTCCTGTGGAATTCTCTAAACGTGATTCATACTATGTTGATTCAATGATTAATGGGGGTGTTTGGGAACAACCTGCTGGCAGCTGGTCCGATGATACTTCCTTTTCACTTCCATTAATGGAGAATTTAACTGAACAGGGTGATTTGAATCAATTAATGAAAAAGTTCGAGAATTACATGTTTCACAACGAATATACCCCTGACAATTTAGCCTTTGGTATCGGTGCGACGTGCAAAAAAGCGATCATCAATTGGTCAGTAAATCAGTATGACCCTTTAAAGTGTGGTGATCCCAGTGTAGAAGCCAATGGTAATGGGGCAATCATGCGACTGGCACCTTTGGCAATTCATTTAACCGATGAAAAAGACTTATCCAAACGGCTTAAACTGACACGTGAATATACTGTTTTAACTCATCGACATGCTCGAGCAATCGTGGGTAGTTATATTTATTTAGAAATCTTACACGGACTTTTGAATGGTCAGGCGCTGCGAACAATCTTGAGTAAATTACCTGATCAATTGAATCAAGCTCTTCAAAATCGTCCAGAAGAGTTAGCTCAATTGGCTCAATATGAATTGATGTTTCAAACAGACTTTGATGCAACACTGCGTAAGGATATCAAATCTACTGGATATGTAGTGGATACACTTTTGGCTAGTATTTGGTGTGTTTTAAATAGTACTAGTATCGATGGAGCTATCATTATGGCCGTCAATTTAGGTGATGACACCGATACGATTGCTAGTATCACGGCTACAATTAGTAGTTGTGAAAATCTAAGTGATCAAGTTAACAACGACTGGAAGTCTCAACTGAGAAATCCCCAATTATTAGAAAGCATTATTGTTCCGTTTGCTCGAAAAGAAGCGGTTCGAGAGTTAGTTTAAAGAAATTGAAAAAGAGACACTGCTGATTAATAGCGGTGTCTCTTTGTTGTTGTGTGGCTTTCAAAAATTCTTTGCTTATTTTTCAGGTTGAATTAAAGAATTATCAGAGTTTCCAAACCATTTTTTGTTGATCTTTTGTAGTTCACCAGTGTCAGCTAAGTGTTGTAAAGCTTGATCGATCTTTTTCTTCAAAGTTTTGTCACCTTTACGCATTCCCACGGCAAAGTCTTCGCCATCAAAGCCACCGGTTGTTGTCCGATAGGAACTAGGATCTTTTTCTTTACTAATATAGTAACCAGCATAAACACTATCGATCAATAAACCTTGAATACGATTAGCATTCAGATCCATCAAAGCATTGTTGAAGGAATCGTAAAGGACCGGTGTTTTGCCTTTGATGTAGTTCTTGAGCATTTGTGGATGTTCATCGAGAAGACTAGCTCCAGAAGAACTAGTTTGAGCTCCTAAAGTTTTGTTTTGCATGTCCTTAAAACTGGTAATATTTTCCTTAGTTTTGGTAACTAAGACTTGGCGGTTAGCCATGTATGGGCGTGAAAAGAGCAATTGTTTTTGACGAGCAGGTGTAATAGTATAACCGTTCCAAATTAAGTCAATTGTCCGATTTCGTAATTCAGTCTCCTTCATGTTCCAATCGATCGATTGAAAATCGGCTTTGATGCCGTATTGTTTAAAGACAGCTTTGGCTAAATCAATATCGTATCCGACAAGCTGCCCATTTTTTTCACGAAAGCCCATGGGAACGAAGGTATCGTCAAGTCCAATAATGACACGGCCTCTCTTTTTGATGTGAGACCAAGTGTCAGCGGTATTGGCCTCTTGGGCCACCGACTTGGAGTTATCTGAACAACCGGCCAGACTGAGACTGAAGAAGGCTAATAAACTGAGTAAGATAAATAGCTTTTTTTTCATATTATTTATTAATCCCCCTATTTCTAATCATTTAATGGTTTAACTTCAAGCAGTTGGTCGGCAATTTTTTTGGCAAAATCAGGGTCATGGGTAATGACGATTTGAGTAATACCGGTATTCTTGAGATCTAAGATCACTTGGGCAACGGTATCGCGTAAACTTGGATCCAAAGCTGAAGTTGGTTCGTCATAACAGAGGATCTCTGGTTTCATTGCCAAAGCTCGTGCAATAGCAACTCGTTGTTTTTGACCTCCAGATAGTTCAAAAGGATATTGATTTTTCAAACTGGTCAATCCTAATTGTGCTAAGAGGTCTTCTACATTTTTTTCAGCAGTTTTTTTATCTTGTTTTAAAACCATTTCCGGTGCTAAAACGATATTTTCTAAAACTGATAAGTGCGGAAAAAGATTGAAGTCTTGAAAGACTACCCCGACCACTCGTTCTTTGACAGATTCGCCGAAGGGATCAAAAGTTTGCCCGTTGAGGAGAAAACTGCCTGAATCCACTTTTTCTAAACCAGCAATGCAGCGTAACAAGGTAGTTTTACCAGCACCACTAGGTCCGACAATACTAAGGATCGAATTATCTTTGACCTCGAGATTGAGGTTATTTAAGATGGTCTTGCCATCGAAGCTTTTAGTTATATTTTCTAATTTCAACATATTGATTTTCTCCTAACGGTAATAACTGAAACGTTTTTCTAAGACTTTAAGCACCCAAGTACAGATCAGAGTTAATAGTAAGTAAATGACACCAACTAATACTAGTGGCAATAAGGTTACATCACGTGAACTGGCAATGTTTCCAGCTCTTAGTAAGTCGCCTAAGCCAATGACATAAACTAAAGATGAGTCTTTGACTAAGTTAATAACTTCATTTCCAATTGAAGGAAGGACGATTTTGATAACTTGAGGAATAATAATTTTTCTGATCGTTTGCCAGTAACTGAGTCCCAATACTTTAGCACCTTCGAATTGACCTTTGCTGACAGTACTAAAACCACCACGAAAGATTTCTGCAAAGTAAGCTGTGTAATTCAAGATAAAGGCAAACAAAGCGGCGTCGTAACGTTCAAAGACGATATGTGCGAAAGGCATGTTAGGTAATCCGTAAAAGACAAAGATCAATTGTAATAGCAGTGGCGTTCCCCGCATGACCCAAATATAAAATGATAAGATCCAGCTCAAAGGTTTAAACTTCGAGCTTCTGCCCAATGAGACTAGAACGCCTAGTGGCAGGGAACAAATGATTGTCCAAAAGAAAACCTTCAAGGTCATTACAGTCCCACTTAATAGTGACGGTAAAATTTCAAAAATATAATTTAACATGGCTAATTTCCCCTTTGTTTAAATACAAAAAAATCCTCTAGCAAAATAATGCTAGAGGACGTTTTGACGTGGTTCCACCTCGAGTTCGTCAGCACTTCACAATACTGACCTCAAGAAGTTATTGCAAACAAAGTAGTAGCCAAAATAAAAACCCCCTTAGTCAAAAACTGACTAAGAGGGCGAATTTTCGCGGTACCACCTCTGGTTACTAATATCTCACGATATTAGACTCATGAAGTTACAATAACTTCAGCTGTAACGGTGCTACCGAAATGACCTACTATAATTCAATCATTCAACTTACAGATGTGTTTCATCAAGGACCAGATTAACTCGCACCACCGTTAACTCTCTGAACTGATTTGCTCGATTACTCTTCTGTCGTCGTTTTTGTATTTGTTTTAAAATGTTGAAATTATCGTACGACCATTAATAAATAAAGTCAAGCTTTTTTATTAAAAATTGACATACGTTATTATTTATAATATATTGTTAATGAACAAATATTATACGACGTATAATATCATAGAAACGAGGAGATCTTATGGCAATTCAAGTCTCAACCGAGATTCTTGAAGGTTCGGTGCTGGCTTTGTTAACCAAAGAGGATTACTACGGTTATGCGCTAACCCGGGAAGTTAAGAAAGTATTTCCAATTTCGGAATCAACCATGTATCCGATTTTACGTCGTCTAAAGAAAGAAGCTTGGTTAAGCACATATGATCAAGCTTATGAAGGACGTAATCGCCGTTACTATAAAATAACTGATCAAGGTTTAGAACGTTTAAACCAAATCAAGAGTAACTGGCAAGAATTAAAAACTGCGACAGATGCAATCTTGGAGGGGAACAATGAAGAATAAGGTGATTGATTCTTACATTGATGAATTTGAAATATATTTACATCAGTTAGATGCAAAAGAAAAACAGGACGTCTTGGAATTTTATCGAGAATATATCATTGATGCTAATCTACAAACTAGCGATGCTATCATCAATGAATTAGGAACTCCTAAGCATTTAGCTCGAAAAGTCTTAGCAGATTATTCGATCAAGATGTCAGAAGAGAATTATCAAAATGTCCAAGAGGGCGAGATCACCAGCAATCAACGTTTTTCACGTAATTTGAAGATGATCGGTTTAGTCATTTTGGCACTAATGGCTTCACCAGTAGCTATTATAGTGGCAATTATTTTAATTCCGTTGATTCTGTTATTCATCGGGATAGCTGTTTTTATGGTCTTGTTATTCCTTTTCCTAGTAGCAATGTCAGTGGTTGGTGGAATCGGGGCTATTTTCATGGGCGTCTCAGTCATCTTCCAATCATTTGCGACCGCTATTTTCTATATTGGAATTGGTCTATTGATTCTGGGAGTCGATTTCTTCATCATTCCGATCATTATCGCACTGTTCAAATGGTTCTTCAGCGTCATCGTAATTTTCTTCCGTTGGTTAGGTAAGAAATTATTGCATGGAAGAAAGACACCAATGAAGGGGGAAAAACAAAATGCGTAAGTACTTCGTAACAGGTTTTTATTTACTGATAATTGGTGGCTTGCTTTTACTTGGCGGAGTTTTGATGGGGGCTAATAGGTCAGTCATTTGGGATCACGGATTCAAAGTGGCACAAGAAAAGGATGAGACTTATCCACTTGCCGATTTCAAGAATGTTTATGTCGAAGGCAAAGACGTTGATGTCTCCATTCGATTTGGTGACCGTTATAAGATCCATATCGCCGGCGACAAATCACAAGCACCTACGTATAAAGTTAAAGATGATACTTTATCAGTTGTCGGACCTGAGAAAAAAGGTTCAATCGGCGTCGATGTTTTAGGACATGAAAAGGTAACTATTACTATTCCTATGAACAAGAAGTTAGACAATGTTCATTTGAGAACGGCCAAAAGTAACTTGCAGCTCAATGATGTAACGATAAACAGTTTGGTGAAAACCGCTCAAGACATGGACTATGACTCCAATATAGCTCTAAATGATGTTACGATTCATAACGCCGCTGATATAACGGTATATAACGCTGCCTTTAATGTCAAAAATTCGAATATTACTAACTTGAATTTAGCGGGGAGTGAGTATTCAACGATTAAAACAGACAACACCACAATTAAGGATTCGCATTTGAACTTGGATGGTTCTACCTTGGCAATCAAGCAGTCCAATCTTGATTCAATGCACGCCGTCATTAATCATGGAAAAGTCAATTTAACTAGCACTGTTTTGATGAATAAGAATAAATTCGATTTGTCTAATTCTAGTAAATTCACTGGTAGTAATCTGACTGTCGATGGTTTGAAATTGGCCCTTGATAAAGGTTTAGTCAGATGCTACAACAAAAATTATGGTATTCAGTATGAAAATAAAGCTGATGCTGCCAACTTGCTTGATGTTAAGGGTACTAAGGGAACGATTACGATTAAGTAAATTAGGTTGTCATAGTTAACTTTGTTATAATAGGAGTATTTATTGCGAGGGATATAGATGAATACTAACTATAATCGATTATCTGCCATGGAGATTCGTCGGGAAGCTCATCGAGCCTTTCGAAAGGATATTAGAGGGACGATTTCATTAAATGTCATTCCCATTCTCTTAAGATTTTTGGCAGTATTTTTTGGAACTAAACTGTATACAAATTGGATGAGTAACTTAAATGTTAATCTAGCTGATCCAGGTCAAGCTAGCCGTCGTTTAGCTGAAATTTCTAATAGTATGGCTAACGATCCTAGTTCTGCGGATAAGTATATGTTGACGTTGACGCCACAAACGAGTGTGGCTGTTTATGCTTTTATGTTATTCTTCATTATGATTTGCGTAGGGGTTTCTTATACCTTACTAGATAAAATCAGAAATCCTGATTATCAGATCAATTCACTGCGCGACAGTCTTCAAGCTTTTTCAGGAAGGTACTTCTTTCCGTTGATCTTTATCACGGCGCTCTTCGGCTTATTCTTAGAAGCTGGGTTGATGCTGTATATCATTCCTGGAATCTTCTTCTTCTTGATATTTTCACAAGCCTTTTTTGTTTTCAAAGATGACGTGGCCGATCAGGGAAAGTGGAATTTCAGAATGGCTTTTTCAACCTTTAGTCGTAGTTCAATCTTAATGCGTGGTTACAAATGGACTTACTTCTCACTTTGCTTTGAATTCTTCTTTTGGGAAATTCTTAATGCTTTAACGCATGAATTATTGTCTATTTGGCTCCAGCCTTATGAGCAATTGACAATGGCAATTTTTTACCAAAAAGTTTTAGAAAATAATCGACAAAATCAACAAAAATAAACGAAAGTATCACCAAACATGATTAGCTTTCGAATATAAAAGTAAAGCCGCCTCTGATTCAAAATGCTGAATCAAAGGCGGCTTTTTTTAACGTGTTTCAACGAAAATATAATCAATGGCTTTTGCACCAATCGTAATGTTAGTTCCATCGGCTTTTTTGACAACTAGTGAATTATCAAATTTTTCATGTTTGATGACTTCAATTGTATCGTCAATTTCCAAGTTTAAACTGCCAAAGTATTGTAAAAAGTCATAATTATCGGAAACTCGCACGATTTGTACTTTCGTACCGTCGGCAATCATACTGAGCAATTTGTCGTCAGCGTCAGTTTCACCTTGGCCGTTACCAGGAATGATACCACCGTGTGGGCAACGTTGAGGATGATCCAAAAAATCATTCAGACGATCAACTAAGTCGTCATCAGAAGAATGTTCCAGTGCATCGGCGTTATGATGAACATTGTCGACGGGATATTTTAAACATTCGTGAAGGAAAACTTCCCATAAACGGTGGGTCCGGACTAATTTTTCCGAAACCTTGTTACCCTTTGGAGTTAAGACAATTTTATTGTAAGGAGAATGCGTTAAATAGCCCTCACTAGCTAATGCATTCAACATTTCAGTAACGGATGGGGCGGAAACATTCATGATTTCGGAGATCCGTTTGTTGGTAATTTTGGTAAAATCATAATTTAATTCATAAATAGTTTTTAGATAATTTTCTTTGTTAGGGGACAATTTTGCAACCTTTCGTTTAACCTAATAATATTATTAGCCTCTTTATTATAGCGCATATCGTTAAACTTTGATAATTTATAATGTTAAAATGTTTACATTAAAAGGGAGGGATTTTTTATGAGCGAGCCAAAACGCCGCTTTGATTGGTTCGGTTTTATTATTGGACTGATCTCTTTGTATGCGGGTTATTTAGTGATCTGGTATCCATTGAAAAGTTTGTCAACGATTGCAGTTATCTTTGGGGTCTTTGTTATTTTAAGAGGGGTCTACCAACTGTGGTTCGGTTCTCAAATGACACGTTTTCTAGGTGTCAGAAGTGGTTGGACAATTTTTTCAGCCATAGTTAATATTATTATCGGTATTATTTTTATCGCACATGTCAACGTAGGTGTGATGGTTATTATTTACATGTTTGCTATTTGGTTCTTGCTAGATGCCGTTTTCCAAATTATGACTTCACGGTTCTACCATTTCTTCGGAAAAAAATATTATATTTTAATCGTAATTTTGGCATGTTTGAACCTACTATTCGCCGTTATCTTGCTGTTCAATCCAGTGCTTGCTGGAGGCTTTATTGTTTTCATGCTAGCCTTCTTCTTCTTTGCAACTGGAATTTCCGAGATTATTGAGGCATTTTAATAAAAAAGCATTTTCTACGTCTATAAATTTTGGTAAAATGTAGGAAGTGTAAATGCCGTCTTAGCTCAGCTAGGTAGAGCATCACCATGGTAAGGTGGGGGTCGTCGGTTCAAGTCCGATAGACGGCTTTTTAAGTTTAAACGAGCAAGAATATCAGTTTTCTTAATAAGAGAGTTGAATGTTGTTAAATCAGCAGTTTCAGCTCTTTTTTGTTTTTCTAAATGTTTTACACATATGGGAAAATTCGTATACTACCTCTATTTTTTGAGATTAAAAAAGTAATATTTCCTCACAAGAATGTCCTAATGTTCGGTAGGAGATGAATAAATGGTATTATTAATCAGTAATTTAAATACAGAATAAATTTAAATTGCTACTTCAACTTTAGGAGGTGGGAGCATGTATCAAATATTAGCTGATTCAGAGTGTGACTTGCCATTGGAAGTTCTTCAAGCAGGTAATGTCAAAGCAATCAGTTTTCACACTAAAATAGGAGACCGGGATTTGATCAATGACTTTGGGGAAAGTTATGATATCGATGACTTCTATAAACAAATTAAAGCTGGTACGATGCCTACTACGACTCAAGTGAACGTTGGCGAGTACTTTGAATTCTTCAAACCATATGTCGAAAAGAAAGTTCCGATCGTGTACGTTGGATTTTCCAGTGGGCTCAGTGGGTCAATGTCAAGTGCTAATCAAGCTAGGGAGATGCTCTTAGAGTCTTATCCAGAAGCTGACATTCGTATTGTTGATACTTTAGCTGCTAGTGGTGGCGAAGGCTTAATGGTCTTGAATGCTATCAGATTACAAAAGTCAGGTGCCACGTTAGATGAATTTGTGAAATGGTTTGATGACAATAAAATGTTATTGCAATCTTGGTTCACAGTCGATAATTTGAACTATCTTTATCACGGCGGACGTATTTCACGAGCTTCGGCAACATTGGGGACTATCCTGCAAGTTAAACCGATTCTTGATGTTGATCCCAATGGTAAATTAAGGATGGTTTCTAAGGCACGAGCCCGTAAGAGATCACTCTTGGAGATTGCGGATAAAGTCATTTTGGCGATGTCTAGCGATCCCCAGCAACCGATAATTATTACCACCAGTGGGGATTATGACGCGGCTGAAGTTGTTAAGGCACGAATTTTAAATAAATTTAGTCAGGCTGATATAAAAATTTATCCAATCGGGATGACAATTGCTAGTCACACTGGATTTGGATGTGTGGCAGTCTTTGCTTTTGGCGAGACACCTCGGGTCTAAATAATAATGAAATTATAATTTAGCTATTCAATTACGATTGAATGGCTTTTTTTTAATATAATTTGACAATCAAATTTTAGAGCGTAATACTTGCGTTATAAGTAATTTATTACCAATTTAATAAAATTGATAATAATTACACTAAATTGATGAGGGTGATTTAGTTAATTATGCTAAGAAATAAGGGTAAAGAATGGGCATTATCCTGTGTAGCTGTCAGTGCGGCAGTACTTATGGGAATGAGTACAACAGTCTATGCCGATACAACCAACAATAATGTTAATTCAGAAAATACAACAATTAATAAAGAAAGCGTTACGTCTGCTCAAACACAGAGTTCAGCTGTGACTCAAGCAACTAATGACTCTGTACCCGATGGGGGACATGTAAGTGATGATTTTTCTAATGAAAGTCAAAATCAACTAGGTTATGCGTCAAACTTCCATATTTTTGCTAACGAAGCTCATTTGAATGCACATACTAACGGAAATGTTGCTGTGGGGGATTTTTATGGCAATGTTAACTTTGGTACGAATGTCATTGATGGTGGTTTAGATAGAGAGGTCTCATATATTCAAACACCACACAATATTGCCAGCAGTTCTTTTGTAACGAGTGGCGATACACGTGATAATAAGGTCGTTTTCGGTGAGAACAATAATATTGATGTTTCAAACAGCAATCGTCCAGCAATTAACGGGACTAATTTGGATCACATCAATGGACAAGAGATTTACCAAGATAAGAATAGTAATGAATACATTGATATTAAGAACTATCTGGATAACTTTTTAAGTAACAAGTCGACTTCTTTAACAGCTAAGACGCCACAAGTTTCAGTAACCAATAGTGACTTCCCCGATAAAAATCAGCGCATTATTAATTTACAGGAGTACCAAGTAACCGCTGATAACAAAATTATCATTGATTTAGATCCTAGTGTATTAAATGAGAATACGCCATTAACAATCTTTGGATTATCTGATACTGCTGGTGGTACCAACGTTATCATTAATGTTGATACTAAGGGTCAAGATCCTTACGAAGTTAACTCACAAATTAAGTTGATTTATAGCGATGGGACTACTAACAATGATGTCACCCGTCCTAATCAGGAAACTGAATACTTCGATGACAACCATTTGCTTTGGAATTTCTATGACAGTACAGCAGCAGATAAGCTTTATCAAGGCCAGGTCAATATCCAACGCCCATTCCAAGGTAGTGTTCTAGCTCCTAAAGCAACAGTAGACGTTAATGCCAACTTAGACGGAAATATTGCCGCTAATAAGGTTGTTGTGTCTGCCGAAACTCACCGTTGGGATTTCCAAGACGATTCTGAAACGGAAACTGAATATGAACGTCCAATAACAATTCCTGGAGAACTACCAGAGTTACCTGGTGAAGAAGGCAATGAAGGCGGCAATATCATAGATCCTGATGATGAAGAGGAAGCAGAGGTTGATCCAGACACTGGTGACCTTATCGAAGTTGATGGAGGCAGTGAGGGTCAAAAACCAGATACTGATGACGAAGATGATTCAGAACAGGACAAGGACAAAGATCCTAACGATGAAGACAAGTTATTAACTGACGATAATTCGGATAAGGATAGTTCTGATAAAGACAGTAACGATACTGAATCACAGACGCCAAATAATATAAATACTGATAAGTCAGGACTATTGCCTCAAACAAGTCAAACAAATGGAATTTTGATTACGATTGGCGGCTTGATTTTGTTAGCCTTTGGCTTGATCTTAAAAGCAACTCACATTAAAAAAGAAGATTAATTAATCTTAACCTTTTAGTTTGGAAGTTAATTTCGAGCTAAAAGGTTTTTTATTTAGAAACTAAAAAAGTCTCTGAAACTTTCTGACAATAATTTCATCAGATGGTCATCAGAGACTTTTTATTAATTATTTCTTTTTATGAGTTTTTCCAGTGAGCAAGTAGTTAAGACCAGGGATCAAACTAAAGATCCAAATAATGGCAACAGATAAGATGGCTACAACGATATACCGCAAGAATAAGGCAATCAACCCATGTACGGCTATATTTGAAGCAAACCATGGTTCAACGTACAAGATAAAAAGGTTGTGAACAAGGTAGACGCCAAAGACTAGTGGTGACAAGAATTCAAAGACTTCGATAGTCGTTTTAGATGTGATGCGGTTGCCCCATTTTTGTAAAAGAATGAACGCAGCGACAGACATCACGGGAATAAAAATTGAAGTTACGTAATAACCATTGTTAGGGTCATAAATTTGAGGTACAGCGGTTGAAACGTAATTTCCAGCAATGCCAGCGATTAGAAAAGTCAACAGTAGGACAAAATTATTAATATTTTCAACTTTTACTTTAGTTAACAGATAGCCAAGAATAAAGTAGCCCGTAAAACCGCCAATCAAAAAGAAATTAGCTACTGGGGATAAAGTCAGCATCGCTTGTTGGTCTTTGGGTAACAATACCGCTAAAGATGGTAACAACGAACAAGCAACTAACCAAATACCGGTAATGTAAACTAACATTTCCGTAGTCGCATTTTGAACAAAAGTTTTGATGACTGGAGAAAGAATATAGATTCCGATCAGAGGATACATGAACCAAAGTGTTGGTGAGGTGGGATGGTTCAAGATGGTTTTAACGGAACTAACAACATTGTGCAGCGATAAAGCATGAGCATAGATTCCGACAACAATCGGTGAAATAATTGACCACATAATGAATGGAACCGCAACTCGAGGAATTCTTTGTTTCCAAGTGTAAGTAAGTGAAGTAGTTTTTTTGCTATTCAGTAATAATGACCCGGAAATCATGAAGAATACTGGTACGCTGATATGGGCCAAATAATTGAGGATTTTGGTTACTTGCCACTGACCGGTACCGATATTTTGGGTTGTGTCGATAGCTGATACGTGAATAAAAATGACCAAAAAGATAGCGATAACTCGAATGAAATCAAGATAAAAAATACGATGGTTTTTATTCATTAATAAGTCCCTCCAAGAATACTCTATTAATAATAGTTGAAAACCAGTTGAAAATGAAGCATTAGCGTATGATATAATTACAAAGTAAAATTATTGATTGGAAGAAGTTAATATGCGCGTAGGAGATTCCCCAAGTACCGATTTTACCAGATATCTGATTTGGATAGCATTTTCGATTATTACCTTATTTTTAAAAAATAATGTGGTAAATCAAAAAGGATTTAATATTCCTTTGTTGTTTTTGTTTATCGCTGTCGGATTAATTACGTTATTCTTGATGATTAGAAAATACATCCGTGAAGAGAATTCTTTCTCGGATACGGCGGAGGGCTTCGTTTATTCATTAGTGTCTAATGCTGGCTTAGTTAGTTTAATGATCATCATGGTTTGTCTTTTGAGAATCATGATCAGTTATTTGCAAGTAACTGGAAAGCTAGCTAGTTTCGTTAATGATGATATTTTGAGTTCAGACCAGAATGTTTTTTTATTTGATATGATTGCCAATGTGTTCGTTATAGCGGTTCAGCAACAGTTAGTTCAGACTGGATTTTTCTTTAATTATTTCTTTAGAAAGACTTCTTCAAGCGGTGCCATTTTAGGAATCATTTTTAGTGGCTTAATTGCAGGTGCCATCAGTTTACCTGGTTCGTTATTGCAGTTTGCTATGATGACAGCTTTAGGTTGGTGCTACGCCTTGACATATCTTTATACAAAAGATGAAAAAATGGCGATTTTTGTAGCCATGGTCAGTGCAGCGGTTGGTACGATTATAATTTAATGTAAAATAAATAGATAACAGAAAAACAGCCACCAAATTTCAACTTTAGGGAATTTGGTGGCTGTTTTCATGTTTAAAATAATCTATTTTTCGGTAATTAAGTCAGCTGATTCTTGGCTCAATAGTGGCGACAAAGTTTTATCAACACAGAGAGTCAAACTGTGCATGGCTCTTGTACAAATCGTGTAGAGGACATCAACGCTGCGGGAGTCAGGATAATTCTTAGCTGAAATATCGTGGCCAATCACGGCGTCAAATTCCAATCCTTTGGCTAGATAAATTGGTAAAACTAGAATTCCCTTGGGAATAGAACGGAAATTGGCATCAACAAGGGTCACAATCGATTCATCGCTAAAGTGGGTATAAATCTGTTCCGCTTGAGCTTGATTACGGGTCAAAATAGCGACTGTATCGTATTTCTTGTTCAATTCACGTGCGGTATCTTTTAGACCCTGATAGTAATCGTCGTTGTCGAAGACTTTGATTACGGGATCTTCACCTTGTCTGGAGAAGGCTTTAACTTCGTCTCCATTAGGGAGTAATTTAGTCGCAAAGTTAGTGATTTCAGCCGTGGAACGATAACTTTGGTTCAAAGTTATTGTGGTGATCTTCTTTTTCTTAAAGAGATCGTTGACTTCGGTAACTAGATCTTTTTGACGATAAGAACTAGTCAATACATCTTGCGCTCTATCTCCTAATAGGGTCATTTTAGCGTTAGGGAAAGAGTGAGCGATATATTTCAATTGCGCCATCGTATAATCTTGAACTTCATCAATGAAAATATGTTGGATGGCATGATTGATTCCACCATCAGTTATTAAATCACGTAAGTACAGGATGGCAGTGGCGTCAGAAAGATTCAATTTATGAGCTTCAATTTGATCATCGATTGATTCGATCATAGTTTGCCAAACATTCTCTGAAACTAAGTCTTGGCGTAATTCATTGAGTAAGAAGAGGTATTCTTTGTAGGGATTGAAGAAATAATTATTGATCAAAGCGTTGTAAATTGGGGCATAACGCTCACGTAAGAATTCTTCGGCAATGATTTCACGTTGATTGGTCGACTCTTCGATATTGTGATCAGTAATGATCTGTTGAAAGTCTTCATCGAATAAGTTGTCGATCTCTGCTTGTACCCAGTCTTCTGTTCGATCTTCATGGATGCGTCTTTGTAGACGCTTGATCAAGATATTTTTAGTTTTTAAGAAACGGTCAGGGATGTGATAGGCATGATTGACTTGATCATAAATTTGGGCAATTTCTTCTTTAGTAAAGAAAGGTTTGCCATCAAAAATAACATCTTCAAAATATAAAATATGGTCAGGGTGGTTTTCTTCAAGTTGGGCTAACTTATCGAGAAATGCGCCGCTTTCTTTATATAAGCGCATTTTAATAGTTGTCTCTGGTAAGTTGCGTTCGTCTTTTTCATAGCGCTCAAAGAGAGTTTCAACTTGAATACCAGTCAAACGCAGTGCCAAAAATTCGTTTAAAGTAACTTGTCGCATATTTCTTTCCCCAAGACTTGGTAAGACTTCTGAAATATAGTTACTGAAAAGTTTATTTGGTGAAAAGAGGACAATATTGTCAGCGTTCATAGTTGAACGTGAATGGTAGAGTAAGTAAGCCACCCGCTGCAAAATCGCAGAGGTTTTACCAGAGCCAGCCACTCCTTGGACTAATAAAACGTCTGAATGGGTATCACGAATGATAGTATTTTGCTCATGTTGAATCGTTGCGACAATGTTTTTTAAATATTCATCGCTATATTCACTGAGGACGGACTGTAGGATTTCGTCGCCCACAGTTTCGTTAGTATCAAACATTGTTCTAATTTGATTATTAACGATTTGAAATTGACGTTTCTTCTTTAAATCAACCGTTGTTGGCCCGTTGGGAGTTTGGTAATGAACTTTACCAAGCATACCATTGTAGTAGATTCCCGAAATTGGTGCCCGCCAATCGTAGATCAAAAATTCGCCATCATCGTCTTGCAGGGTAGAAGTTCCAATATAAAGAGTGTCCTCTTCGCCATCTTCAACGATATCGATTCTGCCGAAGTAAGGCGATCCTTGGAGATTTTCGAGTTTTAATTTATTGGAGTTTAAAATATTTTCGTTTTCGACTGCCAAGGCCACCAATTGTTTCTGCTGTTGCACAGATGCATTAGTTTCCATTTGGTCATCGACTTCAGTAGTATTGACTTTGGTATTTTCACCGTAATTACGTTCGATGCGATGCGTTTCTTGATGTGCTTGAGCAATACTTTTATCAACGCGTTCAATTCTTCTGTCAATCTTGTCAGCAACTAAATTGACGCGCTTTTGTTCTTCTGCTTTCGATTGATTGATCGTCATAAAAAATACCTCTCGTTGACAATTTGTTGGTTTTTCATTATGCTAATAGCAATTAGAGTACATTACAGCATAGACATTTTTTAGTACTAATTCAAGTAAGTTGGTTCAGAGAATAACTTCATGGCTGAAAAAGTTATCAACCTTGTTTTGGGAAATGGGTTTGGTTTGTTACCTTATAACTTAAAGTGGTAGATTAAACTCTACAAGACAGGTGGTACCACGCTTTGGCGTCCCGTTATTAATAGATAACGGGGCGCTTTTTTATTTTTAAGCAGACCAGTATTATAGCACCTTTGAAATGTCGATGCACATGTAATTTTTGGAGGAAATAAAATGAAAACTAATACAATTTTAACTGGAGACCGTCCTACTGGTAAATTACATATTGGACATTATCTTGGTTCCTTAAAAAACCGAGTTAAGCTCCAAAATGAAGGCAAGTACAAGATGTTTATCATGATTGCCGACATGCAAGCTTTGACCGATAATGCCAGAGATCCAGAAAAAATTCGGACTAGTCTGATTCAAGTAGCCTTGGATTACCTTTCAGTAGGAATCGACCCAGCAAAGACGAACATTTTAGTTCAATCCCAGATTCCAGCTTTGAATGAATTGACGATGTATTATCTTGATTTAGTTTCCTTTGCTCGTTTGGAAAGAAATCCTACTGTTAAGACTGAGATCAAGCAAAAGAGTTTCGGTCAAAGTATTCCTGCAGGTTTCTTAACTTATCCTGTCAGTCAAACTGCTGACATCACAGCATTTAAGGCTGATACAGTTCCAGTTGGCGATGACCAAGAACCAATGATGGAACAAGCTCGTGAAATTGTCAGAACGTTCAATAATACTTATAACGTTGATACTTTAGTGGAACCAGAAGGCTACTTCCCACCAAAAGGACAAGGCAGATTACCTGGGATTGATGGTAATGCCAAGATGAGTAAGTCATTGGGCAACTGTATTTATCTATCTGATTCAGCTGATGAAGTTACTAAGAAAGTTATGTCAATGTACACTGATCCTGATCATATCCACGTTGAAGATCCTGGCAAGATTGAAGGCAATACGGTCTTTACCTATCTTGATGCCTTTGGAACAGATACTGAAAAGATTGCTGAATTGAAAGAACAATACCAAGCTGGTGGTTTAGGCGATGTTAAGGTTAAACATTATTTGAATGATGTTTTACAAGAAATTCTCGAACCAATCAGAAACCGTCGAGCTGAATATGAAAAAGATATTCCTGGCGTTTACGATATCTTAAAGAAAGGTAGCGATAACGCTAATATCGTTGCTAATCAAACACTTTCTGAAGTTAGAAAAGCAATTGGCGTTAACTACTTTGATTAATTTCTGAAAAAATAATATTGATTTCATGAAAACATATTGCACTTAACTCTTGATTTTATCAAGAGTCAGGTGTAATATGTTTTTTTGTTCCAAAAAATAAAAGTTTTTTTAAATAAAATGAGGTAAATTTATGGATGATTATGCTTTGGTTAGGTTTGTAATGAAATATACATCAATCAAACGTCGCATTGCTGCTAATTATTTAAAAGAAAAGCAATTGAATGTTTTTGAAAGTATTATTTTGTCGATCATTTATAAAAAGGGTGCTTGCACTCAAGACAAGCTGGGCGAAATCACGATGTCTGACGGTGCTCTCATTGCTCGTTCATTGAAAAAGCTTGAAAATTTCGGCTATGTTTTACGAAAACCAGACCCGACAAATGGTCGTCGCAAAGTGGTTTCCATCACCGAAAAGGGAACTGAGCTCACTGATACAGTTCGTAATAAGTTTAAAGCTAGTAATCGAACGATGCTTCAAGGTATTACGACTGAAGAACAGGCTCAGTTGGAGAACATTTTAGAAAAACTTTATAAGAATTTAGATAGTATCGAAATACCTTCTAAATAATTCAAGGGAAGAGGAATTTTTTATTATGGATAGTAATAAAAAGATTGTAGATGCACATGGAAAAACCTTCAATCGTAATTTGATGGTTCTAGTGCTTTTAGTTGGTACGTTCTGTACGGTTTTAAACGGTACTATTTTAACGACTGCGTTTCCAACTTTAATGAAAGAATTTAGTGTTACAACTTCAGATGTTCAGTGGTTAACAACTGGATTTTTGATGGTTAACGGGATCATGATCCCAGTTACTGCTTGGTTGAGCAATAACTTTAGTACCAAAGTTTTATATATTATTGCAATGTCAACTTTCTTAGTCGGAACAATCATGTGTTTCGTGGCTCCAAGTTTTGGCGTTATTCTTGCTGGTCGTTTGATTCAAGCGGTCGGTGTTGGTATCACAATGCCATTGATGCAAGTAGTTATGTTGTCAGTCTTTCCAGCTAATAAACGTGGTAGTGCCATGGGATTAGCTGGTTTGGTAATTGGACTAGCTCCAGCTATCGGACCTACACTATCTGGTTTCATCATTGATAACTGGACTTGGAGAGATCTTTTCGGAATGATCATTCCAATCGTTATCTTAGTTTTGATTTTGGCCTTTTTCTTTATGAGACCAGTTATTCATACACACCGGACAAAATTGGACGTTCTTTCATTGATTGAATCAACTGTTGGATTTGGTGCTATTCTTTACGGATTCTCATCAGTTGGTGATAACGGATGGGGTTCAATGACGGTCCTTGGTTCGATTGCCATCGGTCTTATTTCGATTGTTTTATTTGGTTATCGTCAACTACATTTAGACAAACCATTTTTGGAATTACGTGTTTTTAAGGAAAAGAAATTTGCGATTGCCGCAGCCTTATCATCAGTTACCAATATGGCGATGATCGGTGTGGAAATGGTCTTGCCTTTGTACCTACAAATTGTTAAAGGTATGTCAGCTTTCCATTCAGGTTTAACACTCTTGCCTGGTGCCTTGATGATTGGTGTCATGAGTCCTATCACCGGTAACGCTTTTGATAAGTTTGGTCCTAAAGATTTAGCTCGGATGGGTATGTTCTTATTAACTGCCGGAACAATTCCTTTCTTGTTCTTAACTCAAGATACCCCCGTACTTGATATCGTGATTCTTTATATGATCCGTATGTTTGGTATTTCAATGGTTATGATGCCAGTTACAACTGATGGTATGAATTCCTTGCCATTTGATTTAATGAGTCATGGTACTGCCGCAAATAACACTGTTCGTCAGGTCTTCAGTTCGATGGGTACTGCTATTTTGGTCAGTGTTTTAACTAATGTAACAAACAACTTGAAACCAGGACAATCATTGTTGAAATCAGCTCCACTTCAATATAAAGATAACTTTTTCAATGCTACTTTGAGTGGTTATCATGCCGCCTTTGCTGTAGCTATCTTATTCTGTGTGATCGGTCTTTTGATCAGTTTCATGGTCAATAACAGTTCTAAATCAAAGACGATCGATGAAACAACTTTAAAGAATACAAAATTGGCAGGTGAAGAATAATGGTTCTCATTTCAATCTTAATTTTTGCGGTTTTAGCTTATTACTTCGCTGTCTTTTTGAGAAATAAGAAAGTTGGTTATACCTTAGCTTTTACTTCCATCGCATTATTTATTTGTAGTTTATTCTTATTGATTTCAAACGAATATGGTCATTTTGGAATGAAGCAAGTTGTCACTGACAAAACTTATCAAATTCAATCAGTTCAAAAAGGAACTAATCTTTTATTGAAGAAAGAATTAGGTACTAGCGGTAAAGAAGATGTATACATTTATCGGACTCCAGAAACAGCCAATAAGAAGAAACCAACGACAACCAAGGTCGATGTTAATGTAACTAATAAAGTGAAAACCGGCAATTATTCGGCAGCCACTTTAGATAAAAAGACAACTCATTGGGAATATAAGAATGGTTTTTATTCATTCCTCTTCGGAATCTCTGGAAATAATAAGCAGTTTGTTCGTCAAACTAATACTTTTAAAGTTGGCAAAGATTGGTTGGTTCTAACTACTACTCAAGCTAGTCAATTGCAAAAGAAGATGAAGAGTAAAGCCTTCCAAGCTCAAATGAAACAAGAAGGTGCTACTTACGTTAAAGCAGCAATGATGAAAGCCATGCAAGCTAACCCAAGCATGACTAAAGCACAACAAAAACAAGTAATGCAACAAGCTCAAAAAGCCTTTAAGGCTCAAGCTCAAGCCAAATTGATTCAAGAAATCAAGGCTCAAAAATAAAAAGTATCTCCAGCAATCCAATTGGATCGCCGGAGATATTTTTTTTAATCAAGTTTTACATATTGGTTGGAAGCAACACGATAGAAACGTTGACCGTTGATATCAGTTAATCGATCAACATCCCAACTTGAATTTGCCGGAAGTGATTTTCTTAGTAATTGACCTCTAGCATTGTAAAGTGGGGTATTTTGTTGAGTCGTGTATGTTGTTTCAACAGGAGTGTAAGTATCGATCTTGGAATCTTCAACATATTGGTTGGAAGCGACGCGATACATCTTAACCCCGTTAATAATTGCCCAACCGTCAGATCTCCAAGCACTGCCAACTGGCAAGACTTCAGAAACTTTTTGACCTTGGGAATTGAAAGTATTGGTTTTAACCGTGACATTTACGTCGGTATTTAAAGGATTGAAAACGAAGACGACGCCATTATCAATTTTAATAAATTTGTCCACGGCAATTTGATAGTAACTTTGGCCCACAATTTTCACGATTCGTGAGAATTTCCAAGCAGTATTTGGCAATAGAGCGATATTGATTGCTTCACCTTGGCGGTTATACATTTCAACATCAAAGCCGAAGGTTCTCACGATGCCATGTTCTGTCGATTCAATACCGATATATTGACTGGCTTCAACGTATTCACCGTTATTTAAAAGATAGAAGTGTTTACCGTTGATTACAGCAGTACCTTTGACACCAACTGAAACTAAGTAAGCATCATCTTTAGAATTTGGATCAAGGTAATGAACATTGACATTTTGATCGTTAGGATTGGTCTCACTAGGCTTATTTCCAGTGTCATTGGAGACAATAGCGCCAGTATTTCCGTTACTGTTAGTGTTAGGAGTTGTTGTTTGGGACCCAGAATTAACGTTACCAGTAGTGGAACCTTGAGTAGCGATTGCCGCATAAGTTAGATTGACCGTCTGCGGATTTTGGCTAAAGTTACCCGTCAATAAGGTTAGGGGACTAGTAAGAGTGTAACCGTTTAATTGGCTAATTTGAGTTAGATTATATGGATCACCGATTTTATTCCCCGCAAGAGTCTTAGTTTGAGCCACGCCGTTTACAATAATTGGTTTGCCACTATTATCTAAGAAGTTGATCGTAACAGTAGGATGAGCTTGAGTGATCAGTGGTTGATTGACCGTGGTGGATACTTCAAAGATCGCATTGCCTAAGTGTTCGAGAACTGCTGAATTAGCACTGTATCCATTGCTGAAACCATAATTGCCATAACTTAGAGTTTTGGCTGTATCATCAAAATTATTCAATGTATAAGTGTCGCCGGTATTGTGAGTCAAGTTGCCGTCAGCTAAGTTAGCTGCTGGAACTGTCGTTGAGTAAGTGAAAGTATTTGCGAGGTCTTTTCCATCAGGGTCCAAAACTTGAGGACTGGTAAAAGTAACTGGTTGTTGGTCGACTGCAAAGACAGGTGTTGAGTCGTTTACTGTATTACTTACGGCATCGATAAAGACACCTTGACCAGTTTCGGATGGTTTTAGAGGTGAAAAGTCATTGATTAACGAATTACTGAAACCAATCATGTGCGAGCTTTGTCCATTATTAGCAAATTTATTAATAGTTGGAGCGAGCTGATTTAATTCTGGTTGATTTATTCCATCATTTGTAGTGCTACCTTCAAAACTAAGGGTATTGGCTTTGGAGAGATTCAAATCGCTGATTTGTGAGACATCGATCTCTTTTTGACTAGGATCGCTGAAATCACCACCGATTTTGACGCCATCCAAATTCAAGTTGTCTAGTGGTCTTAAGTCGGTGTCAGCTTTAGGGTCAGAAGCAAGCATAGCTTGGAAACTAACCGTAGTCTTTGATGGCAATAATTGTAAATATTGTAAACCGTTGAGTGTCTCCAATGGGGTACTCTGTTGGTCAGAAAGCGAGGCACCAGGGATGGCGGTAGAATCTGGGCCATTGGGATGAGCTAAGTCATAGAGCGTCATCGAAAGGTCAAGGTTGCTACCAGTATAATTTTTGATATCGCCGACCGTTAAATTATTGCTTAATGGAATATTTAAAGCATATTTGATGGAATTTGCTAAATTTTGGTCACCAATATTTACAATCGTCGCATCAGTCAGGTTGCTTGGCAATGCGTAGGGATCATTAGGATTTGTGGTGTTATTAGATGTATTGGTATTAATGGTAGTTGACCCTGAACTATTATTGTTGGTTGTGGAAGTGCCACTGTTGGTCGTACCAGAGCCATTTGTCGAAACATTGGTGGTTGATGATCCAGTTGTGGAATTAGAGTTATTCGAAGTAGAACCGATGTTACTTGTGCTGCCTGTTGAAGCGTTTGAAGTGGTTGTTGAATGGCTTGTACCAGTTGAAGTATTGGTTTGTGTGCCAGAAGTAGTGCCACCATTAGTTTGAGTAGAAGTTGTGGAACCAGTATTCGAAGTGGAAGTGCCACCCATATTTGAAGAACCTGATGTGCCAGTATTTGAAGTTGAACTGCCACTTGAGGTTGAAGGAGAACCAGATGTGTCAGGCTTTGTAGAAGTTGAACTGGTATTCGAAGTAGAACCGGAAGTTCCAGGTTGAGAGATGCTTGTGGAGCCATTTGAGGTAGAGCTTGAAGTCGAGCCATTACCTGTATTAGAAGTAGAGCTACCGCTCATATTTGAAGAAGAACCAGATGCATCAGGTTTTGTACCATCAGTTGTACTTGAAGTTGAACCAGAGTTACCAGTTTGAGAAGTACTTGTAGAACCATTTAAGGTAGAACTTGAAGTCGAACCATTACCTGTAGTAGAAGAGGTTCCAGTATGCGTATTAGTCCCCGTACCTGTACTGGAAGTAGAGCCAGAATTACCAGTTTGAGAAGTGCTTGAAGAACCAGTGTTTGAAGTTGAGCTGTCTCCAGTAGTAGAAGAAGTACCGGCATTTGTAGAAGTAGAACCCGTACTTGTATTGGAAGTCGAGCCACCAGTCATGTTTGAAGAAGAACCTGATGTACCAGTGCTTGGAGTAGAAGTCGAACCAGAATTACCGGTTTGAGAAGTGCTTGAAGAACCAGTATTTGAGGTAGTATTGGAATTTGAACTACTTCCAATAGTAGAAGAGGAACCGGAGTTTGTAGTAGAACCTGTTCCAGTATTAGAAGTAGAGCCATCACTCATATTTGAAGAAGAACCCGATGTACCAGTGCTTGGAGTGGAGGTCGAACCAGAGTTGCCGGTTTGAGAAGTACTTGAAGAACCGGTATTTGAGGTGGTATTTGAAGTTGAGCCTGTACCAGTAGTAGAAGAGGAACCGGAGTTTGTAGTAGAAGAACCTGTAACTGTGTTGGAAGTAGAGCTGCCACTCATATTTGAAGAGGAACCTGATGTACTAGTACCCGTATTTGAAGTCGAACTGCTTCCAGTATTAGAAGTAGAACCTGAGGTATTAGGTTTTGTAGTATCAGTTGTACCAGTGTTTGTAGAAGTTGAGCCTGTACTTGTATTAGAAGTCGAACCAGAATTACCAGTTTGAGAAGTACTTGAAGAACCAGCATTTGAAGTTGAACTGCTACCTGTAGTAGAAGAACCTGTACCTGTGTTGGAAGTAGAGCCACCACTCATATTGGAAGAGGAATCTGATGTACTAGTACCTGTATTTGAAGTCGAACTGCTTCCAGTATTAGAAGTAGAGCCTGAGGTATTAGGTTTTGTAGTATCAGTTGTACCAGTGTTTGTAGAAGTTGAGCCTGTACTTGTATTAGAAGTCGAACCAGAATTACCAGTTTGAGAAGTACTTGAAGAACCAGCATTTGAAGTTGAACTGCTACCTGTAGTAGAAGAACCTGTACCTGTGTTGGAAGTAGAGCCACCACTCATATTGGAAGAGGAACCTGATGTACTAGTACCTGTATTTGAAGTCGAACTGCTTCCAGTATTAGAAGTAGAGCCTGAGGTATTAGGCTTTGTAGTATTTGTTGTACCAGTAGTAGAAGAACCAGCATTTGTAGAAGCCGAGCCTGTGTTAGAAGTGGAGCCACCACTCATATTGGAAGAAGACCCTGATGTACCGGTATCTGTATTTGAAGTAGAGCCCGAGGTATTAGGTTTTATAGTATTTGTTGTACCAGTGCTTGGATTAGAAGTTGAACCGCTACCTGTAGTAGAAGAAGTACCAGAATTTGTAGTAGTAGATCCTGCACCCGTATTAGAAGTAGAGCTACCACTCATATTGGAAGAGGAACCTGATGTACTAGTGCCCGTATTGGGAGTCGAACCAGAATTGCCAGTTTGGGAAGTACTTGAAGAACCAGCATTTGAGGTAGTATTTGAAGTTGAACTGTTTCCTGTAGTAGAAGAGGAACCAGAGTTTGTAGTAGTTGAGCCTGTGTTGGAAGTAGAGCCCGAGGTATTAGGCTTTGTAGTATCAGTTGTACCAGTGTTTGAAGTAGAAATTGAACCAGAATTACCAGTTTGGGAAGTACTTGAAGAACCAGTATTTGAGGTGGTATTTGAAGTTGAACTGCTTCCAGTAGTAGAAGAACCAGAGTTTGTAGTAGTAGAACCTGTACCTGTGTTGGAAGTAGAACCACCACTCATATTGGAAGAAGAACCTGATGTACCAGCATCTGTATTGGAAGTAGAGCCCGAGGTATTAGGCTTTGTAGTATTTGTTGTACCAGTACCGGGAGTGGAAGTAGAACCGCTACCTGTAGTAGAAGAAGGGCCAGAATTTGTAGTAGTAGATCCTGCACCCGTATTAGAAGTAGTGCTACCACTCATATTGGAAGAGGAACCTGATGTATCAGTGCCCATATTGGAAGTCGAACCAGAATTGCCAGTTTGGGAAGTACTTGAAGAACCAGTATTTGAGGTGGTATTTGAATTTGAACTGCTTCCAGTAGTAGAAGAACCAGAGTTTGTAGTAGTAGATCCTGCACCTGTATTAGAAGTAGAGCTACCACTCATATTGGAAGAGGAACCTGATGTACTAGTACCCGTATTGGAGGTCGAACCAGAATTACCGGTTTGAGAAGTACTTGAAGAACCAGGATTTGAGGTAGTGTTTGAAGTTGAACCATTTGTACTGGTAGTAGATCCTGAAACGTTGGTGCCAGCGTTATTTGACGAAGTATTTCCAGTTGTACTTGATGTACTCGAATTAGAGTTACCTGTAGTTATAGAGCCACTGTTGTTATTTGTTGAACTGCCTGATGTAGTTGTATTCGACCCAGTGTTGGCGGTCTGACTACTTGAACCGGTATCGGGATTGGTATTAACTGTTGTAATTGGTGCATAGGTTAAGTTAATAGTTTGAGGATTTACTGTATAACTTCCTTGTAACAATGTGGTCGGACTAGTCAGATTATAGCCTGGGAGTTGGTCTTCAGTAGTAAAGTCATAGGCAGCACCAACGGAGCTTCCTTCGACGGTCTTTGTCTGCAATACTTTATTAGTTGAACCATCAATGTAATTGATTGTGACGGAGGGATTAGCTTGAAAGACAACAGGTTGGATAATGTTAGTTGATTCAGCTAGTGTGGCATTGCCAACTTGTTGATTAACTGCAGAATTTCGTGCATCGTAGCCGGCGTAACCAAAGTTACCATAAGTTAAATTTTTGGCATTATAGTCAGGATTATTCAAAGTGTAGTTATCGTTGCCATCATTGATCAAGTTACCGTTTGGAGGATAAATTCCATTAACGGTTGGTGAAAAAGTAAAGGTATTAGCAACGTCTTGACCATTTAAACCGATGACTTTAGGACTTGTGAAATTTAGGGCCTGATTATTCATGGCATAAACGGTGGTTGGTGCACTGACAGTATTAGTAGTTGCTGAAATAGCGGTGGGAGCTCCAGTTGAAGTTCCAGCTAAAGGTGAAAAGTCGCTGATTGAAGAATTATTAAAAATAATTGTGTGTGCGCTTTGAACGTTATTATTAGCATAATTAACTAGCGTTTTTGCGATTGATGCTAGTTGGCTTTGATTGACGCCATCTGTTGGTGTAGTGCCCTCAAAATTGAGTACGTTGGCGTTGGAAAGATTGACGTTATTTAATTGACTAATATCGATCTGTTTTGTCGTAGGGTCACTAAAATTGCCACCAATCGATAACCCGGATAAGTTCAAATTATTCAAAGGTGCAAGATTGGGGTCTGCTTTTTCATCGTTGGCTAATACTACTTGAACTTGAACCTTGGTCGATGAGGGTAACATTTGCAAATATTGAAGGCCATTCAAACTTTCGATTGGGGTAGTAATGATGTCGGGAATATAGCCGCCGGGTCCAGTAGGTGAAGTCACTCCCAAGTTGGGAGTAATAGTATCATATTCGACCATTGAAATATTGAGGTTGTTTCCTTTGTAGGATTCAATTTGACCAACCGTAATCGGCGTAGTAGTGAAGATGTTCAACGCATTTTTAACTTCGCCTTCCAAATTAGGATCGGTAAAATTAACAACGGTATCGGCTGAAAGATTGCTTGGCAGTGCATAAGGATCAGTTGTTGTACCAGAATTGTTAGTTGAAGAACCAACTGAGGGACTGGTGGTGGCTGCTTTTGCGGTCTGATTGACAGTTGAACCTAAGATTGCGGTTGAAAATAGGGAGACTCCTAGATAGATTGCTTTTTTCTTTAATAACATTTTTTCTGTCCTTTCTATTTTGTTCGGCTATATCCTAATTTTTTTTGGCTCTCAACAAAAATATTTGAAACGACGATATTCAGGACTTTTTTTGAGAAGTCTTTATTGATAAGGCATATAGAACTTTTTTGTGAAATAGACGAAACGGAGGGTATAAAATGAGTTAAGATACTTGTAATAATAGTGGCAGCGTAAACATTGCTTTTTGTAAGCTAATCATTAGGAGTCTGTTGCATTTATGTTGATAATTAATTGTGAGAAATGGGAGGCGATATTTTGTCTAAGATATTTGAAGTGAATGAACTTTTTTATCAAGTCGGTGAGACAAAGATTTTAAAAAACATTAATTTAGACATCGAACAAGGCCAATACCTGACTTTTATTGGGCCGTCTGGGAGTGGGAAGAGTACCTTGATGCGGATCTTGGCTTCGATGATCAGTCCTACTTCAGGAAAGGTGCTTTTTCAAGGGGATGATATTGAAACTTTAGAGCCAACTCAATATCGGCGAAAAGTCTCATATGCCTTTCAGCAGCCAACACTATTTGGAAAGACAGTCCGTGATAATTTGATGTTTCCATTTGAAGTTCGTAATCAACAATTTGATGAAAGTAAGGTTGATCAGTACTTGAAAATGGTCAATCTGGAATCGGATTATTTAGACAAGAGCGTCAATGATGTTTCTGGAGGCGAAAAACAACGGATCGCTTTGTTGCGTAATTTGTTGTTTCAACCAGAAGTTTTGATAACGGATGAAGTTACTGCTGGTCTGGATGCTGAAAATAAAAACATTGTCCATAAGATGTTAAATGACTTCAATCAACAAGGACTCACGATTCTGCGAGTTACACATGACGAAACCGAAATTGACGATTCGGCTGATACGGTGACAATTAAGGGAGGAGAGCTTGTAAATGACTAATTTAACGGTTTCTAATTCAACCTTAGCATTAGGATTTGTCTTGGTTTTAGTGGCTCTGATTATTGGCTACGTAGAAAAGTTACATATTGATAAAGATATTATTATTGGCGTTGTGCGGGCTATCGTTCAATTGTCGATCGTTGGATATATTTTAAAATTCGTGATCAAAGCTAATGACATTTGGCTCACCTTGGCCTGCTTTTTGATTATTGTCGGCAATGCTTCTTGGAACGCAGGTAAACGTGGTAACGGTATTCCTAAAGCCTTTCAATCGTCGTTGTTAGCTATCTTTGTGGGGACAACTATTACTTTGGCGACATTAGTTCTGACTGGTTCAATCAAGTTTGTTCCTGAACAGATCGTTCCTGTAACCGGAATGATTGCCAGCAATATTATGGTGGCGATTGGGTTATGTTATCGGAATATGAAACAGACCTATACAGATCGTCATCAACAAGTTTTGGAAAAATTGGCTTTGGGAGCAGATGTGAAATTAGCTTCGTTAGATATTTTGCGTGATTCAATTAAGAGTGGAATGCAACCAACCATCGATTCGATCAAAACACTGGGATTAGTTAGTTTGCCTGGAATGATGTCCGGTTTGATTTTTGCTGGAGTTGATCCAGTTAAGGCCATCAAATACCAAATTATGGTAACTTTTATGTTACTATCAGGAACAAGTATTGGATCGATTATTTCTTGTTACTTGGGCTATAAACAGTTCTTTAATCACCGTAAACAATTAAAGAATGAACTTATTTCTTAGCTTTCTTAAAATAGACCTACTATGTAGGTCTATTTTTTTATATAATTGGTACAATGGGATGTGATGTAGATTTGAAGTTAGCAGTTATAGAAATTGGATCTAACTCCATTAGAACATCAGTGTACAGATCTTCAAAAAAGAATCGTTTTAAAACTTTAGACCGTTGGCGTGAACCAGTGAGACTAGGAAAATCTATTACTCAAAGTCGACTCTTGACCAACGATCAAATTGAAGAAACAATTGATGTTTTAAAGAAATTTCAAATTCGAATTGAAAGATACCAAGTTGATCGAATCAGCTTGATTGCCACTGCCGCTGTTAGAATGGCTAAGAACCAGGAGCAATTGATCTTTGCTGTTCTCAAAGAAACAGGCTTAAGACTAGAGATCATTAACGAAAAAGAAGAAGCATACTATGATTACGTTGCAGTGAGAAGTACGATGCGGATCAAAGATGCGTTGATCGTTGATGTTGGTGGCGGAAGCAGTGAAATTAGTTTGGCTAAGAAAGGTCGGCTCAAACATGGTTTGAGTATTCCAATCGGGGCCATTTCAATTTCTGATTTGTATTTAGCGAGTGATCCAATCCAAGCAGAAAAATTACAAGCAGCAAGAAAAGATATCGCTCAGCGTTTAGAAGACCTGCACTGGATGAGTGCGCCAGCAACCTTTGTTGGCCTTGGTGGTACTTTGCGCGCTGTGACGAGTATTTTGAATCGTGAAGGTAAAAATAAAAAAACCTTGCACAATTCAGTTATTTCGTGTGACCAAATCGACGAACTCTTTGATAAATTGATTCACGCTTCTCTTGAAGAACGAAGTCAAATCAAAGAATTGAGCGATGGTAGATACGAAGTTATTTTGGGAGGCATTTTAATAATTTCTGAGATTATTAAAAAAACCCCCTCTAAAGAAATTCGTTTTTCGAATTTCGGCGTTAGAGAAGGTTATGTCTTTAGTTATTTTCACAAAATGAATCTTCAAGATAAATGATAATTATGCACGGCTTGGAATAGTCATCTTAGCAGAAGCTAAAATGTGTCCGTCCATCTTGTGCAGTAGTTCGTTCATCCAGAAACCATTTTCCAAATCAAGATTGTCATCTAGAGCAAATACCTTGAGTACGTAATCATGGGTTTGATCAGGTGGATAAGGTCCGTTGTAACCTGTGGCCACATCTTTAGGACCATCTAGTAATGGACTGGCAGAACTATTTTTGCCTTGAACGACTGGTTTATTGGCAATTTGACTGAAGTTCTCAGGTATCTCAACTTGTGAACTAGGAATATTTGCGGCTGTCCAGTGAATCCATTCAAATCCACAAACTGGAATGGAGTCAGGATCAGTAAAAGTCAAAGCAATAGTTTTTGCGTCTGCTGGAATATCTGATAATTTAATTGGGAAACTGATAACCGGTTTCCCATTTTTTATATCATCTGGAGCAGCGTATTTACCATATTTGTCTGGCAATAAGTTGTTAGGTAAGTCTACTTTTATTTCCATACAAAAATCTCCTTTATATGAGGTAATAATAATGCAACAAATAAATCTTAATGAATTGCCTGATTTCATTGTAGAACAGGTTGAAAACATTGAACAACAATATAATAAGAAAATTGAGATATATTCCCAATTCGAACCACAAAAACTTTTAACATTAGATCAAGCTAATCATACTGTGGATCAAGATCTCGTTAAGGTTGTAATTACTAATGAAAAATATGCCGATTTCGTCTTGAGTCACGAGTTACATCATATTGAATTGGAATTCTCCGATGAGCCAAATATTTCCTCTGCAGTGACGACTGGTCAACGTGAGCGTGATGAGAGAGTTCTGGCGATTGCTAATTCAGTCTTCGAGACTTTGGAACACGTTACGGTTTTAAAGCGTCAAAAAGCTGATCAAACTTTGACGGATGAAGTCAAGGCCGAATACTTGAAGGGCCTTGAAATAGCTTTACATCCTAACGTTTCGTTAGATAATGCCAATATGCGTTTCTTCCGGACTGTAATCATGTTCGATGGAATGATTTTCGGTGAACATGCTTTAGATGATAAATGGAAAGACGAATTTCCTACATCATTTAAGTATGCTTTGAAGATGGCTAAAATTGTTGAAGAAAACGACTTGACGGTTCCCTTCCAATTCAGAAGAGCTTTGGTTAATAGTCTCGATGCTTATAATGAAATTATTATTTCCAACGGTTATCAAGGAATGCATTTCCATACTTTCTTGAACGTCACACCGGTCGTATCCAAGCGTCAATTACGTTTGAGTTTGAACCAAGTCTATCAGATCAAGCATTCCGAATATAAGAACCGGGCTACTGGTCGAGACGGCTTTGCTCTGATCAGCATCAACGATGGTCAAAGCGTGGCCACTTTGAATCTTGACCCTAATAAAGTCACCCCCGAATTTTACAAAACTTTCTATCAATATACAGTTGAACAAGTTTTTAAGGAACAAGGAACTGATTATTTAATAAGATAGGAGAAAATAATGTCCGATAAAATTGAAGAGTTTAAAGAATTGTTAGCACAAGCTAAGTTTGTAACTTTTCTAACTGGTGCCGGCGTTTCCGTACCATCAGGGATTCCTGATTATCGTTCAAAAAATGGGTTGTACAAGCGCAAGAACTACAATTTTCCACCTGAATATATGTTGAGCCATGATAATTTGGTCAAACATCCGGATATCTTTCATGAGTTCGTGGTCGAAAATATGTATTTTCCTGACGCACAACCGAATATCATTCATCAAAAAATGGCCGAGATCAGCAATCAAAAAGGTGCAATCGTCACGCAAAATGTTGACAAACTGCATACGAAGGCTGGGGCAAAAAATGTCGTAGAATTTCATGGTAATTTATACGATAATATTCATTGCCTAACTTGTGGCAAAGAGTTTGATTACAAGTATTATTTAAAGGATTTTCGCCATCATGAGGACAACGGGATCATTCGTCCGGGGACAACTGTCTTATATGGTGAGAATATCAATCCAAAGAATTTTCAAAATGCGGCCTTAGCAGTTCAAAAAGCTGATCTTTTAGTAGTTGTCGGAACTAGTTTCAAAGTTTATCCATTTGCAGGATTATTAGAGTACAGTTCACCCCAAGCTAAATTGGTTGTCATTAATAAAGAAGATTTAAACCTTGATTCATCTATTTTGGCTATCGCAGACGATGCCACGAACGTTTTTTCACAAATTTAAAAAAATGCTATACTTAATATCAATTTAGTAGCGGTGGAGGTTAATATATTGACTGAAGAGAAAAAGACTTTTTATATCACAACACCCATTTATTATCCATCTGGAAAATTAACAATTGGGAACTCATATACAACGATCGCAGCGGACACGTTGGCTCGTTATAAACGTAATGAAGGCTATGATGTGTTCTTCTTAACGGGAACTGATGAACATGGTCTCAAGATCGAACAAAAAGCTGAAGAAAAACACATGGAGCCACAAGAATACGTGGACATGATGGCTAAAGGAATCAAAGAGCTTTGGAAGAAGCTTGATATCTCAAATGACAAGTTCATTCGTACGACTGATGACTATCACGTTAAAGCAGTTCAAAAGATCATTGAACGTCTGATTAAACAAGGGGATATTTATTTAGGCGAATACAAAGGCTGGTATTCAGTCGATGATGAAGAATACTTCACCGAATCACAAATGGCTGAAGTTTATCATGATGATGACGGTAATGTTATCGGTGGGAAAGCTCCTTCTGGTCACGAAGTTCAATTGGTTAAAGAGCCTTGCTACTTCTTTAAGATGAGCAAATATGCTGACCGTTTATTGAAGTATTACGAAGATAATCCAACTTTCATCGAACCAGAGATTCGTAAGAATGAAATGATCAATAATTTCATTAAGCCAGGATTGGAAGATCTAGCTATTTCTAGAACTACTTTCAATTGGGGCGTACAAATTCCAAGTAATCCAGAGCACGTGGTTTATGTATGGGTCGATGCACTTTTGAACTATATTACAGCTCTAGGATATGGCAGTGATGATGAATCACTCTTCAATAAATACTGGCCTGCTAATGTTCAATTTGTCGGTAAGGAAATCGTCCGTTTCCACACTATCTATTGGCCAATTATTTTGATGGCTTTAGGGATTGATTTGCCTAAGCAAGTCTTTGGTCATGGCTGGTTGTTGATGAGACACGGTAAGATGTCTAAGTCGAAAGGTAATGTTGTCTATCCAGAGATGTTAGTTTCTAGATATGGTTTGGATTCACTACGCTATTATCTAATGCGAGCTATACCATTTGGTAGTGATGGTGTCTTCACACCCGAAGATTATGTCGACAAGATCAATTATGACCTCGCTAACGATTTAGGTAATTTATTGAACAGAACTATTTCAATGATCAATAAATATGACGATGGTAAGATCGTAACTGTCAAAGCAGCTACTGAACTTGATAAGGATCTTGAAGCAGAATATGCCAAGACATTAGTAGCTTATCGTGAACACATGGATAAGTTTGAATTTCCCGATGCATTAGCTAGCGTTTGGTCATTCATTGGACGTGCTAACAAGTATATTGACGAAACACAACCATGGGTTTTGGCAAAAGATGAAGCTAAGAAGGCTGAATTACAATCAGTTCTTGGTCATTTAGCTGAATCATTGCGTTTAATTGCCCTTTTGATCAGCCCAGTAATGACTCAATCACCTGTTAAGATGTTTGCCCAATTAGGACTTGATTATGATCATGATAAGTCACTTGAATTTGGCGACACAGTAGTTGGCAAGACTGTAACCGACAAACCAGAACCAATCTTCCCACGTCTTGATGCTGAAGAAGAAGTTAATTACATTAAAGGCAAGATGGCAGAAGAACAAGCTAAGCATGGTACTGGCAAGTTGAGTAAATCTGCTCAAGCTAAAGCTAAAGAACAAGCAGAAGAAGATGACGAATTCCCTAAAGAAATCGAATTCGATGATTTTGCCAAAGTTAAGATGGTCGTAACAGAAATTCTTGACGTTAAACCGGTTGAAAACTCAAGTAAATTGTTGCAATTCAAACTAGACGATGGTTCAGGCGTTGACCGTCAGATCCTTTCAGGAATGCACAAATTCTATCCTAACTACAAAGAATTGATCGGTAAGAAAGTGCTGGCAGTTGTTAACTTGAAGCCTCGTCGGATGGTTGGCGAATGGAGTAACGGTATGTTGCTTTCAACTGAAAAGGGTGATGAAGTCAAACTGGCAATCGTTGATGATTCACACAAAAATGGAGCTATTTTAGGCTAATGAAAATCTTTGATACGCATACACATTTAAATGACGAGGCTTTTGCAGGTAAGACGCAACAGTTCATTGATAATGCAAAGGAATTAGATGTTGTTGAGATGGCTATTATCGGTTCAAACGAACAATTTAACCTCGATGCGATTCGACTAGCCCAAAATTACCAACCATTGCATGCCGTTGTTGGCTGGCATCCAGAATTTGCTGAAGAGTATAATCAAACGCAGCTGATCAATCAAATCCAGCTACCCGAGGTAGTTGCTATTGGTGAAATTGGTCTCGATTATCATTGGGAAGAAGATCCAGATCCAAAGATTCAACAAAAGGTCTTGATTCAACAACTCGATGTTGCTCAACAATATAACATGCCAGTCTCAATTCATTGTCGTGATGCGTTTGATGATATGTATCGTATTTTGAAAGACCATGATATGTCGAAGTCCGGTATCATCATGCACAGTTTCAACGGTGATCTTAAATGGCTGAATAAGTTCTTGGACTTAGGTTTGTGGATTTCATACAGTGGAGTCGTTTCTTTTAAGAATGCTCCAGAAGTTCATGAATCGGCAAAGAATACGCCCTTAGATCGCCTATTAGTTGAAACAGACGCCCCTTATTTAACTCCCGAGCCTTATCGTGGACATGCTAATCAACCAGCTTATACGAGATATGTGGTCGATGCGATTGCCAAATATAAGGATATTGCACCGAATGAGATTGCTGAACGGACTTTCAATAATGCTCACCAAGTGTATAATCTACCAGTATGAAAAAAATAAAAGAGATTATCGTAGTTGAAGGTAAGTCGGACACCAATCGCCTAAAAGATTGCTTTGGAGACTTAGGCGTCGACACGATTGAAACGACTGGCTCAGCTATCAGTCAAGAAACAATTGCTAGAATCAAAGCAGCTCAAAAAAAACGTGGCGTGATTATCTTTACTGATCCAGACTTTAACGGCAACCGTTTGCGCACCATCATTCAAAAGGCGGTCCCTGATGCTAAACAGGCCTTTTTGCCCCGTAACAAAGCCGTTCCTAAGCATAGTGATGGCAGTCTAGGTATCGAACATGCTAAAGACGAAGATATCAAATCCGCATTAGCAGCTGTTTATACGCAAACTGAAAGTGATTTTAAGGATTACGACCAATCTGATATGGTTAATTTAGGACTGATTGGACGAACTGATTCTCATCAGCGGCGCTTATTCGTTGGTTCCGAGTTGAAGATAGGCTACACGAATGCGAAACAGTTTTTGAATCGTTTGAATATGTTTCAAGTGGCACCGAAAGATTTGTTAGCAGCGGTTAAAAATTTTGATAAAGGAAGTACTCATGACACAAAATAGATTAAGTATTGCTGATCCTATTCGTACGAATGACATCATGCGTAAATATAAATTGCGTGCAAAGAAAAGTTTAGGACAAAATTTCTTAACCAATGAAAAAGTTTTAGACGATATTGTTGATGCATCTGGATTAAAATCTGATGAGATTGCCATTGAAATTGGACCTGGTATCGGTGCCTTGACGGAAAAATTAGCTCAAGTAGCCGAACACGTCTATGCTTTTGAAATCGATGATAGTTTGATACCAGTTTTAGCCGATACATTGCAATATTACGAAAATATCGATGTGATCAATCAAGATATTTTAAAAGTCGATCTTGATCAATTTGTTAAAGACCATGATTTAGTAGGTAAAACAATCAAAGTTGTAGCTAATTTGCCTTATTACATTACGACACCGATTATGTTGAACTTGATTGAAAGTGACTATCCATTCCAATCCTTAGTACTGATGATGCAAAAGGAAGTTGCTGAAAGAATCACTGCTAATCCAGGACATCGTGAATATGGTTCCTTGTCGATCGCCGTCCAAACGCAAATGAATGCTAGAATCGACCGGATTGTCGGTAGCAAGTCATTCATTCCTCGTCCCAAAGTTGATTCAGCGGTCGCAGTGCTTGATCGATTACCCAAAGAGCAGATTGATATCGCAGATCCAATCTTTTTCAATAAATTGGTACGTTCAGCTTTTATGCAAAAACGTAAGAGTTTAATGAATAATTTATTGAATTGGCTAGGCCGTACCGATGAAAATCGTGAAAAAATAAAAAATGTTTTTGAAAAATGTGGAATTGCTGAAAATGCCCGTGCAGAGCAAGTTTCAATCGATCAATTTAAACAGATGGCCGTAGAGTTTGCTAAGTAAAAGGTTAACTACCTCAAGATTTTGTTGAAATTTTCACAAAAACGTGGTAAAATTTCACTCCTAAGGAGTGATTATTATAATGCCAACATCATTAAAGACAATTAAAAGTCGACTAGATTCACACTTAGGTGAGAATTTGACCATTGTCGCACAAGCAGGTCGTAAGAAAGTTGTCCGTCGCCGGGGAACTTTAGCAGAAACGTTCCATTCAGTATTTGTCGTAGATTTGGATCAAAATGAAAATTCTTTTGAACGTGTTTCATACAGCTATGCTGATTTGTTAACAAAGTCAATTGATATTCAATTTGATGGTGAAGAACCCGCTGAAGCTGCTTCAGACGCTGAAACTGAAGCTGAAGCTGAATAGTTATAATAAGCTTTTGTTAATTTGAAGACACACAAGATATTGTCAGTCTTTGAACATTGATTTTGAATAACCTCTGATTTCACACATCGAATCAGAGGTCTTTTTTTGTGAAAGTTAAGATAATCTATTGACTTGGTTCGAAAAAAACATGAATTGTTCATTGTTTTGCTTTATAATCTTGTAGGTAGATATGTTTTTAGGAGAAAAAAAGATGAAAACACGAAGAAGCGAACGTTTAATTGACATGACTCGCTATTTATTAGAACGACCACATACCTTGATTTCTTTGGCATTTTTTGCAGATCGTTACGAATCAGCCAAGTCATCAATTTCTGAGGATTTAGGTATTTTGAGAAGAACTTTTATGATTCGGGGAATCGGAGTTCTTGAAACTTTACCTGGAGCTGGTGGGGGAGTAATTTTCACACCGGGAATTTCCAAAAAAGAAGCGACTGAATTTGTTGAGAGTACTGCCAAACGCTTAGTCGAACCCAATAGAATTCTGCCCGGAGGGTATTTATATTTGACAGATTTATTGGCTGATCCGGAGCTGTTGAGAACTGTTGGCCGCATGATTGCTACACAGTACTCACAGAGTTCAATTGATGTCGTCATGACAGTTGCCACAAAAGGTATACCAATTGCCCAAAGTGTCGCTAATTTCTTAAATATTCCATTTGTTATGGTCCGTCGTGATTCAAAGATCACAGAAGGTTCAACAATTAGTGTCAACTATGCGTCTGGTTCATCGGACCGAGTGGAAAAGATGGAACTTTCTAAACGAAGTCTTGATGAAGGCTCACGGGTGTTAGTAGTTGATGACTTCATGAAAGGCGGCGGTACGATCAATGGCTTGCGTAGTTTGATCTCTGAATTTAACGCTATCTTTGTTGGTGCGACCGTCTTTGCCGAAAATATTAATATTCACAGTCAGTTTAGTGATGAAGATGTGACTTCTATTTTTAAAGTGACTAAAATCGATACAAAAAATAAGATTTTGAACGTTGAAGCAGGAAATTATTTGACTAATACCGATTTCAGTTATTTTGAGTAAATTCTTAATTGAGCAGTCATATATAATAATGCTATTATATATAAGGATATTTGAATGACTGAAGGGAGTTTCTGATGTCGAATCGTTATGTAATAATTCTTGCTGCCGGAAAAGGCACGAGAATGAAGTCTAGACTATATAAAGTCTTGCACCCTGTTGCAGGGAGAGCCATGGTTGACCATGTGTTGACACAGGTGGAGAAGGTTAAGCCAGATTTGATCGAGACGGTTATCGGTAATGGTGCTGATAAAGTTCAAGAACTATTGGGCGACCGGACTAAATATGCCTTGCAAACAGAACAATTAGGTACAGGCCATGCTGTATTGCAAACTGAGGATGTTTTGGGAGATAAAGATGGTATTACTCTAGTGGCTACTGGTGATACACCTTTGTTTAGATCTGAAACATTTGAAAAGTTGTTTGATTTTCATGAAAAAGAAGGCGCTGCAGCAACAATCTTAACTGCTCATGCTGATGATCCGTTCGGTTATGGACGAATCATTCGTGACGGCAACGGTAATGTTGAGAAGATCGTTGAACAAAAGGATGCCTCAAGAAGTGAACAAGAAGTTCAAGAAATCAATACTGGTGTCTTGTGCTTTGATAATAAGTTGTTATTTGAAAACTTGCACAAAGTTAAGAATGATAATGCTCAAGGCGAATACTATTTGCCTGATGTGATTTCATTGCTTAAACAACAAGGTAAAAAAGTTTCTGCCTATCAAATGGCTGATTTGAGCGAATCACTTGGTGTCAATGACCGAGTTGCTCTATCTAAAGCTGAGAAGATCATGCAGAGAAGAATCAATGAAGAACACATGCGCGACGGTGTAACAATCGTTGATCCAGATAATACTTATATCGATGTTGATGTTGAAATCGGCAACGATACTGTCATCGAACCAAATGTTAAGATCTTTGGTCAAACTAAGATCGGTTCAGAATGTGTTATCGGTTCAGGCTCAAGAATTTCTGATTCTGAGATTCAAGACAATGTTGAAGTGATCAGCTCAACGATTGAAAATGCTATTATGCATAAGGGAAGTAATGTTGGCCCTAATTCACATCTTAGACCAAAAGCAGAGATTGGCCGTGATGTTCATATCGGTAATTTCTGTGAAATCAAAAACGCTAAGATTGGCGATCGGACTAAGGTAGGTCATCTAACATATGTTGGTGACGCTACTTTGGGTACGGATATCAATGTCGGTTGTGGTGTAGTATTTGTTAACTACGACGGTGTCAAGAAATGGCACAGCAATATCGGCGACCATTCATTTATTGGCAGCAACTCTAATATTATTGCTCCAGTTGAAATGGCTGATCATTCGTTTATCGCTGCAGGTTCAACGATTACAGATGATATTCCTAAGCATGCAATGGCAATTGCACGTCAAAGACAAACAAATAAAGAGGATTTCTGGGAAAGATTACCTCTGTCAAATAGTGAAGAATGGAAATAAGGGTGAATAATTAAATGTCATGTCAAAATAACGAACGACCAATGAAGATTTTTGCATTGAATTCAAACAAGCCTTTAGCTGAAAAAATTGCTAAAGAGGTTGGTGTACCATTAGGTAAATCATCAGTTACACGTTTCAGTGACGGTGAAATTCAAATTAATATTGATGAGAGTATTCGTGGTGCCGAAGTTTTCTTGATTCAATCAACTTCAGCTCCAGTTAACGATAATTTAATGGAACTTTTGATCATGGTTGACGCCTTGAGACGTGCTTCAGCATCAGTAATCAACGTGGTGATTCCATACTACGGTTACGCACGACAAGATCGTAAATCACGTTCCCGTGAACCAATTACAGCTAAGTTAGTTGCTAACATGTTGCAACGTGCCGGCGTAGATCGTGTGCTTGCACTTGATTTACATGCTGCCCAAATTCAAGGATTCTTTGATATCCCAGTTGATCACTTGATGGGTGCCCCATTATTGGCTGACTACTTCTTATCAAATCATCTTGAAGAAGATGCTGTGGTTGTTTCACCTGACCATGGTGGTGTTACACGTGCTAGAAAATTAGCTGAATTTTTGAAGACCCCAATTGCAATTATTGATAAACGTCGTCCTCGTGCTAATGTTGCCGAAGTGATGAACATTATCGGTAATGTTAAAGGCAAACGAGCTATCATTATTGATGATATGATCGATACTGCCGGTACTATTTCACTTGCTTCACAAGCTTTGATCGACGCTGGAGCTACAGAAGTTTATGCTTGTTGTACACATCCAATCCTTTCCGGCCCAGCTATTGAAAGAATCGAAGCTTCTCCTATTAAGACATTGGTTGTAACAGATTCAATCAATCTTCCTCAGGAAAAAGTTATCGACAAGATGGTTCAAGTTTCAGTAGGTCCACTGATTGGTGAAGCTATCAAACGTATTCATGACAACGAACCAGTTAGTCCATTATTCAATACACGTTTTGAAAGAAAAACAAAATAATTATATTAAAATATAACAAAAATACCATTATTTTATATTAAAAAATAATGGTATTTTTGCGTTTTTATATATAAAAATGATATCTTTCTTTATTCACAAAAGCTATAATCGAATCGATTAAAAACTTATATTTGATGGCAATGATGTGGATAGGGAGGTATCAACAGTGTTTAGAGTGAGGATTGTTTGTTGTGCAGTTTTTATTTCGCTTTCATTAATACTTTTAAACGTTAAGATAGTAGCAGCAGATGCGACTGGAGATGCACTTGCTGAGGCTGAGTACGGTTTGAGTATTGCTCCTAATAAACTGATACTTAATAGTGATTTATTTACAGTTGGAGATTTGAGTCAGTATGATGATCCAAGCAATACTTTGACGGGAAAGGGGAAAAATCTGGCCCAACTTCAAACGGTCGATGGTCGTCCAGTTTCGGCTAGTAATCCTTATCGGGCAATTAGAATGACTTATAATAAAGGCCAAACTGCTTCAATCTGGTCAAATATGAGTGGCAGTAATTATTTTGACCTCGGGAAAGATCAGACTTTAACTATGTGGCTGTATTTTGGTAGGGCGAAGGTAAAACCTGGTGATGGCATGGCCTTTGTACTCCAAAATGATCCTAAAGGTACAGGTGCTTTTTCTAGTCTGTATAATAAAATTGGTGCTGGTGAAACTTTGGGTGTTTGGGGAGTCGATACGGATTATAGTGTAGATAGTAATATTACACTTGCTAAATCAGCCATTCAAAATAGTTGGGCACTTGAGTTTGATAGTAATAAAAATACTAATCCTGCTCCAGGAGGCGCTGACTACTTTGATGCAAATATTGCTACCGGTTCGCAACATATTGCTGATGGTGAACCTGGAGATTCTAAAATGTATAGACGATACGGAACTAAACCAACTTTCACTTGGTTGGGGCACCTTAAAGATGGCGGATATTATTACTCTATGGCTCACGGTAATGCTTCAAGCGCCGCTTTAACAGATGGTTTATGGCACCATTTGACAATTAAGTGGGACGCAGCCAAAAAGATTTTACATTATAGTTTTAATGACAAGAAAATGGATGGATCAAAAGGAGATTATCCAATTGAACAGAATGTGCCAATCGATACCAATATCTTTGGTACAGTAAATCAAAATAAATTACTCTGGGGTTTTACTGCTACCACAGGTGACTACTACCAGCCTAATTTAGTTGTTTTTGAATCGATTCCGGCCGTAGTAGAAGGTGATGTCAGTTCTTCGATTCAAGATATTACCAAGAATGAAGATGTTAAAGCTAATGGAATAGTTGATTCTTCTGATAAACTGGCACTTAATTATAAATTAACTTATCAAAGCGGTAATAAGGCTTGGTCCAATATTCAAGCTAAGTTGGTTTTACCAAGTCTGCTTAATTACCCATCTACCGGGACCCTTGGCAAGATTACTTATAGTGATGGTTCAGTCGAAGATATTCCAGCCTCAAGTCTAACTAAAGATCATACTTTGAATCTTACATTAAAGAAGTCATTGTCAAATTCATTGAATAAAGCCACGATTACGATCAATGGAACTGCCCCCAATGTCAACGTTCAGACTCTTGTACCAGAAGTTCGTTCGGTAATTGACAGTCCGGTTTTAATTAAGTCAGTCGATACCATACCTTTTTATATCGCTAAGAGTAAACCATTGCTGTTGAGTGTGGATCAAAATGAACTTACCGTAAATCCAAATGATTCCGCCAAGATAACCGGCAAAGTATCTAATAATGATGGATCGGCGGTCAATAATTCTCAAATTACGATCTATCCCACCTTAAACGGAACCAACTTGGCGGCCTTTCCATTGGGAAGTAGTGGTACTGATGGCAAGTTGACTTATCAAGTTCCTTACGCTAAATTGACTCAAGAAAAAAATACATTAACCTTATATGCCAAAGATACTACAGGTAATATTTCCAATAGTGTATCGGTAATTATTTCAAAACAAGGTTCATTATCATTAACGGTGAAGGATTCCAGTTTTAAAACAGTCAATCAAACCTTTGCAGATCGGCTGATTCCCAGAAATGGTGACTGGGATATCAAAGTTAATGATAGCCGTGATGCAGGTCAAGCATGGCAACTGTCGGCTACTAGTACGGGATTGTTCTGCGGAACGACCAAATTTCTTGGCAATATTATTTTTCGTGATTCGTATAGCCATGAAAACGAGTTTAGTACAAATTCGCCAGTTATAATCGCTGATGGAGTAAAGACTGGTAACAATATGCAAATAACCAATATTAATGATAGTTGGAATTCTGCTACCGGGATCTTATTAAAAGCTACCGGACAAGAACTGGCAGGTTTATATTCTGGAAAAATAGTTTGGACATTAGTAGATTCCTCTAAGTAACAGGACCTCTTTTAAGTAGAAATATCCTTACCTTTTAAAACTTATGATATTTTTATCAGAAATAAATATCGTTTTTAACAAAAAATTTTATTACGGTCTATAATATAAAGTGATAGATTTATTTCTGCAATGTAAAGTTTTAAAAGAGGTTTAGTATGAAAAAGAGATTATTTATATGGCCAACTATTTTATTATTACTATTACTTTGTTTTGTCGAGACGACTGAAAATAATACTTTTGCTGATTCTTCTATTGATGCTCTTAATGATGTAATTGCAGGATTGCAAAGTGCGCCAGATAACTTGGGACTTAAAGACAAGAATGGCAATGTCTTATTTGTACCAGGAGATTTTAGCGGGTATTCAGGCAATCCAACCAATAAGGCGCTTCTTCTAAATTCTAGTGCTAGTACTACTGGAGTTTTGCGAGCCATTCGAATGACTAGCTACAAGAACGAAACTGCCGCCATGTGGTCGAATGTAGCAAACAATAATTATATTGATTTAGGGCAAAATCAAACGTTGTCAATGTGGCTATATTTTGGTGATACAAGGGTGACACGTGCGGATGGAATGGCATTCGTTATGCAGAATTCGGATGCCGGAATCAAAGCATTTTCCAATAAAAATGGAAGTATTGCCGGTGGTGAGACTTTAGGAACTTGGGCTGTCGATAATGATAGAGATGTTAGTTCCAATGTTGATTTAGCTAAAACGGCTATTCAAAACAGTTGGGCTTTGGAGTTTGATACTCATGTGAATAATAGTGCAACTCCTGGGGCTGCAGATTATTTTGACTCAGGGAGTAATATAACTGGCCAACATATTGCTTACGGAGAGCCGGGAAATTTTCTTACTTATAATCGTCAAGGTACTAAACCAAGTTACTTCATGGGGACTTATTTGAGCGGTGGATATTATTATTCTATGGCGCATGGTGAGGCTCAAAATGTTAATTTGATCAACGGACAATGGCACCACTTAACACTTCATTGGTATGCGACCCCTGGTGATCAACATATAACATATAGTTTCGATGATAAGAATCCTGATGGTTCAAAAGGTACTGATCCGAAAAGTGCGACTGTTCCCGTTGATACGTCATTATTCGGGACTGTTCCTAATAATAAACTCCGCTGGGGATTTACAGCAACCACTGGTGATTACTATGAACCCAATTTAGTTGCTTTTGAATCTATTCCCTCTTTAGTTGAAGGTGATATAACTTCAAGAATTGATGATCTCACTCAGGATAAAACAGTTGAAACTAATGGGACGGTCAATTCAGGCGATAAATTAGGAGTCAATTATCTTTTGAAATATCAAAGTGGTAATGAAGATTGGTCTAATATTCAAGCTAAACTGATATTGCCTTCATACGTTACCTATCCAACTACTGGCAATGTCGGTACAATAACGTATAGTGATGGCACAATTGAAAATATCCCTGCAAGT